>CACFPS010000003.1 GCA_902568235.1 uncultured Pelagibacteraceae bacterium | reverse complement strand
AGTGATTAAATCAAAAGATGATATATTAAATTTTGTTAAAAAAGATTTAAAGAATGGAGATTATTTAATGATTAAAGGATCAAATTCTACAGGTTTGAATACTGTGGCTAGTAAAATAAAAAAAGGTTTGTTTAATGTTATTTAGTTTATTCTCTTTTCTAGTAGATAATTACAGTTTTTTAAATGTTTTTAAATATCTGACTGTAAGAACAGGATTATCGATATTCACATCCATGTTCGTCGTTTTTATGGTAGGAAACCCATTGATAAATTTTTTTTCTTCTAAACAAATTCATGACCCAATAAGAGAAGACGGACCAAGCCAGCATATTATAAAAAAAATAGGAACTCCAACGATGGGAGGTTTGATTATTCTTTTAGGTGTATTTTCTGGTGTATTGTTATGGGGTGATCTAACTAATTCATATAATTGGTTTTTAATTTATATAGCAGGATCTTTTGGGATTTTAGGAGCTTATGATGATTATAGAAAAATTAAATTTAATAATTCATCTGGAATTTCATTAAAATTCAAAATAATTTTACAAATTATTTTAGCATTAATTGGAATATTAATTTTATATTTTTCTGGTCAATCTAATGAATTAGGAAATTTATATTTTCCATTTTTTAAAAATTTAGTAATAAATCTTGGTTGGTTCTTTATTCCTTTTTACCTTTTTGTAATTGTGGGATCTTCAAATGCAGTAAATTTGACAGATGGTTTAGATGGACTTGCAACAGTTCCTGTTATGTTGGTTGCCGCATGTTTTGCTTTCATTAGTTATGTTTCTGGAAATATAATTTTTTCTGATTACCTCCAAATACCTTATATAGAAGGAGTGGGTGAGGCTTCTATATTTTGTGGCTCAATAATTGGTGCTTGCTTAGGTTTTTTATGGTTCAATGCACCTCCTGCAAAAATATTTATGGGAGACACGGGCTCTTTATCCTTGGGAGGATCCCTGGGTGCCATTGGTATAATTACTAAACATGAAATAGTGTTAGCAATAACAGGGGGATTGTTTGTTTTAGAGGCAATTTCAGTAATAGTTCAAGTTATATCTTTTAAAATTACAGGAAAAAGAATATTTAAAATGGCTCCGATTCATCATCATTTTGAAAAAAAAGGATGGGAAGAGTCTACTGTTGTTATCAGATTTTGGATAATAGCAATTATTCTTGCAATGGTTGGACTAGCAACACTTAAACTTAGATAATGAATTCAAAAAAAAATTTTTTTAATAATTTTTTTTTTTTAATTTATGGTTTTGGAAAATCTGGAGCTTCCACTTTTAAATATTTAAAAAATAGTAATCGATGCGTTATATTTGATGACAATCAAAACAAAATTCCGAAAAGATATAAAAATTCAAAAATTAGTTTTAAACAACTAAAAAAAACAACATTTGATTATATTGTATTAAGTCCGGGTATAAATATTAATAATTGTAAAATAAAAAATTATTTAAAAAAAAATAGATCTAAAATTATAACTGATTTAGATATATTTTATTTATGCTTTCCTAAAATAAAGAAAATAACAATAACCGGCACTAATGGAAAATCTACTACATCAAAATTGTTGTACGATATTTTCAAGGCGCATAAAAAAGATACCAGATTAACAGGCAACATAGGAAAACCAATACTTTTAGAAAAAGGTATAACAAAAAAAACGATATTTATAGTTGAAGCTTCCTCTTATCAATTGGAGTACAGTAAATTTTTTAGAACAAATTATGCTGTTATCCTAAATCTTTACCCAGATCATATTGAAAGACATGGAAGTTTTAAAAATTATGTTTATGCAAAATTTAAATTATTAAAAAATCAAATCAGTTCTGATTATGCATTTGTTGAAAATAAAAGCAGTTATCTTAAATATCTAATTCAAAAGCACAAACCAAAGTCCAAAATAAAGCATATTACTTTAAAAAAAAAAAATTTAACAAGTGGTATTAAAAATGTTTATTTTAAAAATAAAAGTAATATTGAAAATCTAAATTATATTTTTGAATTATCAGAACACTTCAAGCTCAATAAAAATAGAATTTTAAAAGTTATAAATAATTTTAAAGGATTAAAATATAGACAGCAAAAGATTTTTGCTAGAAAGAATTTAATAGTTATTAATGATTCAAAATCTACAAGTTTTTCTTCCACATTACCTTTGCTTGAATCCCATAAAAATATATTTTGGATACTTGGAGGTCTTGCAAAAAAGGATGATAAAATTAAATTAAAAAAAAAATATTATCAATCAATCAAAGGGTTTATTTATGGAAAAGATAAGTTTTTTTTTGCAAACGCTCTAAAGAAAAAAATAAAAATTAAAATTAATAAAAATTTAACCAGATCTTTAGCTGAGGTGTTTAAAGAAATTAAAAAAGATCCTCATAAAAAAAAAGTAATATTATTTAGTCCATCAGCCGCATCATTTGATCAATTCAAAAATTTTGAAGATAGGGGAAAATATTTTAATAATATAATTAAAAAAATTCTAAAAAAAAAATGAGAGATTTTTTTGATAATTTTTATGATTGGTGGAAGAATATAGATAAATTTATTTTTTTGACTATTTTATTTTTGTTTATGCTTGGTTTATTTTTTTCATTAGTTTCTACTTCTCTTATAGCATCAGACAAATTAGATACAAACTCATATTATTTTTTTTTCAAACATCTTATTTTTATTGTTATAGCAATATCTACTTTATTAATTATTTCTTTTTTAAACCAAGATTTGCTTGTTAGATTTTCTATTATTTTTTTTTTAATAAGTTTTTTAACTTTAATTTTGGTTCCTTTCATTGGAATAGAAGTGAAAGGTTCAAAAAGATGGATCGAATTTGCTTTTTTTCCAAGATTTCAGCCAATTGAAATATTAAAACCTTTTTTAATTATTTTTCTGTCATCAATTTTATCTTTAGAAAAAAAAAATTTATATTTAAAATATTTTTTAAGCATCATAATTATAATACCAATTTCACTTTTATTAATTTCACAGCCAGATCTAGGTCAGACATTGTTGATACTATCAATTTGGCTTGTATTAATTTTTGTATCAGGAATTAATTTGTATTATTTTTTTTCCATCTTTTTATTTTTAAGTTTAATGGTTTCATATTTAATTTTTTATGTAGCTAAATTCGAATACATTAAAATTAGACTTATTTCCTTCTTGGACTCCAGTTCTGGAAATAATTATCAAGCAGAAAAGGCAAGTGATGCTATAGTCAGCGGAGGTTTTTTTGGAAAAGGTATTGGTGAAGGAACTTTAAATTCAAGAGTTCCCGAAGCTCATACAGATTATATAATTTCAGTTATTTCAGAAGAGTTTGGAGTAATTATAGTTATGTCAATTATCATAATATATTTAATTTTTTACTATAAAATTCTTCAAAAAATTAATTTAATACAAATAAACAAATTTAAATTGATTTTAATAGGATGTTCTACAATAGTTTTGTTGCAGATGTTTGTACATGTGGGCGTTAATATTAGATTGTTGCCAACAACTGGAATGACCCTTCCATTTTTGAGCTATGGAGGTTCATCTATAATAAGTACAGCAATTATTTCAGGTTTAATCTTAAATTTTACAAAAAGAAAACTAAATTAATATGAAAAAAATAATTATCGTTACGGGAGGGTCTGGTGGGCATGTTATTCCAGCATTATCCATATATGATCATTTAAAAGAAAATTTTCAGGTAGAATTAGTTACTGATAATAGAGGACGAAGGTTTGTTAATAAAAATAATTATAAATTTTCATTAATTGATGTTCCTAATTTATTTACAAATTTATATCTTTTGCCTCTAAATATAATAAAGTTTTCAATATCTATAATAAAATCATTATTATATTTAAAAAAAGGAAATTTTAATATTCTAGTTAGCACAGGTGGATATATGTCTATTCCATTCTGTATAGCTTCTTATCTTCTTAATATTAAAATAATATTATTTGAGCCAAATAGTGTTCTAGGAAGGGCAAATAATTTTATGCTTAAATTTTCAAAAAAAATAATTTGTTATGATTATAATTTAAAATTATTTCCCGAAAAGTATAAAAATAAAATTTTTTTGTCTAATCCAATTTTAAGAAAAGAAATATATTTTATTAAAAAAAATGAAAATAAAAATTTTTCATTTAGAAAAAAATTGTTAATTATAGGAGGTAGCCAAGGAGCAATATTTTTTGATAATAACATTATTCATTTAATTTCTAAACTATCAGAAAATATGAATATTGAATTATATCAGCAAGTCTTTGATGAAGGTCAAAAAAAAATAATAGAAAAAAAATATGATGATTTAAAAATAAAAAATAAATTATTTAAATTTGAAGATAATTTATTTAAAGAATATAGTAATTTTGACTTAGCAATTACTCGATCAGGAGCATCAGCAATATCAGAACTTTCTTATTTTAATGTACCTTTTATTGCAATACCCTTTCCTCATGCAAAAGATAATCATCAATTTTACAATGCAAAGTACTATGCCGGTAAAAACGGCTGTTGGATATTAAATCAAAAAGATTACAATTTAAACAAGTTGAATGATTTTATAATTAATTTATTTAATAAAAAATCAGATTATTTTGAAAAAAAAAAAAATTTATCAAAAATTACTAACCAAAATACTTGGAATAATATAAATAAAAAATTAATTGAGCTTATAAATGAAAATTAATATTGGAAAAACAGAACTTATTCACTTTGTGGGAATTGGAGGAATAGGTATGAGTGGATTGGCGCTCATTATGAATGAACTTGGATTCAAGGTTCAAGGCAGCGATCTTTTGTACAATAAAAATATTGAAAGACTAAAAGAAAAAAAGTTAAATATTTTTCTAAGTCATAAATCAAGTAATATAAAAAAATGTACAATTCTAGTTATTTCATCTGCTATAAAAAAAAGCAATCCTGAACTAAAGCAAGCTATAAAATTAAAGCTGCCAATTTATACCAGAGGAGAAATGCTTGGTAATATAGTTTCTTTAATGAGAAATGTAGTAATTACAGGATCTCATGGAAAAACCACAACAACTTCATTGATATCAAGTATTTTTACACATGCAAAATTAGATCCGACAATAATTAATGGCGGCGTTCTTAATTCATTTGGTAATTCTGCTAGATTAGGCAAAAGCAATTGGTGCATTATTGAGTCTGATGAATCAGACGGTAGTTTTCTAAAAATTCCTTTTACATATTCTATTATTACGAATATTGATTCAGAACATTTAGATTTTTATAAATCTTTAAAAAATTTAAAAAAAAATTTTTCTAAATTATTAAATAAAACACCTTCATTAGGAAAATCATTTATTTGTTTTGACGATTTAAATAATAGAGATGTTTTAAAAAAAATAAATAATAAAAATTTTTATACTTATGGAACTTCAGCAAATTGTAATTTTCAAATAACAAAAATATTACTAAAAACAAAATATTCTAAATTCAATTTAAAAATAAATATACCAGGTACCAAAAAAATAATAAAAAATATTAAATTACCATTACTAGGTTTACATAATATTAGAAATGCAGCATCTGCTGCTGCTGTTGGTTATTCAATAGGAGTCTCAGAAAAACTAATTAAAAAAGGTTTATCAAAATTTAAAGGTGTACAAAGAAGATTTAATTATTTATTTGCACATAATGACACAATTTTCTTTGATGACTATGCACATCATCCTACAGAAATTAAGTCGGTTCTAGAGGGAGTGAAAAAGGTTTATAAAAAAAAAGAAATAGTTTGTATTTTTCAACCACATAGAATTTCAAGAGTAAAAAATCTTAAAGTTGAATTTTCAAATTGTTTTAAAACTGCTAACACAGTTTTATTATGTCCAATTTATAAAGCCGGAGAAAATTTGAAGTTAAACTTTTCTTATAATTCATTTGCAAAATTAATAATCAAAAATTCAAAAGTTAATTTAATAATTATCCAAAATGAAAAACAATTAGGCAAATATATTAAACAATCCGCTTATGGTGAAAAAATTTATATTGGAATGGGTGCTGGAACAATAACAAATTGGGTAAGAAACTTAAAAAATATACTTAAATGAAAGTAGATGACTTAAAAAATTTTTCAAATAGTATAAGTGGAAAAATTTTATTTAATTTTAATATAAAAAAGTTTAATTGGTTTAATATAGGTGGTGAAGTAAAGCTTTTTTTTAAACCATACACTTTAAAAGAATTAAAAGAATTTTTAAAATTATATGACAGAAGAGGAAAGATATTCATTTTAGGAGCTGGATCCAATGTTCTATTTAAAGATGATATTTACCAAGGTGTAGTTATTAAATTAGGAAATAATTTTTCAAATATTACAATGCTTAATAATAAAATTATTGCTGGATCTTCTTGCACACAAAAAAAGCTTTCTGAATTTGCTAAAAATAATGATATAGGAGGATTTGAGTTCATGTCTTGTATACCTGGTACAATAGGTGGAGGTATAAGAATGAATTCAGGATGTTTTGGAAATGAATTTAAAGATTTTCTAGTTTCAATTCAAACTATAGATTTTGATGGAAGTATCAAATCAATCCCTGCAAATAAAATAATATTTAAATATCGTGAAACCGATTTACCTAAAGATACAATATTTTTAAGTGGCACCTTTAAAACTCAAAAAAAAAAAAAAATTGAAATTGAAAAGTTAATAAATGATTTGAAATTAAAAAAAGAAACAACGCAGCCAACAAGAATAAAGACAGGCGGAAGTACTTTTAAAAATCCAAATGAATACCCGAATAAAAAAGTATGGCAGCTAATCAAATCTGTTATACCAAAAAAAATAAATTTTGGAGATGCTTCAATTTCTGAAAAACATGCAAATTTTTTTGTAAATAAAAATAAAGCCAGTTATTCAGATATGAAATCTCTCATCGATTATGTAAAAGAAAAAGTTAAAATTAAAACTGGCATTGATTTAAATCTAGAAATTGTGATTGTTGATTAATGAAGAAAATTCTTATTCTTGCCGGAGGGTATTCAAGTGAAAGAGAAATAAGTAAAAAAACTGCAAAAAGTGTCTTTAATGAATTAAATAAAATTAAAAAATATAAAATAAAAATTACCGAACCCGATGGTAATTTAGTTAAAGTTATAAGAAAATTTAAGCCAGATATTGCGCTTAATCTTCTGCACGGGAGGTACGGAGAAGATGGATATGTTCAATCAATACTTGAGTCTGAAAAAATTAATTATACACACTCAGGCGTATTATCATCATCATTAGCAATAGATAAAGAAATTTCAAAAAAAATATTTATTAAAAGTAAAATATTAACGCCAAAGTATATAAAATTTGTTTACAAAAATAAAAAAAAACAAAAAAACATAATAAAGATTATAAAGAAGAAATTAGGATTTCCAGTAGTAATAAAACCGATTAACGAAGGATCAAGCGTCAATGTTTTTATATGCAATAAATCAAATATTATTAAATTCTTGAATAAATTAAGTCATTATGGAGAGGTTTTGATTGAAAGATTTATTCCCGGTAGAGAAATTCAAGTAGCAATAATGGGGCAAAAAATTTTAGGCGCAATTGAGCTTAAACCCAAAAGAAAATTTTATGACTATGAGGCCAAGTATAACTCTAAAGCAAAAACTGAACATATTATTCCAGTTCAAATTAATAATGACTCACTTAAAAAAGTATGTTCCATTGCATTAAATGTTCATAAAAAATTAAAGTGTAGAGGAGTGACAAGATCAGATTTTAGATATTATAATAATAAATTTTACTTATTAGAAATTAATACTCAACCTGGAATGACGGCTCTATCATTAGTTCCTGAGATAGCGAGTTATTTAAACATAAAATTTATAAATTTAATTGAGAAAATATTAGAAGATGCATCAATTAATAAATAAAAAAAAAATTTATTTTTATTTGTCTCTTTTATTTTTAATTACAACTATAGCAAATCATTCCCTTATTAATAATTTTAAAGAATTTATTAAAGTAAAATCAATTACAATTGATGGGTTAAATTCAAGTGAAGCAACAATAATAGAAACGAAGCTAAATAATCTAATTGGAAAAAATATTTTTTTTTTAAATAGTAATACTATTTATAAAAAAATAGATGACATAAAGTTTTTGCAAAATATAAATATTAAAAAAATATTTCCTTCAAAATTAAAAATTATCTTAGAAAAAACAAATTTAATAGGAACTACTTATGTAAATGGAAAGAAATTTTATATAGGAAAAAATCAAAAATTAATTCCCTTAAATCAAGTTCAAAATGTTAAAAATTTGCCAATAGTGTTTGGAAAATTTAAAGTAACTGAATATTTAGAATTATTAATTTTGCTTGATAAGCATGATGTTAAAAAAAATGAAATAGATAATTTTTTTTATCATAATAATGGTAGATGGGATTTTAAAAATAAAAATGGTTTGTATGTAATGCTTCCATCAGAAAATTTGGAAAAATCAATTGAACTTTATAATATGTTTTTAAAATTAGATGTTCCAAAAAAAATTAAATCAATTGATTTAAGAATACTAAATCAAATTTCAATAACATATGAAAATAAATAAATTTTTAACTGTAGTTGATTATGGTTCAAAAAAGATAAGATTGTCAATATTCGACAAAAATCATAAAAAAATATATTCAACTTATGAAAATCAAATCAGCGATCAAAATGTAGAAACAAAATCTTATAAAATAAATGAGATAATAAGGAAGGCAGAAAAAAGTATTTCAGATCACATTGAGGAAATGGTAGTTTTATATGATGATCCCAAAGTAACAGCAATAGATTTAAGTGTTAAAAAAGAATTTGATCAAAAAATAATTGTTGATGAAAATATCTTATTACTAGTGACAGAGGCAAAAAAACTTTTACAAAATTATCATGATAATTTAAAAATTATACATACTATCATAAATAAATTTTTGATTGATGATAAAGAATATTATCAAAATTTAGATAAAAAATTATTAGGTAAAAAGGTAATTATTGATTTTAAATTTGTATGTATACCAAATAGTAAATATTTATTTATTGAAGATTTATTTAAAAAAAATAGTGTGCAGATTTTAAATTTATTTTGCACAAGCATAACTAAGGCAATTACATATCAAAAATATTTTACAAATAAAGAATCTATAGCTTTTCTTGACATTGGATGGGAAAGAAGCACTTTAACTTATTTTTCCAATAATCAAATACAGTATTTTAAAAATATCAAAATCGGTGGCAATCATATTACTAAAGATATTAATAAAATATTTAATATTGAAATTGAACAATCTGAAAAAATAAAACAAGCATTTAATTCATCTGAGGAAGAATTCTCATTCAATAAAATTGATGAAAAAAAAAATTTATTAATTAAAAAAATAATTGGAAAAGATATTGATATAGAAAATTTAAAAATGGTTATTTTAGCGCGTGTACAGGAGATAATTGACTTAAGTTTAATAGAAAATAAATTGATTGATCAATTTAAAAATTCCAATGAAACAGTATTAGTACTTACTGGAGATGGTTCTAAAATATTTAATAAAAACTCCTTCCATTTGAGAGATAGTTTTAATTTTGCTGAGATAAATTTTTATGATGAATCCGATGAGGAAATATGTGATGCCGGGGAAAAATTATTTTATTTTAATAATTATAAATTTGAAGAGAAAAATAACAAAAATATTAAAAAAGAAGGTTATTTTGAAAGATTTTTCAATCTATTCGGGAGATAGTTGTATTTTCTTGTAATATTAGTTGAATGTTTAATTGAAAATAATTTCAATATAAATGTTCAATGTCGCTGTTAACACAAAAAACAATCTTAAATAATATATCAATTAAAGGTATTGGAGTACATACAGGCTCAAATGTTACTTTAAAAATATTGCCTGCTCCACCAAATAATGGAATCATTTTTAAAAGAGTAGACTTAAATAAAAACAATATTGTTATCCCAAGTTACTCTAATGTTGTTGATGCAAAGTTATGTACTACGATTTCAAATCAATATGGAGTTAAAATCTCAACAATTGAACATTTGATGGGGGCATTTTATGGGTTAGGAATAGATAATGCTTTAGTAGAAATTAACGCTCAAGAAGTTCCAATTATGGATGGATCGGCTAAAGTTTTTGTTCAAGAAATTCAAAAGTCTGGCATTAAAGATAGCGATGTGCCTATTAAACTTGTTAAAATTGAAAAAAAAGTTGAATACAATGAAGGTAAAAAATTTATAACAATTGATAAATCAAATGTTTCATCAGATATAGATTTTGAAATAAAATACCAAAATAACGTTATCAATATCCAAAGAAATAAAATCAATATTTTTGAGGACAATTTAGAAGAAATTTTTAATTCTAGAACTTTTTGTTTGTATGAAGATATAGAGAAATTGCAAAAGTTAGGCTTAGGAATTGGCGGAAGTTTACAGAATGCAATAGTTGTAGACAGCAATAAAGTGCTTAATAAAGAAGGTCTGAGATATGAAAATGAATTTGTTAATCATAAAATACTTGATTGTATGGGAGATTTATATTTATCAGGCTATAAAGTAATAGGATCTTTGAAATGTTCTCAGGGTGGTCATAGTTTAACAAATAAGTTATTGAGAAAAATTTTTAGTGATAAAAAAAATTATTCTGTACTTGAAATAAAAGGAAAAAATTTACCACATACTTTAGCTGAAAAAACTCAGTTAAAATCCATAGCATAAAATTTAATATCAATTATAATTCTTTTTTAAATTTATATGAGAATTTATTTTAGAATATTCCTATACGTAATTTTAATTTTTTCTTTAAATTTTTGCACAAAAAAAAATGAAAAAAAAATAGATTTGACTGAAAAGAGTCAAGAATTACAAATGATAGAAGCTTATAATCAAGGCATAACAGAATTGGAAAAGGGGGATATAATTTATGCCGCAAAGAAATTTAATGAAGCAGAAATTATATATCCACAATCAGTATGGGCCCCAAGAGCTTCTTTGATGGCAGCTTATGCTTATTTTTCTCAAGCATATTATGAAGATGCTATTCTGGAACTCAACAGATTCATAAAAAAATATAATAAAAATCCCAATATTGGTTATGCTTATTATTTATTAGCTCTTTGCCATTACGATCAAATAATCGACGAAACAAAAGATACACAAAGAATATTCAAAGCAGAGAAAAATTTTAAAATTGTAGTAAAAAATTATCAAAATACAGAATATGCCATAGATTCAGCATATAAACTTGATTACATTCAAGAAATTTTAGCATCTAAAGAAATGTATGTAGCAAGGTATTATGTACAAAGAGAAAAATGGATACCTGCAATAAATAGATTTAAAACAGTAGTTGAGATATATGACAATACTATATTTATTGAAGAAGCATTACATAGATTAGTTGAATTAAATTATAAAATTGGCCTTGAAGATGAAGCAAAAAAATATGCTACAGTTCTAGGTTATAATTATCAATCTAGTGAATGGTATGATCAAACTTACAAAATATTTAATAAAAACTATAAAAAAATTTCAAAAAAACAAACTGCAAATAAGAAAAACAAATTCATTCAAAAATTTAAAGAACTTCTTAAATAGTGATGAGTAACAAATTAGATTTAAGTAAATATAACAAGCTTATAAAAGAAATTGAAAAACATAATAAACTTTATTATGAAAAAAGTTCTCCTAAAATTAGCGATAGAGATTATGATAATTTAAAAAAAAAATTAATAAAATTAGAAAAAAATGAATTTATCAAAAAATCTTCATCTCCTAGTAATACAGTAGGTTATAAACCATCAAAAAATTTTGCTAAACATAATCATAGAGTGCCGATGCTCTCTTTATCAAATGCTTTTGACTATGATGATCTTTTAAACTTTGAAAAAAAAATTTTAAATTATATTAATGATAAAATTAAATTAGAATATAGTGTTGAACCAAAGATTGATGGTATTTCAGCTTCATTAAATTATAAAAAGGGGAAGCTTGTAGCTGGGGTATCCAGAGGCGACGGCAAAGTTGGAGAACTCATAACTGAAAATCTGAAAACAATTAAAGATATTCCAATTGAAATTAAAAATAAAAATTTTCCCCAAGATATAGAAATTAGAGGAGAAGTATTTATTAAAAGATCTGATTTTCAAAATATTAAAGATAAATTTGCCAATCCTAGGAATGCCGCATCAGGAAGTCTTAGACAAAAGGATCCAAATGAAACGAAAAAAATTCCTTTAAAATTTATAGCTTATACATTTGGATTTATTGAAAAAAATCAATTTAGATTACAGTCGGAATTTTTGAATGAATTAAAGATTTGGGGTTTTTCTACAAGTAAACACAATCAAGTTTTAAAAAGTTTAGGTGAATTAAAAGAATACCATGACAAATTTGAAAAAGAGAGATTCGATCTTGAATACGATCTAGATGGATTAGTATACAAAATTAATGATCTAAAATTGCAACAAAGATTAGGATTTACCTCTAATTCACCCAGATGGGCTATTGCACATAAATTTTCTGCAGATAATGCATATTCTCAGATATTAAATATTGATATTCAGGTTGGAAGAACAGGGGCACTTACTCCCGTTGCAAAAATTAAACCTATTAATATTGGTGGTGTAATAGTATCTAACGCAACACTTCATAATGAAGATGAGATATTAAGAAAAGATATTAGAAAAGGAGACACAGTCAAAATTGAAAGAGCAGGAGATGTAATTCCACATGTGATCGAAGTTGATTTAAAGAAAAGAAAAAAAAATTCAACTAGATTTCAATTTCCAATTAAATGCCCATCGTGTGGGTCAAAAACTTTTAAAGAATATAATCTTATAACTAAAAAATACGATGCGGTAAGAAGATGTAGCAATGAAGGTTTTGAATGTGAAAAAATAGCCATTGAAAAAATAAAACATTTTATATCAAAAGAGGCTTTAAATATTGACGGTTTAGGAAAAAAAGTAGTTGAAAGATTCTGGGAGCTAAATTTTATAAGATTCCCTCAAGATATATTTAAACTTGATTATAATAAAATATCTAAGCTTGATGGGTGGGGCAATCAATCGACATCTAACCTAAAATATTCAATTGAACAATCTAAAAATGTAAGTTTGGAAAAGTTTATATTTTCTCTTGGAATAAGACATATAGGTATTGAGAACGCAAAATTGATTGCTGATTATTCTATAAATATAAAAAATTTTTTAGATATAATTAGTGAAAAAAAAATAAATCAATTTATTAATATTGATGGAATTGGAGAAGCACAAATAAATTCTATGAAGCATTTTTTTAAAAATAAAAATAATTTTAATATTGTTTACAGACTTTCTAACATTTTAAATATTAAAAGCAGAGAACTTAATAAAAAAGGAAAATTAAATAATCAATCCTTTATGTTTACTGGAAAACTAATTGATATAAGTCGAGCTGAGGCAAAAAACTTAACTGAGCAAAATTTAGGAAATATTGTTAGCACTATAAGCAAAAAGTTGGATTATTTAGTTATTGGTGAAAAACCGACTCAAAAAAAAGTTGAACTTGCAAAAAAAACTGGTGTTAAAATTTTAACTCAACAAGAATGGAATAACTTGCTAGATTAATTTAGCAAGCCATTTTTTCTCATTTTTCTTTAAAAATGGAGATAGCTTTGAATATGTTTCCAAGTGGTATTTAAACAAATAATCCTTCTCTTTTTTTGTCAGCATCTTATGATCAATTAAATCTTTTTCTAAAGGTGCAAGAGTCAAGTTTTTAAAATATAGTTTATTTTTATTTTTTTTAATGAAGACTAAATTTTCTATCCTTATGCCAAAGTTGTTTTCAAGATAGTATCCAGGTTCATTACTAACTATCATTCCCTCTTTTAATTTAAGAAAATTATTTTTTGAAATACTTTGTGGTCCTTCATGAACATTTAAAAAAAAACCAACACCATGTCCAGTTCCGTGACCATAATCTAAGCCAGCTGAATTTAAACTTTTTCTAGCTTTTTTATCAATATTATGTCCATTAATTTCATATTTTACATCTGAAAGCGCTACAGCAATATGACCCTTCAAAACTCTAGTATACAATTTTTTAATTTTATTCTTCTGCTTATCAAAAGTTATTGTTCTGGTTACATCTGTAGTGCCCCATTTATATTGACCGCCAGAGTCAATTAACAATAAATCTTTTTTGTTTATTTTTCTGTTAGTTTGTTTGTTAGATTTGTAATGAATAATAGCTCCATTTGGGCCTGATCCGGCTATAGTGCTAAAACTTGGATACAAATAATTTTTATTTCTTTTTCTTAATTTTTCTAATTTTTTTTCAACAACAAATTCATCTATATTAAAATTTTTGATATTTTTTATCCAATAAATGAACTTAGTTAAAGCAACTCCATCTTCAATATGTGCTTTTATCATATTATTTATTTCAATATTATTTTTTATTGATTTAAGATTATAAATGGGATCTTCTTTTTTTATTATTTTAAATTTAGAGCTAATTAGATTTTCATTAAATACAGAGCAAGTCTGACTATCTATACAAAATGTTCCTTTTTTAATTAAACTTAATACATCAAAAAGCTTTCCTTCTTCATGAAAAATTATTTTATTTTTTTTTATCTTTTTTTTTATTTTTTTTACTTTTTTCATGTTAGAAAAAAAATGAATCATCCCACTACTTGATAAAATTAATTGGCAATTTGCTATAGGCGAATTTGGAAGATCTTTTCCTCTTATATTTAAAAGCCAACATACATTTTCTCCCGAACTAATAAATAAATGATCTATTCTTTGTTTTTTCAATAATTTAATTACATCATGAATTTTTGAATTAGCGCTTCTACCAGTAATTTTTTTATCGAGTGTAAAAAAATAATTTTCTTTAACAATTTTATTTTTTCCTCTCTTAGAAATATCTGTATGAATTGGTATTAAATTGCAAGCATTTCCAAAATATTTAAGCAATATATTAGAGGTAAAAAGTTTGGGATTAAATCCTATTTTTAAATTTTGGTTTAATTTATCAAAAAGATTTTTGGGCCATGTGTATGGTATCTCAAATATAATAAATTTCTTTCCAGATTGTTTTTTTGCTTGAATTGTATATCTACCATCTACAAATAAATAATTTTTTTTTTTAAATATTAATGCAAAACCTGCCGATCCAGTAAAATTTGCTAAATTTTTTAGTTTACTTTCTTTTGAATATTCAGTGAAATATTCATCATTTTTTGGAACAACGTATCCATCGATTATGTTGTCTCTTATAATATTTTTAATCTTATTTATCATTTAATTTTTTTTGATATCTAATCCATCCTGGGCTTCTAGTAGGCTCATCAAAATTAATATCTTGGTTGAATTCAAAATCATCTAAATTTTCATCAATAAAATTATTATTTTTTTTTATAAATTCATCAGGTAATTCGTCAACAAATCTTGACGCCATACTATCTATCCAATCACCTTGATAAAATCTATTCATAGCAAATGATATATTAGCAATATTTTTGGCTCGAGTAATACCCACATATGCTAATCTTCTCTCTTCTTCTAGTCCATTATCACCTTTTTCCTCAATGCTTTTTTGATGTGGAAATAAACCTTCCTCCCAGCCAGGTAGAAAAACAACATCAAATTCTAAACCTTTTGATGCATGCATTGTCATTAAATTTACTTTTTCACTTTGCCAATCTTGATCTAAAGATGTGGCAAGTGCAACATGTTCAAGGAAACTTTCAAGATTATCAAATTCTTTCATAGCATTTAAAAGTTCTTTAATATTTTCAAGCCTATTTTCATTTTCTAAATCTTTTTTATTTTTTAGCATTTCACTATATCCAGATTCATCTAGAATTAATTGAAGTAGTTTATTATGATTTATTTTATTTTTTAGATCCTTTCTCCATTTTTGAAGAAGATTAATTAATGAGTTTAAACCAACTTTTGTTTTAGGTTTTATTTTATTTTCATCAATCAATTTTCTTGATGCTAATTCCAATGAACAATTATTTTTTTTTGCATACTCATTAATATTTTTTATTGTTGTATTTCCTATTGATCTTTTTGGAACATTAATAATCCTTTCAAAAGATAAGTCATCTAGAGGTTGATAAACTGATCTTAAGTAAGCTATGCAATCTTTAATTTCAGCTCTTTCATAAAATTTTATTCCCCCTACAATTCTATATGGTAGTCCAATTTTTAAAAATCTTTCTTCGAATTCTCTAGTTTGAAAAATAGCTCTGACCAATATTGCAATTTCATTTAAAGAATATTTTTTTTTTAATTTTTCTATTTTAGATCCGACTTCTATAGCTTCATCCTTGACATTTCTATAACAGTCCAAAGCAATTAATTCTCCATCATCATGATTTGTAAATAATTTTTTACCGACTCTATTTTGATTTTTTTCAATTAATTTTGAAGCAACATTTAAAATATTTTGAGTGGAACGATAGTTTTTTTCAAGTCTTAAGACTTTTGTATTTTGGTAAACTTTATCAAACTCTAAAAAATTTTTAATTTCTGCCCCTCTCCAGCTATAAATTGACTGATCATCATCTCCCACACAGCATATATTTTGGTTTTGATTAGCAAGATATTTTAACCACTGGCTTTGTATAAAATTTGTATCTTGGTATTCATCTACTAATATATACTTAAATCTTTTTGAATATAATTCAGCGATATCTTTATATTTTTCAAAAATCTTAACTGTATGCAATATTAGATCACTAAAATCTGCTGCATTTAAATCAATTAATTTTTTTTGATAAATTTTATATATTTTTAAGAAATTTTTTTCTAGTGGATCCTTTCTCTTTAAATTTACATTTTGAGGATAGTGTCCTTTGTTTTTCCACTTATCAATTACAGCTAAAATATATTTTGGTGATATTTTCTTTATATCTACATTTTCAGCTTTACAAATATTTTTAATCAATCTTATTTGGTCGTCTTGATCAATAATTGTGAAATTACTTTTTAAGCCAACAGCATCAGCATGTTTTCTGAGTAATTTGGCACTTATTGAATGAAAAGTTCCAAGCCAAGGTAGACCGGTTGCTTCTTTTTTAAGCAAATTTGACACTCTAGTCTGCATCTCCTTGGCCGCCTTATTAGTAAATGTAACAGCCAAAATCTGATTTGGGAAAGCCTTATGTTGCTTAATAATATGAGCAATTCTTGAAGTTAAAACTCTGGTTTTTCCTGAACCTGCTCCCGCAACTATTAATAATGGACCTTCTAGATATAAAACAGCCTCTTTTTGATTCTCATTTAAATTTTTTAAATAATCTGAATTCAACATTTTTTTATATATAGTATAAGCCTATTAAGTTTTTCATGAAAAAAATCAAAAATTACAACTCAAATTTTAAAATAGTTTTATTATTAATTGTAATTATTTTTTCTTCAATCACATTATTATCTTTACCAGTTTTATTTGATTATAAAAGTGCTAAGAAAAGTATTGAAAAACTAATTTCTTCAGAGTTCAAATTAGATATTGATATAGGCTCAAATCTTTTTTACAAACCATTTCCAAGACCACATTTTCTCGTTGAAAAATCGACAATAAATCTAAAAAGCAATAAGTCAGAATTAAATTTAATTAAAATAAAAAAATTAAAAATTTATATTCCGATTGAAGAAATTTACTCAAAATCAATAAAAAATATATCTTTAATAGAAATAAAAGATTCAAATATAGAATTAAAGTTTGATGATATTAAAAATATAAGAAAACACCTTATATATTCAATTAATAAACCAATAAAAATTACTAATAGCACTGTATTCATATTAGACAAAAATGATGATGTGATACTTATATCACCAATAAAAAAAATAAATTATAGAATAGATGAAGAAAATAAATATAAAAAATTTCATATTTTAGGAAATTTATTCAATATTGATTTTAACTCAGAGTGGAAAAGATATTATAATAAACCTAAAGAAACCATTCACACTATTAAGGTAAAAAATCCAAATATAAAAATTAAAAATAAATTTATATTTGAAAATAAACAACAATATAAAGGATCTAGCTTTATCAGTTTAATGGATGAAGATATTGTAATTAATTATGAACTTTTAAATAATAATTTAAAAGTTTTTTCTCCAGATGTCACCAATAATCAAAAAATTAAAATTTTTTCTGATATTCAATTTGTTCCTTTTTATTTTAATTCTGAAGTAAAAATAAACAATAAAGAACTCAATTTTTTAGTTGATGATTTTTTTCATTATTTTTTTAGATATGATAAGGAATTTTTAGCAAATATAAATGGAAATCTTTACTTTAGTTTTAGCAATTTGAAAAATAAATTTATCAAGAGTGGAAAAATTAATTTTAAATTTGAAGAAGAAAGAATCAAATTTTTAGGAGCTACTTTTGAAATTCCAGAAATTGGAAAAATAAATTCAAAAATAAAATATGAGGAAAAAAATAAAGAATTAGTGTTTTTTTCTGAAAATTTATTATCAATAAATAACCACATAAATTTTGCAAAAATTTTTCAAATAAACTCAAAAAAAATCAAAAAAATCAAAAAGATTAAATTTAATATTGAAAAAAAATTGAATGAAAAAGATTTTTTAATATCAAATATCGTTTTAAATGATAATCAAATTAAAGTTGATGACAACTTATCTTTTGTAGTTAAAAATATTCAAGAACTAAAAGTGTTTGCTCGAGATGTTCTAAATTAACTTGGGCCTATCATTTTCATTGGATCTACAATTTTTTTATAATCTTTTTCGTTTATCAATCCTGATTTCAATGCTTCAGTTTTTAAAGTTGTATTATTTTTCAGAGCTTTTTTTGCAATTTTAGATGCATTATCATAGCCTATTTTTGGAGCCAAAGCAGTTACTAACATTAATGAATTTTCTAAATGCTCTTTAATTTTTTTTTTGTTCGGTTTAATTCCATTTACACAATAAAGAGTAAAATTCTTAACACTATCTGATAATATATCTATTGATTGTAAAACGTTATATGCGATCAAAGGCTTAAAAACGTTTAATTCAAAATGGCCATGTGAACCAGCTACTGTAATTCCTGTGTGATTTCCAATTACTTTTGCACAGACCATTGTCACAGCTTCACATTGTGTCGGATTTACTTTTCCTGGCATTATAGAAGACCCAGGTTCATTTTCTGGTAGTATCAATTCCCCTAATCCTGCTCTTGGTCCAGAACCTAAAAATCTTATATCATTTGAGATCTTCATTAAACTAACAGCGCTTGTATTGAGTGATCCAGAAAAATTAACGATTGCATCGTGAGAAGCTATTTCAGAAAATTTATTTGTCGCAGGTTTGAATTTTATTTTACAAAATTTGCTAATCTCTTTTACAATTTTTTTATCAAAATTTTTCTTAGTATTAATTCCTGTTCCAACTGCTGTTCCACCCTGTGCTAAAAAAAAAATATCTTTTAAAGCTATTTTTATTCTTTCTCTACTTTTTTTAACTTGTTCATAATATCCTGAAAATTCTTGTCCTAGTGTTAATGGTGTGGCATCTTGTAAATGAGTTCTTCCAATTTTTACAATCTTTTTAAATTCTTTTGATTTTTTTTTTAAAGATTTTTCTAATAAATTTAAACTTGGTAGAAGTTTCTTAATGGCTTCTGTTGCAACAGATATATGCATAGCAGTTGGGAATACATCATTTGTTGATTGGGATTTATTTACATGATCATTAGGGTGTACGGGTTTTTTTGTTCCTTTTTTTCCGCCAAGAATTTCAATTGCTCTATTTGCAATCACCTCATTCACATTCATATTTGTCTGTGTGCCCGATCCCGTTTGCCAGACTTTTAAAGGGAAACTATCTTCAAGTTTACCAGAGATTACCTCATTAGAGCTCTTTACAATAGCATTTGATATTTTTTTAGATATCAATCTGTCTTTTAAATGCACAACTGCAGCAGATCTTTTTATTATTGCAATAGATTTTATAATAGATGGACTCACTAGTATTTTGCCTATGTTAAAATACCTATTTGATCTTTGCGTCGAGGCTCCCCAATATTTATCCACAGGAACGTTTATAAAGCCTATACTATCAAATTCTTTTCTTGTTTTCATTAGTTTGAATAATTAATGAAATTATTTATATACTAGTTTTAAAAAATCTTACAGGAGTAAAATGACAAACTTTCAAAAAGTAAAAACTTTCATGGAAACATTTGGTCAAGAGGTCAAAACTAAGCCTTCATTTGCCTCTCAAAAAATAAACGATCTTAGATATGATTTAATTAAAGAAGAGTTAGCCGAACTTAAGCAGGCAATAGAATCGCAGGATATTTTAGAAGTTGCAGATGCTCTTACTGATATTTTGTATGTAACTTATGGGGCAGGTCATGCGTTTGGAATAGATTTGGATTCCTGCTTTAATGAAGTGCAAAATTCAAATATGAGCAAACTTGGATCTGATGGCAAACCTATTTATAATGAGTCAGGCAAGGTTATGAAAGGACCAAACTATTTTAAACCCAATTTATCAAAATTTATTAAGTAATTAAAACCAATTAGGTTTATTGACTTTGATTTTAGCATTTCCACATTTATAAATCTTGCCAAAGTTAAATTTTTCATCTTTAAATCTAAAAACACCAAAAAAATTAATATCTTTAATTAATATTTTTCCTATTTCTTTATTTTCTGAAAATATCAAATCATCTTTTATTGAACCTTCAATAACTTCAATTGCAAAAAGTCTTTTATGAAGTTTTTCTCTAAGTTTCATTCTGGCCGTATTTTCTTGACCTATGTAGCAACCTTTTTTAAAATCTATTCCATTTAATTCTTCGAAATTACACTCAATTCCAAATACTTTATTCTGAAGATTTTTTGTATTTCTCTGAGGAATTCCCAATTTATGACTTAGCTTATAGTAATTTTTAATTTCAGAAATTTTTAATTCAAGTTTTTTGATAGAGAGATATAATTTTTCCAAATTTATTATTAGTCTTGCTCCAAGCTCAGTATTTCTTGGATCTAGTAAAATAACATCTTCCATAAATTTAGTAGTAAATCCTTCAACATCTTTAGTATTTTCTAATGATAGAAATTTTTCTTTACTTAAAATAGCAATAACAAATTCGTTGCTTAAGTCTAGAATTTCTACCTTTGATCTAATTTTATATAAAGTTAACTGTTTATATAAATTATTAATATTTTCTTTTTCACAATCTAAAAAAAATCCAGTTTTGTGTTTTGAAATTATAAAATCAAATAAATATTTTCCTTGAGGAGTAAGTAGCGCACTGAAACAACTATTATTCTCTGTGACTTTATTAATATCATTAGTAATTATATTTTGCAAAAAAGGCTTTGCATCCTCTCCATTTATGTAAAGGAGACCTCTGTCATCAAGTATATGTACTTCGTCAAATTTCATAATTGATTGATACTAATTAATAATATAATTACTTTTTTTAAAAATGTTAGATCTTATAATTAAAAACGGAAAATGCTACATTGATGGACAATTAAAAAATCAAGATATTGGAATTAAAGATGGCTTAATTCAAAGTATAGGCGAAATTTCTGATGAAGCAAAGGAAATACTAAATGCTGAAGGTCAAACAGTTTTGCCAGGATGTATTGATACACAAACTCATTTTAGAGAACCTGGTTCAACAGATACTGAGGATCTTCATTCTGGAAGTAGAGCCGCAATAGCCGGAGGTATAACAGGTGTATTTGAAATGCCCAATACAAATCCACCAACATCAACCAAACTAGAGTTTCAGAAAAAATTAGATCTTGCTAAAAATAGAATGTATTGCAATTATGCTTTTTATTTTGGAGCAACAGCAGATAACGCAAATGAGTTAGTAGATTTAGAAAATTTAGAGGGTTGTTGTGGAATTAAACTTTTTGCGGGATCCTCAACCGGCAACCTTTTAGTTGCAGAAGAGAAGGACATTGAAAAAGTCTTTCAAAGTAGTTCAAAAGTTGTTGCAGTTCACTCAGAAGATGAACAAATTTTGAATAAAAATAAAAAATTGATAAAAAGTGGAGATGTTCACTCACATGCTATTTGGAGAAGCGAAGAATGTGCAATTTCATCAACTAGAAGAATTGTTAAAATAGCTGAGAGATATAATAAAAAAGCCCATATTCTTCATATTACAACAAAGCAAGAGGTTGATTTTTTATCACAACATAAAGGTAATATTACTTTTGAAATTACACCTCAACATTTAACTATTTATGCCCCCGATTGCTATGACAAGCTAGGCACTTATGCGCAAATGAATCCGCCATTAAGAGATAAATCTCATTATGATAGACTGTGGTATGGAGTAAAAAATAATCTAAATGATACAATTGGATCAGATCATGCGCCACATTTAAAAATAAATAAAGATAAAGAATATCCAAATTCACCATCTGGCATGCCAGGAGTCCAAACGCTTATGCCGGTTATGCTAAATCATGTAAATGATGGCAAACTATCGCTAAGTCAATTAATAAATCTGGTATGTGAAAATCCAGTTAAAATTTTTGGAATAAAGAACAAAGGATTTATTAAAGAAGGATTTGATGCTGATTTTACAGTTGTAGATATGGACAAAACAATTGAAATCAAAAATGAAAATATTGAGAGCAAATGTGGCTGGTCTCCTTTTAATGGATTTAAATTTAAAGGTAAGCCTGTTGCAACTATAATTAATGGTAAAATTAAAATGAAAAATGGAGAAATTATCGGAGAACCTTCTGGAAAACCAATTAGATTTATTTAAATTTTCCCAATAAATATGGCTTTGCTCTATTTCTAAAATATTCATCGAAAACTTCAAATCTTTTTAATTTTTCAACTGTTCTAAAATCAGGACAGTAAAGCCTTATGCCTTTTGATAAAATTGTAAAATTATTTGGTTTAAATATATCAAATTTTTTATCGAGACAATTTTCTATGTCGGCTGTTACCAGATAATGATATTTTTTACTTTTAGCATAATAACTTTCATTAAATAAGTAATTTGGATTTGAAAAATAAAAGTTTGCTACACCATAAATAAGCAATATTAAAATTAAAAATTTATTTGTTTTTGTAACTAAAACGTATTTCAACAAATAGAAAAAAGTAAATAAAGAAATACCTATTATTTTTAAAGATAGAACAAAAGGTAATTCTAAAATCCCCAGAATTGAAATTTTTAGAACTTTAAAAAATTTGTTTATATTAAAGTTTAAAAAAAAAATTAATTAATATTAAAAGCTTTTTCCAGTATAAATATTTACCAAGATTACACCAATAACAATTAGAAACATTCCAAGTATTGCTTGCCAACCCAATGTTTGTTTATAAAAAATATAACCAAGTATTGCTATAGTAAATATTCCAAGTCCACTCCAAGTTGCATAAACAATAGAGATAGGAAGTTTGTTTACAACAAAGGTTAAAAGATAAAATGCAGTTAAATAAAAAATTGCTAATGCAAATGTTGGCAAAAGTTTTGTAAAATTTTTTGTAATAGGCAATAGCAATGTACCAGCTACTTCAAAGAATACAGCTCCAATTAAAAAAAAATAAGTTTTTATCATTAGGTAAGTATTTTATTCTCTATTAGATTTTGTTTTATTTCGTCTAAAATTGTTGGATCATCAATTGTTGCTGGAGTTTTATATTCTTCCTTATCAGCAATTTTTCTGATTGTGCCTCTTAATACTTTGCCCGATCTTGTTTTTGGAAGTCTCTTAACAACTATAGTTATTTTGAATGCTGCTACAGGTCCAACTTTATCTCTTACCATTTGCACACATTCTTTTGAGATAGTATCGTTATCCTTTTTTACTCCAGCTTTTAAAGCTATTAAGCCAATAGGCAATTGTCCTTTTAACTGATCTTTAATTCCTATTACAGCACATTCAGCAACGGACTGATGTTCGGACAAAACCTCTTCAATAGCACCGGTAGATAATCTATGTCCAGCAACATTTATTATATCATCTGTTCTGGACATTATCCAAATATAACCATCTTCATCTATATGGCCTGCATCATATGTTTGATAATAGCCTTTGTACTTCGACATATAGTTTTCTTCATATCTTTTATCTGCTTTCCATAAAGTTGGAAAAGTTCCTGGAGGGAGAGGAAGTTTTACAACTATATCACCCATCTCATTTGGTATTGCTAAATTTTGATCAGGTTTAATTATTTTTACATCATATCCCGGAACAGCCTTGCATGCTGAACCATATTTTGTTTTTTGCATTTCAATACCAGTACAGTTTGAGCTTATCGCCCAACTAGTTTCAGTTTGCCACCAATGGTCAATCACTGGAACCTTTAAAAGATTTTCAGCCCACTTAATTGTATCTGGATCAGCTCTTTCTCCTGCTAAGAAAAGAGATTCAAATGAACCTAAATCATACTTTGAGAAAAACTTACCATCTGGATCTTCTTTTTTAATAGCTCGGAATGCTGTAGGGGCGGTAAATAAAGATTTAATTTTATATTCTGAAATTATTCTCCAAAATACTCCGGCATCAGGCGTTCCTACGGGCTTGCCTTCGAATAATAAAGTGGTACATCCTTTAAAAAGGGGAGCATATACAATATATGAGTGACCTACTATCCACCCTATATCACTTGCAGACCACCAAACATCATTTTCATTTATGTTATAAATATTTTTCATTGTCCATTTTAAAGCAACTATGTGTCCACCAATATCTCTCACTATACCTTTTGGTATCCCAGTAGTTCCAGAAGTATATAAAATATATGCATATTCATTTGAATTCATTTCCACACAGTCTTTATTACTTGCATTTGATAAGGCCTCATCCCAGTTAAGTTCTAAAGGTTTATTAAGTTTAACTTCATTACCTGTTCTCTGAAACAAAATAACTTTTTGCACTTTATGTTTTGCTAGTTTTAAAGCTTCATCGACTAGAGGTTTATATTCAACTGTTTTTCCTGGCTCATAACCACATGAAGCGGTGATAAGCACTTTGGCTTTGCTGTCATCTATTCTGCTTGCAAGTTCACTTGATGCAAATCCACCAAAAACTACCGAATGAATAGCGCCAATTCTTCCGCAAGCAAGCATAGCAATCACTGCTTCTGGGATCATAGGCATATATATTATAATCCTATCTCCTTTTTTTACTCCCTGGTTGTGTAGAGCACCCGCAAACTTTGATACCCTTTCTTTTAATTGATTAAATGTGAACTTTGCTTTTTTGCCAGTAATGGGACTGTCGTAAATTAATGCAATTTTTTCACCCTTGCCTTGTTCTATATGGTGATCAAGAGCATTGTAACATGTGTTTGTGACTCCATCTTCGAACCATTTGTAGAAAGGAGCGTTAGATTTATTTAAAATTTTTGTTGGTTTCTTGTACCAAAAGATATCATCAGCAACATTCTTCCAAAATTCTTCTGGATTTTTTATAGAGTGATTATAAATTTCACTATATTCCTTCTTCATTTTGCTTTGCTTTGATTTGACATTTTTTATAGATTTTATGCAACAGGTTGTATTTAATTTCAAAAAGTAAGTAAAATCAATACTTTTAAGTTAGCAAAAAGTCTTCAATAAACTAATTTTATTTGCTATTAAGCCACCATTAACTTGGGAATGAGTCGCAAGTCACTCCTTGGTTTAAATTATAAAAAAAACTAACTAAGAGGGAGTTTTTGATGAAAAAACTTAAATTTTTTGTTCTAACAGCTGTAGCTATATTAGGCTTTTCAGGTGTAGCAAATGCAGAAACTATCCCACTTGCATCTAACGACTTTGTTGGAATTTCTTTTTGGGTAATTTCAATGGGTATGTTAGCAGCTACAGTTTTCTTTTTCATGGAAAGAGGAAGTGTTGCAGCAGGTTGGAGAACATCGGTAACAGTAGCAGGATTGGTAACAGGTGTAGCATTCATTCACTATATTTATATGAGAGGTGTTTGGGTTCAAACTGGAGACTCACCAACTGTGTATAGATATATTGATTGGTTAATCACTGTTCCTTTACAGATGATTGAATTTTATTTAATTTTAGCAGCCGTTAAAAAGATACCAGGCGCAATATTCTGGAGATTGTTAATAGGTTCTTTGGTAATGCTAATAGGTGGATATTTAGGTGAAGCAAATTATATTCCTGCTATGCTTGGTTTCGTTATTGGTATGGCTGGATGGATCTATATCTTATATGAAATATTCTCAGGTGAAGCTGGTAAAATTGCTGCAAAAAGTGGCAGCAAACCATTAGCAACAGCTTGGGGCGCTATGAGAATGATCGTTACAATAGGTTGGGCGATTTATCCATTAGGGTATGTGTTTGGTTACCTAGTAGGTGGAGTAGACCCGAACTCTTTAAATGTTATTTATAACTTAGCTGATTTTATCAACAAGATAGCTTTTGGTCTTGTAATTTGGGCTGCTGCAGTTCAAAGTACCAGTGGAAGATCTAGATAATTAACATAAACTTTTTTTAGAAAAGGCGGGTATTTATACCCGCCTTTTTTTTTGAATATCCCAAATAATTATATATTATCTATACTTATTTTTATCTATGGATGTAAATCTAAAAAAATGGCACAAATGTATAGTCGATAAAGAAGTACTAAAAGAACTATCAAAAAAATCAGACATTAAAGGTTTACAACATGTTGCTTTTTATT
Source organism: uncultured Pelagibacteraceae bacterium (assembly GCA_902568235.1). GTDB lineage: Bacteria > Pseudomonadota > Alphaproteobacteria > Pelagibacterales > Pelagibacteraceae > Pelagibacter. The sequence continues at coordinate 112,963 of CACFPS010000003.1, read as the reverse complement.
TTGGTTTATTGTTTGTATTAGGTTTTTTTGCATATAAGACTTGGGGAACATGGTGGTCACTTTTCTGGTTTTTGATATATGGAAATATTTTCTGCTTTTCAAATCCAATTTGGCATGAGACAGGACACAAAACTGCATTCAAATCAAAATTTCTAAATGAATTATTTTATTATATTGCTTGTTTCATGTCCTATTTTGAACCTATAAGATGGAGATACACGCATTTTATTCATCATGGAAACACTTATTCAACCAAAGATCCTTATGATCATGAAATAGAGTATGGTAATAATTTTAAAGAAACTCCCAACAAACTAATTATAAATATTATTCCATTTGGTGAATTATTTTTTTTTAAAAATAATATTTCATTTGAGATTTTTAAACACGCATTTGGTATAAATACACAAGTTATGCTGGATAGTATTCCAGAAACTATGAGACCAAAATGCGTTTTAATTTCAAGAATTTTCGTTATTTTTTGGATTTTAATAATTATTTGGTCTGTACTAGCTTCTTCTTGGTTGCCAGTTTTATTTTTGTTATTGCCACAATTTTATGGAAAAACTTTACATAAATTAGTTGCGTTTACGCAACATGCGGGTTTAGCGAGAGATATCAAGGATCATAGAGCCACTTCAAGAGAAATGTATTTAAATCCAATTTTAAGCTTTTTGTATTGGAAAATGGAATATCATTTAACTCATCACTTGTTCCCCACAGTTCCCTCATATAATCTTGATAAACTTCATAATTATATTAAAGATCAAATTCCCGAACCAAATAAAGGATTGATTGATGCTTTTAAAGAGATTATTCCTGCAATAATGAAACAAAAAAAAGATCCAAGTTTTTTTATAAAAAAAAATTTACCACAATTGCAAAGTAATTAATTAAACTTATCTTAAAGAAATGACAAAAATAAAATATATAGAACACAGCGGTAAAGAATATGAAGCAGATGTTGTAAACGGTCTTACTGTTATGGAGGGCGCTGTTCAAAATGGTATACCAGGAATAGATGCTGATTGCGGAGGCAGTATGGCATGTGCGACTTGCCATGTTTATATAAATGATGACTGGTTTTCAAAATTACCAGAAAAAGAAATTGGAGAAGATGATATGTTAGACCAAGCTTACGAACCAAAAAAAAATAGTAGGCTGAGTTGTCAGATTATTGTATCTGAAAAATTAGAAGGACTGGTTGTTCATTTACCAGAAAAACAAATTTAATGATTAATACAGATGTTTTAGTTATTGGAGCAGGACCCACAGGTTTATTTTGCGCACATCAGCTAGGAATAATTGGACTTAAATGTGAGATAGTTGACAATCTAGATAAAATTGGAGGACAATGCATAGAACTTTATCCCGATAAACCAATCTATGATATTCCTGCTATCCCAGAGTGCACTGGAGAAGAACTCACAAAAAATTTAATAGAACAAATAAAACCATTTAATTTCAATTTTCATTTAAAAGATAGAGTCCAAAAAATAAAAAATCAAAACAATAAATGGATTGTAAATACATTTAAGGGAAAAGAATTTATAACACCAAATATAGTAATTGCAGGAGGAGTTGGTTCTTTTGAACCAAGAAAATTTCCAACAAAAAATTGTGAAAAATTTGAAGAAAAAACTGTTTTATATTCAATCAAAGATAAGAGCATCTTTAAAGGCAAGAAGGTTGTTATTTTTGGAGGTGGAGATAGTGCTTTAGATTGGGCAATAGAACTCTCAAAAAATTCAAAAGTTACATTAATTCATAGAAGAGATGAGTTCAGAGGAGCTCCTTCTAGTGTAAAAAAAATAAAAGAATTAGAAAAAGAAAAAAAAATAGATGTTTTAACTAAATATTCAATCAATGATGTAAAAGGTAGTGAAAAAATTGAAATTGTTGAAATAAAACACGAAGAAGGTCAAATTAAAACAATCAATGCTGATTATGTTTTGGGATTTTTTGGTTTAATTATGCAGCTTGGACCAATTTTAGAGTGGGGACTAAATATTGATAAAAAAACAATCCCAGTAAATACTGAAAATTTTGAAACAAATCATAAAGGCATTTTTGCAATTGGTGATATCTGCACATATCCTGGAAAACTCAAACTAATTCTATCCGGATTTCATGAAGGGGCTCTCGCAGCAAGAGGCTGTTTTAAATACGCCAGACCAAATGAAAAATATAGGTTTGAATTTACAACTACGTCAAAGACAGTAAAAGGTAGAATAGGCGTTAAAGAGTGATTGAGCTATTTTCAGCAGATACTCCAAATGGTAAAAAGATAAGCATTATGCTCGAAGAAATAGGCTTTGATTACAAAGTAACTAGTGTTGATCTTCATAATAAAAAGGAACAATTTACTCGAGAATTTAGAAAGATCAGTCCATTTAGCAAAATTCCAGTGATAGTTGATCATAATAATAATAAAGAAGCTGTTTTTGAATCTGGTGCAATTCTCATATATTTAGGTGAAAAAAGTAATAAATTTTACCATGAAAAAAATAGGCTAAAAATTAATCAGTGGTTAATGGGTCAAATGGGTTATGTGGGACCAATGATAGGGCAACACCATCAATTTCATCATTATCATCAAGGCAAAAGTGAATTCGGAGAAAAAAGATATTTTGATATAACAAGAAGAATTTATGAGGACTTAGATGAAAGACTTGGTCAATCAAAATTTTTAGCAGGAGAAAATTATACAATTGCAGATATTGCTACTTGGCCTTGGATAGCAAGGCATAAGATTCATGATATTGGGTTGGCAAATTTTGATCACCTGAGCAGATGGTATATAGAAATATCTAAACGTTCAGCGGTAATAAAAGGCTTCAGATTTATGAACAAGAGAGCTGAGATAGACTATCCTTAGTCGTCGGCGTATACTTTTTCGTTTTTTTCGTGTTTTTCTTGAGCAGCAATACAAAGAGTTGCAACAGGTCTTGCAATTAGTCTTTTTATACCAATTGGTTCACCTGTTTCTGCACAATAACCATATGTGCCATCTTGAATTTTTTTCAATGCACCATCAATTTTTGCTATTAATTTAATTTGCCTATTAATAGCTCTCATCTCTACATTTTTTTCTGTATAAGAACTAGCTTGATCTACTATGTCTGCTGAAGCGCTGTTATCATCCATTGATGCTTGTAAAATTGCATCATTATTAGATTTTTTAAGATCTTTTTTCCATTCCATTAATTTTTGTTTAAAAAAAACAAGGTGCTTGGCACACATATATTTTTCTGTTTCCTTTGGAATGTAGGTTTTGGAAATTTTAACCATAGTTAAATTTTAAACGAGCTGAATATATTCATGAATAAATAGGTGTCAAGGAACCATTAATTGTATAAATTAAGTAAAATGGCCATTAATAAAAAAAATATAATAAATTTATTTTACGTTTTTTTGACAGTTCATTTAATTGTTTGGACGCTAACCCCAACATTCACAAATAACAATTTGCCATTAGATACAATTGAAGCATTGGCCTGGGGAAGTAATTTAGATTGGGGATTTAATAAACATCCTCCAATGAGTGCATTTTTAGTTGAGATATTTTACCAAATTTTTGGTTCGCAAGACTGGGCCTTTTATTTATTAAGTCAAATTTGTGTAATTATTTCTTTTTTTGTTGTTTTTAAAATTGCAGAACAGTTTTTTGAAAATAAAGTTTTTTGTTTGTTATCAGTTTTATTATTAGAAGGAATTTACTTTTATAATTTTACAACTCCTGAATTTAATGTGAACGTTTGTTTAATGCCTTTCTGGTCATTAACAGTTCTATATTTATGGAAAGGCTTTAAAAATAATAAAATTATTGACTGGTTGTTAGTTGGTTTGTTTGCAGGATTTGGATTTTTATCCAAATATTTATTTATCTATTTAGGCTTAGGAATTGATATTTTTTTAATTTACATGATCTATAAAAAGAAAATTGATTTTAAATGTCTTATCTCAATTATTTCTTTTTTAATAGTTTTATTGCCCCATTTAATTTGGCTAACTGAAAATAATTTTATAACGATTACTTATGGCCTTGATAGAACAGGAACGGGTGATCAAAATTTCTTAGATCACATAATTCATCCACCAATATTTTTGGGGAAACAAATTGGAATATTAATACCTTTCTTTTTAATGTTTTTATTCTTAAACAATAAATTTAAAAGCAAATTTAACTTTAAAGATAATAAGTTATTATTTTTATTAGCAATAAATATTGCTCCAATAGTTTTAATCTTTTTAACTTCTATGATTATGGGTGTTAAAATTAGAACAATGTGGATGACACCTTTTTATTTATTTTTTGGAGTTCTGTTAATTTATATTTTTCAATCTCAAATAAATTTAAATAAACTAAAAGGCTTTACTGCTGTCTTCTTAATTTTATTTATTTTTTCTCCTTTTGCATATGCTTATGTTTCGATTACTCAAATAGACAAAAGAACAGACTACCAAGGAAAAAAAATTGCAAATGAAGTACAAGAAATATGGAATAACACACATGATAGTAAAATTGCTTATGTAATAGGAAACGAATGGTATGCAGGAAATTTATCTTATCATTTAAAATCAAGACCAGTTTGGTTAGGTCAAATAAAAACTCCCTGCTCACCTAAATGTGGAGAAAAAATTGAAGGAATTGATTACATGTATTTTTCTGGAATTTCCTTAATTGAAATAATTCAGCAAAATAAGAGCTCTCCCGGAATTTATTTAAGCAATACATGGAAAAAATAAAATACAATGGTAGAAGATAAATTATGAATATAAGTGATAAGTGGAAAAAAGTACTATTTATTATAGTAATTGTTGCAGTAATTGAATTTTCAGGTTTTGGAATACTCGCATCTTTGTTTAGATTGTTAAGCTCTGCAAGCTAATGAAAATAAAAATTTTAATTTCTATATTTAATGATTGGCAATCAGTTTTTAAACTTTTAGAAAATATAAATAATGAAGTTTTAAACTTAGGTCATGAGTTTTCAGTCATTATTGTGAATGATGCATCTACTGAAATTAAACCTGAATTATCTGCTGATTTAGATAATTTAAATTCTATTAAAATAATCAATATGAAAGAAAACAGAGGACATGCAAGATGTAATGCTGCAGGATTAAAGTATATTTTTGAAAATGAAGAATTTGATTATGTAATTCCAATGGATGGCGATGGAGAAGATAGGCCCGAAGAAATAAAAAATTTTTTACAGCATTTAAATTATAACTCTTTTAGACCAATTGTTGGAGATAGAATGAAAAGATCAGAAAATATAATTTTTAAAATTTGTTATTTTTTTCATAAAGTTATTACTTTAACATTTGCAGGACAGTCAATTAAATTTGGAAATTATACCTGTCTTCCAAAATTAACAGTTGAAAAAATGATTAATGAAAAGGCTACTTGGAGTAGTTTTTCTGGCTCTTTACAGAAAGTTGAAAAAAATAAAATTAGCAGTCAATCCATAAGAGGAAAAAGATACTTTGGTCCCTCAAAAATGAGTTTTTTAAATTTACTAAAACACTCTTTATCAATCATAAGTGTTTTTCGAAGTAATGTTTTAATAAGATCAATATTTTTTGTAATTATTTACTTATTTTTAATTTATACAAATATTTCTATTATTACATTAATTCCATTGTACATGGTGATATTATTAAATTTATTTTCATTTTACCTTGCTAGAAGAGAGAACATGGATGAATATAATAAATCATTAAACAATATTAATAATATAGATTTATTAAATTAGAGAAATGTTGTTTTGTAAATCGGTGTATTGAAAATAATTTGTATTTATTCATATATTATCAAAGTATCCGAAATTAATACTGCCAATCAAACTTAAAATTGCTATACTTTAAAAAATGAAAAAATTATCTACTTACCTGTTTTTAATTTTCTTCAGTTTTTCATCATTCTCTTTTTCTAACGACATATCTGAATTTGAGATGGAAGGCATAAGTATTGGAGATAGTTTGTTAGATCATCTTTCCAAAGAAGAAATAATAAATGAAATAGAAACGAACAAACCTTCATACAATTATTTAAATGATGATTTTGGAGAAGTATACTGGTTTGGCAACTTTGAAAATTATAGTCATTTATCATTTATGGTAAAACCAAAAGATAAGCATTACAAAATTTATATGATTAAAGGATCGAATCCATATGACGATAAATTAGAAGAATGTTTTGCAAAACAAAAGAAAATTGAAAATGATTTTTCTTCAATGTTTGATAATGCTGAAAAACATAAAGGTTCATTTGAATTTGATTGGGATCCAACAGGTGAAAGCGTTACACATAACGTTGGTTTTTTTTTCAAGTCGGGAGATTATTTTGAGATTAATTGCACAAAGTATAAAAAAAGTTTAAAAATCAAAAATGGATGGAAAGATAGTCTTCAAGTTATAATGAGCACAAAGGAAATCTCTGATTGGTTTAATAACCCTATTTAGCGAAGTTTTAATGTGGATTGATTATTAAGGAACGTTCTGTTGCCCGGCAAATTAAATTTTTTACTTTAATTTGATAGGTGCTCCAAATCTATTTTTCTTCTTCTCACCTTCGGTTGCCCACCAAATTACCAAAGGAATTAATCCAACTATAGTAATCATTATCAACTGCCACCATCCAGATTTGTTTAAATCATGCAATCTTCTAGATCCTGCGGCAATTGCAGGAAAAAATACTGCAATACTGGCAATATAATAAAACATTCCGTAACCATACCCAGTTGTTGTGAAATCTAAAATACTACCTCCTATCGCCAACATCCAAGTAAAAAGATAAAACCACCAAAATTCAGATCGCTGACCCCTTCCGTTGAAATTAAAATAGTTACTGAAGCAGAATGAGATAGATTTTCCAAAGTCCATATGAAACTTTAAAATTAAATTGGTTAAATGTCAAAAAGAATTAGTTATACATTATAAGGGGCGTTCTGTTGCCCGGCATTAGATTAGAAAATAGCATATTTATTCACTTTATTAAAACACTTCATTGCAAACTTCATTGTCAGAAAGACTTATTTTGTTTTTAGTTGGTTTTTTTGATCTATTACTTCATTGTAAATTTGGTTAAACTTACTTTATGAAAAAACTTTTAGGCATTGTGGTTCTGGGTTTGATGATTGGTTTTTTAACTTCTTGCTCTGATAACGATAAAACTGAAAAACCAAAAGAAAAGTCTCCAGCAGAGGTTAGATTGGAAAAACAAACTCAAGACGTTAAAAACTGTGTTAAAACACTTGGACAAGGTGTTTATAAAGACAAAAGTCTAAGTTGGAAGTTAGATAGTTGCAATGCAACTAATTAGAGATGAGTATAACAATTACACAATCAAATCAAAAAGATTACATAGGAAGAGATTTCTTGTTTCATCTTAAAAAAGATCAAATAATTATTGGAAATAAAGTCCTAGGCATGGGGAAAAAATTTGAAATCTCTTGCAATGATGTAAAAGAATTTAAAGTCTTAGACGAAAACTCAAAACCAATAAAAGAGACAAGTGTTTTAAAAAAAACTGGCGGAGCAGTTGTAGGTGGATTGTTGACTGGTGGTGTGGGTGCAATTATTGGTGCAATGGTTACTGGAAATAAAACGAGAAAAGATCTTAAAATAAACCTTGGATTTAAACTTAAAAATAAGGATTGGTTTATTGCGACACTGGAAGCAGATGATAAAGAAAGTTTATTAGGCGGCATTTGGAAAAATGTAATTGAAGCAGTTATAAAAAGATTTTCAGTTAAATCCGAAGCACCATTTTAATATGAAAAAACTATTTGTTATATTAAGTTTGTTTTTATTGGTTGCTTGTAACATGAAAGGATACAACTCAGGGACAAATAAATTTTCGAAAGAAGAAGCGAGTAAAAATTTTCTAAAAAAACTTCATAATAGTATGATTTCTGCTGATGAATTTTTAAATACCGATACAGAAACGCATACAACCTCATATTCTTATGGTGAAAAAAAGATAACTTGTACAAGTACAGTAGAAAGATACGGTTTAGATGCATCTACATTTGGTATATATGATAAAAAAATTAAAAAAATAAAATCAGAATGTGACGATGGTTTTAGCAGCACAACAACTTACGATTAGAAAGGGGCGTTCTGTATCCGGGTTCCTTTATTTACTTACTATATTTAATAACAAATAAGTGAAAAGTGTATGCTCTAGGTGTATGCTCTTTTTGTAAAATTCTGCTATAAGGAAATAAACTTAAAATGATTAAATGTATTAAACATAGATTTATAAATATATTTTCTTTTTCTGAAAAAGCAGGAAGATTAGATTTTATTTTTACTACTATAGGTATAATAATTTTTGTAGCAGTAGGTTATTTTATATACACTTTAACTTTTGATTTTCTTTGGGGTGGATTTCCATCTTTATTCCAGATAATTTTCTTTTTTGGCGTATTTCTTCTTATCCCAAATATTTGCAGAAGATTAAATGATTTAGAAGTAAATCGTTTTGCATTTCTTCTTCTTTTTGTTCCAATAGTAAATATTTTATTTGAACTTTATCTTTTTTTTATGCCAGGGAAAAAAGATAAATAGAAAAACTATCTAAGAATTCAATTTTTGCTACCAACTAAAGTGTATGTTCTGTTTGCTTGAAATTTTTATGATGGGAAACATTTAAAATAAGTTGAATTGATATCCATATATTCTTCGTACATGGTTACTCCAAGAACAACACTTGGAATACCATCTTTCAAATTTTTCAAAAAATCTATTTCAAATGACATCATTCTCGTACCAAAATGAATAGTATTTGATGATTTATTTATAATGTCGTAAAATTTATGAATCTTACTATGAATCTTTTCTTTAAAATCGTGATTCATATAAATTACAGAATTATTTAAAAAATCAATTTTCCAAAGTGCCGTTGAATCACCTTTAGTACAATCTCCATTGGCGCAATCCATTCTAAATTCACCTTTACAAGTTAATTCAGAAACTTGTTTCCACAATGGTTTAGATTGATTTGCACTTGCTTTTAAATCACTTGTGAAAAAAAAAATACTTAAAATTAATGTAATAATTTTTAATTCTTTCATAAATTATATTAACCAATTTTTTTTGTAAGGTGTATGCTAAAGTGTATGCTGCGCTAAACCAAATTAATATTGATTCACTTTACTTATTTAATGAGAAGGGGCGTTCTGTTGCCAGGTGCCCCATTATTAAGGGCACCTAACTAAATTATCTTGAAAATATACTTCTTATTATTCCTGTAAACAAGGCGAAACCAACATAAACTGCAAAGATTATTAATGGAACCGCAATCCACATTCCAATTGTACTTAACACACAAAAGTCTGCGACTGTAAAGTCAAAAGGAACTGGGCAAGAGTTGACATTTATAACTCTTGCATGTGCATAGTTACCTAAAGTTAAAAAATATAAAAACAAGATCCATTTGTTTATTTTATTTTTAATCATGATTTTAATATAAGGTTTATTTAAATAAGTTCTTGTCCAAGAAAAATTGTAAATTTGGACAATACTTTTTAGAAAAAAATATTATATTTTGAATATGAGCAAATATATAGATGCTTACAATAGTATGGGAAATTCAGGGTTTGAATTAATAGACTTTGTTTTTAAAGTTTGTGTAATAGTTCTGGTTGATTTGGCAAATTTAATAGGAATATCATATGAGGCGATAAACATTATTATTTTTGTTTTTTTGCAACCAGCACTAATTCTGTTATTTTTTATACTTTGGAGAAAAGAACGAAAAAAAAAACATTATTAATCAGTAAGGAGGTTTCCTGTTTCAACTACATCCTAAATTAGTTGAAACAAAATAGCACCACCACCCCAAATTATTGCAACCAAAGTTGCAACGCCAAACCATTCTCTCCAGGCATCGTTTTTAATAAAACTATAATATTTATCACCAAATCTTCTTCCATACTCCCATAGCAAACCTCTAAAAAATGCAGCAATAATAATCATTACTACAACTAAAATAATAGGAATTATATTTGACATAATTATTTTACTTTTTTTTTAAGGGGCGTTCTGTTGCCAGGTGCCCCGAACCCCGTAACTTAATTAATAAATTAATTAAGCTGCAAGTGCGTAACTTTCGTTAGCATTTATAAATTAGCCCATCACGGCGGAACAATACCGGACGAAAGAACAACTTTTAGACACCCGTCGATCCTAATTCACCCCCATAAGTTGAAATTGGTGGAGGTGGTGGGTACTGCCCCCACGTCCGTAATGGTTATTACGAAATTCGTTTATCGTCATAGTTGGAAAACCAACTAGTTTAATATAAAACCATAATTCAAAGATTCAACGAAAATTAACAAAATTAATTAATGAAATTAACAAAAGAGCAAGCACAAGAAATAAAAGATCAACAATCTCAAGAAAATATCACCAAAAGAGTTACCGCTCCTGAGCTTGAAAAAATATTGTATGAAGCTTTACCAATTTTAGATCACGGATTCATAAGAGTGGTTGATTACATGGGAAATGATACGTCTATTGTTCAAGCGGCAAGAGTTTCTTATGGAAAAGGCACAAAAAAGGTAAATACTGATGCGGGCTTAATAAAGTATTTAATGAGACATTGGCACAGCACTCCTTTTGAAATGTGTGAAATTAAATACCATGTTAAACTTCCAATATTTATTGCTAGACAATGGATTAGACATAGAACGGCAAATGTTAATGAGTATTCTGCCAGATATTCAATTTTAGATAAAGAATTTTATTTACCAGCTCAGGAAAATTTAGCTGCACAATCACAAAGTAACAGACAAGGAAGGGGAGATGTTCTTGAAGGCGAACAGGCAAAAAAAGTTTTGAAATTGCTCAAAACTGATGCAGAAAGAACTTATAGCAATTATGAAGAAATGCTGAATGAGAGATTTGATGGTTCAATAATTGATAAAAACGAAATTGGTTTAGCAAGAGAACTTGCAAGAATGAACTTAACTTTAAACACTTATACCCAGTGGTATTGGAAAACAGATTTACTAAATTTAATGAATTTTTTAAGACTTAGAGCAGATCATCATGCTCAATATGAAATTAGAGCATATGCCGATGCAATGTTAGACACATTAAAAAAATGGGTTCCAATTACTTATGAAGCTTTTATGGATTATCGAGTTGGAGGCACAGAAGTATCTGCGAAGGGTAAATTAATAATTAAAAAGTTAATAAAAGGAGAAGAAGTTTTGATGGAAGATTCTGGACTTTCTAAAAGAGAATGGAACGAGTTAATGGAAGCTTTTAATCTTAAAGATAAATTGATTTAATTTTTTCTGCAAATTCTAGATAAATTTTAGAAATTTCATGTTCGGGTTTTTTTTCTACAATTGGAGTACCAAGATCACCAAGTTTTCCAATTTCAGGATTAATTGGAATTTCTCCTAAAAATTCTTTATGGAATTCTTCTGCAGTTTTTTTAACTCCCCCTTCTCCAAAAATAGAATATTTTTTTCCATCATCTCCAATAAAATAACTCATGTTATCTATAAGACCGATTATTTTTACTTTTAATTTATCAAACATTCTAATTCCACGTTTTACATCTTGAAGAGCAATTTCTTGAGGAGTTGAAATGATTATCACTCCATCCAAATTAATTTCTTGAGCAAATGTTAGTTGCGTATCTCCAGTTCCTGGAGGCATATCAACAATTATAAAATCTAAATCTTGCCATTTAACTTTTTGAGTAAAGGTTTTAATAGCACTAGTTACCATTGGTCCTCGCCAAATCATTGGGGTTTGTTCTTCTGTTAAGAAACCAATAGACATGCATTGAATATCATATTTTGTAATTGGTTTTAAAGTCTGTCCATCGCTTTCAGGCTTTTCATTAATTGAAAATAATTTTGGTAAAGATGGTCCATATATATCTGCATCAAGCAAGCCCACTTTACATCCAATCTTTTTTAAGGCCAAAGCAAGATTTGTTGCAAATGTAGATTTACCGACGCCTCCTTTTGCACTTGAAATAGCAATTGTAAACTTAGTTCCTATAATAGGGTTTTTTTTAAAGCGTTTAGGCTCAGTTTTTGCTTTCATTGTGTCACTTAGACCTATTTTTTTATCATCCATAAATTACCATTAGCTTGTTTTTAGCTATAAAGACACTATATACAATGTCATAATGAGTGATTTTAAAAATCAAAGTCCGTGGGGTAGCCCTCCAGGTGGAGGAGGAAATGGAGGCTTCAGAAGAGGCCCAACTCCGCCGGATATAGATGAAGTAGTTAAAAAAATACAAAATTTTATCAATAAATTTACAGGTGGAGGAAAAGGTCGATCAAAGCCAGCAATATTTGGTTTAATTATTCTTTTAGTTATTTGGTCGCTTAGTGGCCTATATAGAGTGTTACCTGACGAACAGGGTGTAGTTTTAAGATTTGGCAAGTTTGTAAATACAACTCAACCAGGACTTAATTATCATTTTCCATATCCAATTGAGAGCGTATTAACTCCAAAGGTAACAAAAGTTAATAGAATGGATATTGGATTTAGATCAGCTAGAGATACAGGATTTTCACAGGGGGGAGGAGTTGCCGATGTTCCAGAAGAAAGCCTAATGTTAACGGGTGATGAAAATATTGTAAATATAGATTTTTCAGTTTTCTGGGTAATTAAAGATGCGGGTAATTTTTTATTTAAAATTCAAGATCCAGAAGGAACTGTTAAAGCTGCTGCAGAAACTGCAATGAGAGAGGTAATTGCAAGAAGTGATATTCAACCAATTTTAACTGAAGGAAGATCAAAAATAGAGATAGATACCCAAGAAATTATTCAAAACATTTTAGATGAATACAATTCAGGTATACAAATTACTCAAGTTCAAACTCAAAAAGCCGATCCTCCAGATCAAGTTATTGATGCATTTAGAGATGTACAGGCTGCAAGAGCTGATATGGAAAGATCTAAGAATGAAGCAGAGGCCTATTCTAATGATGTAATACCGAGAGCAAGAGGTGAAGCGGCAAAAATTTTACAAGCAGCAGAAGCTTATAAAAAAGAAGTTGTTGCGAAAGCTGAGGGAGAAGCAAGCAGATTTCTTTCAATTTATAATGAATACAAAAATGCTAAAGAGGTAACACAAGAAAGAATGTATTTAGAAACGATGGAAAAAGTTTTAGCAGATATAGACAAGGTGATAATAGAAAAGAATGCGGGATCAGGAGTAGTTCCTTATTTACCATTGCCCGAATTAAAGAAAAAGGTTAATTAAATGAAAGCTGGAAAAATTATTTTACCATTAATTATTATTTTTGCTGCAACGGCTTTTTTCTCTATATTTATAGTTAAAGAAATCAATCAAGCAATCGTTCTTCAGTTTGGTGACCCAAAAAGAATTATTTTAAAACCTGGTTTAAATTTTAAAATTCCATTTATACAAAATGTTGTATTTTTAGATAAGAGAATATTAAATTTAGATGCTCCCCCAGAAGAAGTGATTGCATCAGATCAAAAAAGATTAATAGTTGACGCATTTGCAAGATTTCAAATAGTTGATCCTTTAAAATTTTATATTTCAGTAGGAAATGAAAGAGTCGCAAGATCTAGATTATCCACTATTATAAATTCAAGAATTAGAAGTGTTTTAGGTACTCAAAGATTACAAACTTTATTATCTGAAGATAGAACTAAGCAAATGTCTTTAATTCAAGATGGAGTAAATAATGAAGCTGAGAAATTTGGTATCAAAATAGTAGATGTAAGAATTAAACGAGCAGACCTGCCTCCTGCAAATAGTGAGGCAATTTATAGAAGAATGCAAACCGAGAGAGAAAGAGAAGCTAAAGAATTTAGGGCGAAAGGTGCAGAAATGGCAATAACAATCACATCAACCGCCGATAAAGAAGTGACAGTTATTTTAGCAGATGCCGAGAAACAATCACAAATAATGAAAGGTCAGGGCGATGGGCAAAGAAATAAAATATTTGCAGATGCTTTCGGTCAAGATCCAGAGTTTTTTGCATTTTATCGGGCGATGCAAGCTTATGAAAAAGCGTTAATAGGTGGCGAAACATCTTTAATACTTTCTCCTGATAGTGAATTTTTTAAATTTTTTGGAAATATAAAACCTAAGTCAGAATAATCTTTTATTATTATGAAGGAATTGATCATAGCTTTTGGTCTCTTCTTATTTATCGAAGGGATTTTATACGCCTTATTTCCATCAAAAATGAAAAGTATGTTGCTAAAATTAAATGAAGTAAATAATGGTCAGCTAAGAACAGGTGGACTGATATTTGCAATAATAGGATTTATTATTATTTGGTACTTAAAAGGATGAAAAAGCATTTTAAATTTTTAATAATTTTTATTGTCTTTTTAAATTTTTATTCAAAAGCAAATACAAAAGATATTCCTTCGTCTTTCGCTGACCTTGCTCAAAGATTAATGCCTTCAGTTGTAAATATTTCAACAACAACAACAATTACCACCACGCAAACTAATCCTTTCCCATTTCAATTTCCTCCAGGCTCACCCTTTGAAGATATGTTTAAAGGTGAACCCCAAGAGAGAAAAACTAGCGCCTTAGGTTCAGGATTTATTATTGACGAAAAAGGATTAGTAATAACTAACAATCACGTAATTCAAGGAGCCGAAGATGTTTATGTTAGAGTGAATGGCGGCAAAGAATATGAGACTAAAATACTTGGATCAGATCCAGGTATGGACTTGGCAGTATTACAAATACAATCAGAAGAAAATTTTGTACCAGTTCAATTTGGAGACTCAGATAAAGCTAGAATAGGTGACTGGGTTATAGCTATTGGAAATCCATTTGGACTAGGAGGAACTGTAACTTCTGGAATTATTTCAGCACGAAATAGAACCATTGGTTTATCAAGATACGAAGATTACATTCAAACAGATGCTTCAATAAATCAAGGTAACTCTGGAGGACCACTATTTAATATGGATGGCGATGTAGTGGGAATTAATACGGCAATACTTGGTCAATCAGGATCAATTGGAATTGGTTTTGCTATTCCATCAAATAGTGCAAAAAAAGTCATTAAACAACTTATTGAATTTGGAGAAACTAAAAGAGGTTGGTTAGGAGTTAGAATTCAAACTGTGAGCAAAGAAATTGCTGAAGTTGAAAAATTAGATAGTCCAAGAGGAGCCTTAGTAGTAAGCGTCGCTAAGAATAGCCCATCAGAGAAAGGTGGAATAAAAGCAGGAGATATAATTTTAGAATTTGATGGAAAATTAATTAATACAATGAGCGAATTGCCCAAAATAGTTGCAGAGACCGAAGTGGGAAAAAAAGTTAAATTAAAAATATGGAGAAATAAAAGAGATACAGTTAAAGAAATTATTCTTGGACGATTAGAAACTTCAGATGATTTCAAAACACAAGGAACAGTTACACAAAAGCCTAAGGAAAGTTTTATAGAAGGCTTAAAAATTACAGTTAGATTACTTGATAAAGAAGATGTGGCAGAGCGAAATCTTCCCAAAGGAACAACAGGAGTTGTAATAACAAATATTAAAAAAGATAGTCCGATAAATAACTTGCAAGTTAATGATATTATTGTCGAAGCTCAAAAGAGAAAAATTAATGTAGTAGAAGATCTAAATAATATTGTTAAGCGCGCTCTAAGAAGCGAAGAAAAAACTTTATTAATTGTTATCTACAACAATCAAAATCAAAGAACATATATAGGTGTCAAATTAAATTAATGGACCTTAAGTCCAAAATAATTCTAATTGCAGGACCAACGGCATCAGGTAAAACAAAATTTTCAGTCCAACTTGCAAAAAAAATAAAAGGAGAAATTATTAATGCCGATAGTATGCAAGTTTACAAAGAGCTTAAAATTTTAACTTCGAGACCAACAGCAAAAGATAAAAAAAAAATTCAACACCATTTATTTGGATTTAAAAGTGTCAAAGATAAGTTTTCAACAGGAGAATGGTTAAAGCTTGTTTATAAAAAAATTGAGGTAATTAAAAAAAAAAATAAAACTCCAATTTTAGTAGGTGGCACAGGTTTATATTTTAAAGCACTGACCGAAGGATTTGCTGAAATTCCAAAAATACCTTTTAAATTTAGATATAAATTAAGACAGATACAAAAAAAAATTGGTCAAAAAAAATTTTATAGAAAACTTATTAAGATTGACCCCTCTATCAAAAATAGAATTTCAGAAACAGATATTCAAAGATCACTAAGAGCATATGAAGTAAAATCTTATACAAAACAATCTTTAATTGATTGGTTTAAAAATACTAAATCTAAATTTTTAGAAGATGATTTTTTAAAAATTTATATAGATTTTCCTAGAGAAGATTTAATTAAAAGAATTTCAAAAAGGACCTCTCAAATGTTTGAAAAAGGAGCTGTTAATGAAGCAAGAAGGTTCTTAAAATTAAAAGTGAAGAAAGATAATAGTTCAATTAAAGTGATAGGAATATCTGAAATAGATGAATATTTAAGAAAAAAAACTCAAAAAAAAGATATTATTGAAAAAATTTCAATAAAAACTAGACAATATGCCAAAAGACAAAGTACCTGGGCAAGGGGTCAAATGATTAATTGGCAAAAATTAAAACCAAAAGATCTAAAAAAATTTTTAAAAAAAATATAATTTAGTCTCTTTAACTTGACCAATGAGCACAACTTCAGCTAGATTGGACAAATGTCAAAATTATATTCAGGAGCAGAAATTTTATTTAAGTGTCTTGTAGATCAAGGCACAGATTATATTTTTGGTTATCCTGGTGGAGCAGTTCTGCCAATATATGATGAATTACAAAATTTTAAATCTATTAAACATATTCTAGTTAGACATGAACAAGGAGCAGGCCATGCCGCAGAAGGTTATGCAAGATCATCTGGTAAGCCAGGTGTAGTATTGGTAACCTCAGGTCCCGGAGCAACCAATGTTGTAACAGCACTAACAGATGCTTACATGGACTCTGTTCCTATAGTTTGTATATCGGGACAAGTACCCACTCATTTAATCGGAACAGATGCATTTCAAGAATGCGATACAACAGGCATTACTCGACCGTGCACAAAACATAACTGGCTAGTAAAAGATGTTAAAGACCTTGCAAAAATTGTTCACAATGCTTTCGAGGTTGCTACCAATGGAAGACCTGGCCCTGTGTTAATTGATATTCCTAAAGATATTCAGTTTCAAAAAACTGTTTACAAAAAATATAAAAAACCAAATAAATTAAACGGCAGATCACACAATCATTTTTCTCAAAATAATATTGATGAACTAATTAAGTTAATGACTAAAGCAAAGAAACCTATTTTTTATACTGGAGGAGGAGTGATTAATTCTGGTCCTAAGGCAAGCGAATTATTAAGTGAGTTGGTTCGCACCACAGGTTTTCCAATTACAACTACCTTGCAAGGTTTAGGATCTTTTCCAGCAGATGATAATCAATTTTTGGGGATGCTTGGTATGCATGGAACTTATGAAGCAAATAATGCAATGTACGATTGTGATTTAATGATAAATATTGGTGCAAGATTTGATGATCGAATTACAGGTAAAATTGATGAATTTTCACCAAGATCTAAAAAAGTGCATATTGATATTGACCCATCATCAATTAATAAAAATGTAAAAGTAGATTTGGCAATCGTTGGTGATGTTAAGGCAGCAATCTCTTCTATTCTAAAAACATTAAAGAAAACAAAACCTAAATTGATAAAATCAAACAAGCAAAAGATATCAAGTTGGTGGCAAAAAATTCAAAAATGGAGAGCGAAAAAATCTTTAGATTATATTGTTAGTGAAGAAACAATTAAACCACAATATGCAATTGAAAGATTGTATGAGCTTACCAAAGATAAAGATACTTATATTACAACGGAAGTTGGACAGCATCAAATGTGGGCAGCGCAACATTATAAATTTAATAAACCTAATCGATGGATGACCTCAGGAGGTTTAGGAACAATGGGATATGGATTGCCTGCTGCGGTTGGAGTTCAGGTAGCTCATCCAAATAAATTAGTAATTGATATTGCAGGTGAAGCATCTGTTCTTATGACAATGCAGGAAATGTCAACTGCAGTCCAATATAGCTTGCCTATTAAAATATTTATTTTAAATAATGAATACATGGGTATGGTTAGACAATGGCAAGAATTGCTTCATGATAAAAATTATTCTGAAAGTTATACCGCAGCGCTTCCAGATTTTGTAAAATTAGCAGAAGCTTATGGTTGTGTAGGACTAAGAGCAAAAACACCGGAAGAATTAGATGATAAAATCATTGAAATGTTGAATACTGATCGACCCGTAATTTTTGATTGCAGGGTAGACAAACAGGAAAATTGTTTTCCAATGATACCTTCGGGAAAGCCGCATAATCAGATGTTATTGGGTCCCAAAGATCAAAAAGAAAAAAAAATTACCGGCAAAGGAAAAACATTAGTCTAATGAGAAATACGAAGTCAGCATACAGTTTTGCAGGAAAAAAACAAAAATCCGACACACATATAATCGTTATCTGGGTAGATAATGAAGCTGGAGTTTTGGCAAGGGTTGTGGGTCTTTTCTCAGGAAGAGGATATAATATTGAATCTTTAGCTGTTGCCGAAATAGATCAAAAACTAAATATTTCAAGGATTACTATTGTAACAACTGGAACTCCCCAAGTAATTGATCAAATTAAATTACAATTAAAAAAACTTGTACCAGTTCATAAAGTAGCAGACTTTAAGAGAGAAGATAAAAAGGTTATCTTTAAGGAAATGGCTTTATTCAAACTTGTAGGTAACAAGAAAAAATTAGAAAAAGCTTTTAAAGCTTGTAAAGAATATAATGCTGTAATATTAGATAAAACAAATAAATCTAATGTTATTCAAATAACAGCACTTAGAAGAGAAATAGATAGTATGGCGAATAATTTAAAAAAATTTGGTTTAGTAAGCGTTTCTAGAACTGGAGCAGTTGCTATGACAAGAGGAGCTGAAGTATTTAAATAATTAAAAGGGAGATAGCTATGAAAATGTTTTATGAAAAAGATACAGATGTAAATTTAATAAAGGAAAAGAAAATTGCAATTTTTGGTTATGGTAGCCAAGGACATGCTCATGCACTTAATTTAAGAGACAGTGGAGTTAAAGAGGTGGTTGTGGCTCTTAGAGAGGGATCATCCAGTATCGCAAAAGCTGAATCAAAAAGGTTAAAGGTTATGAATTTATCTGATGCGGCAGAATGGGCTGACATTATTATGATTTTAACTCCAGATGAATTGCAAGCAACAATTTATAAAAATCATATTGAGCAAAGAGTTAAAGAAGGTAAGTCTATAGCTTTTGCTCATGGATTAAACGTTCACTATGATTTAATCAAGGCCAGAAAAGATTTGGATGTTTTTATGGTTGCACCAAAAGGACCAGGGCACTTAGTAAGGAGCGAATATGAAAAAGGAGGAGGTGTTCCTTGTTTATTTGCAGTTCATCAAGATGGTTCAGGCAAAGCTAGAGATCTTGCAATGTCATATGCATCAGCTGTTGGAGGAGGAAGATCAGGAATAATTGAAACAACATTCAAAGATGAAGTAGAGACTGATTTGTTTGGTGAACAAACTGTTCTATGTGGAGGATTAGTCGAATTAATTAAAAATGGTTATGAAACCTTAGTTGAGGCAGGCTATGAACCTGAGATGGCATATTTTGAAACAGTTCACGAAGTGAAATTAATCGTAGATTTAATTTACGAAGGTGGCATTGCTAATATGAACTACTCCATTTCAAACACAGCTGAATATGGAGAATATCAATCAGGTCCCAGAGTCATAAAAAAAGAAGAAACCAAACAAAGAATGAAAGAAATTTTAAACGAAATTCAATCTGGTAAATTCACTAAAGAGTGGATGGAAGAATGTAAAAATGGTCAAAAAAATTTTCTTGCAACAAGAGCAAAATTAGCAGAACATTCTGTGGAAAAGGTTGGGGCCGAGTTAAGAGCAATGATGCCCTGGATCTCTAAGAAGAAGTTAGTAGATAGCGACAAGAAATAGATCTTTACTGATTATTTTGGGCATAATACCCAATTTATTTTGCAATCTGGGCGTGAGCATGTATGATATGGCGCTAAAATTATTTTATGTCAGATAATAATAGAGTCTATATTTTTGATACCACTATGAGAGATGGTGAGCAATCACCAGGAGCATCGATGAGTTTAGAAGAAAAAATTCAAATAGCTAGAGTATTTGATGATCTTGGTATTGATATTATCGAAGCTGGTTTTCCAATAGCTTCTCCTGGTGACTTTGAGGCAGTAACTGAAGTAAGCAAGATATTAAAAAACTCTATTCCCGCTGGATTGTCTAGACATTTTAAGAAAGATATTGATAGTTGTTATGAAGCACTAAAGCATGCTCCGAGGTTTAGGATTCATACTTTCATTTCGACAAGCCCTCTTCACATGAAGCATAAGCTTAATAAATCTCCAGACGAGGTTTACGAATCAATAAAAGAACATGTTACTTATGCAAGAAATTATACAGACGATGTCGAATGGTCCTGCGAAGATGGAACAAGAACAGATATTGATTATATGTGTAAGACAGTAGAGCTTGCAATTAAATGTGGTGCAAAAACTATAAATATACCAGATACAGTTGGCTATACCATTCCTTCTGAATTTACAAAAATTATAGAAACATTGTTAAACAAAGTTCCAAATATAGATAAAGCAATTTTATCAACACATTGTCATAACGATCTAGGTTTAGCAGTAGCAAACTCTTTGGCAGGTGTGCAAGCTGGAGCTAGACAAATTGAATGTACTATAAATGGCTTAGGTGAAAGAGCAGGTAATGCAGCTCTAGAGGAAGTTGTTATGGCAATTAAAACTAGACCAGATCTTATGCCATATGAAACTGGTATTAATACGACACTTTTAAGCAAGGCTTCAAAAATTGTGTCTAACGCAACAGGTTTCCCTGTTCAATATAATAAAGCTATTGTTGGTAAAAATGCATTTGCTCATGAAGCAGGCATCCATCAAGATGGAATGTTAAAAAATAGACAAACATATGAAATTATGACACCAGAAAGTGTTGGAGTAAAACAAACTTCTTTAGTAATGGGTAAGCATTCTGGAAGACATGCATTTAAAGATAAATTAACTAGCTTGGGATATCCAAATTTAACAGATGATATAGTTGGGAATGCATTTGCAAAATTTAAAGTTTTGGCTGATAAAAAAAAACATGTTTATGATGAAGATATAGTTGCGTTAATAGACGATAGTTTAATTATTGACAATAAGGTTAATGCAATAAATTTAAAATCGCTAAAAGTTTTTGCTGGAACAGGAGAACCTCAAAAAGCAGAAATGACTCTAGATGTGTTTGGTGAGATTAAACAAGCATCTGAGACAGGAGATGGTCCCGTCGATGCCATATTTAAGTGTATAAAAACTCTTTATCCACATAATGTAAATTTACAGCTTTACCAGGTACACGCAGTTACAGAAGGAACTGATGCTCAAGCGACTGTAAGTGTTAAAATTGAAGAGAATGGCAAAACAACAGTTGGACAAGCCGCAGACACCGATACCCTAGTAGCTTCAGCCAATGCTTATATTAATGCATTAAATAAAATGATTATAAAAAGGGATAGAAAAGCCCCGGAACAAGATTATGAATTAAAAAAAATGAAAGGAATATAAATAAATGGCACTTTTTGGAAATTTGAAGAAATTTTGGAGTCAAGATATGGCAATAGATCTTGGGACAGCAAATACGCTTGTAGTTCTTAAAGGCAAGGGTGTAGTTTTAAACGAACCATCGGTTGTTGCTGTGGTTGATAATAAAGGTAAAAAATCAGTTTTAGCAGTCGGAGATGAGGCTAAAACAATGTTGGGAAGAACTCCTGGAAACATTCAGGCAATAAGACCTTTAAGAGATGGTGTGATAGCAGACTTTATAGTTACAGAGGAAATGATTAAACACTTTATTAAAAAAGTTCATAAAAAAACTATTGCAAATCCTAGAATTCTAATATGTGTTCCTACTGGCTCAACTCCAGTTGAAAGAAAAGCCATTCAAGATAGCGCACTTGCTGCAGGAGCAAGAAAAGTTCAGTTAATTGAAGAACCAATAGCAGCAGCTATTGGCGCTGGCCTACCTATACAAGAAGCAACTGGTTCTATGGTAGTAGATATTGGAGGTGGCACAACAGAGATAGCAGTATTATCTTTAGGTGGGGTTGTATATTCAGAATCTTTGAGAGTTGCTGGAGACGCGATGGATAACTCTCTTAAAGGATATATGAGAGAAGAATATCATTTAATGATTGGAGATAGTACAGCTGAAAAAATTAAAAAAGATATTGGAACAGCTATACCAACAAATAATAATACATACGCAGTTAAAGGAAGAGATATTAGATCAGGAACACCTAAAGAAGTAAATATTTCAGAAGAGGATACAGCAGAAGCGTTAAATCCAATTTTAAAAGAAATAGTTTCAGGGATAAAAAAAGCATTAGAAAATACACCACCAGAACTTTCAGCTGACTTAGTTGATATGGGATTAACATTGACAGGTGGAGGCTCATTATTAAAAAATATTGATAAAAGATTTTCTAAAGAAACAGGTTTACCAGTTAATATTGCAGATGATCCTTTATCTTGTGTTGCAATTGGAACAGGAAAAGCATTAGATGAACAAGAAATATTTTCTACAGTATTATCTGAGTATTAAAAAATATGTCAACAGAAACGGGTAGAGATGACTTTATTATATCTATTCGTTCAGCATTTTTAAAAAAAGGAACAAGACAAAAATTTTCAATATTTACACTTTTAGTTATTTCATTTATTGTTTTGTCTTTAGAGTATTTTAAGTCAGGACCTGTAGATAAATTTAGATCTTTTACAAAAGATATTATATTCAAAGGATCTTATTATATCTCTTCACCATTTATTTTTTTTGAAGATAAATATTATTTATTTCAAGATCATATGAGAATGTATGATAAATATTCAGAATCTAAAAACAAAAAAGTTAAATTAGAAAGTCTAGAAAAAGAAAATAAATTTCTCAAATCAGAAAATATCTATTTAAAAACAATTATTGACGATAGGAATAATTTTTCAAAAGATTTTTTAATTTCAAAGGTTTTAATAGATAATCAAAGCCCTTATCTAAAATCAATAATTATAAACAAAGGTTTTAATCATGGAATAAAAATAGGTGTAGCGGTTAAACATAAATTTTATTTTGTTGGGAAAATTGTAGGAGTAAATTATTTAACATCCAGAGTTTTATTAGCTAGCGATTTAAATAGTAAAATTCCAATAATAATCGAACCAGGTAGAATAAATGCAATACTATCAGGTAAAGGAAATAATGAATATGCAGATTTAGAATATTTACCCAAGGATAATTATATTAAATCTGGAGATTTGGTATTTACATCAGGTACAGATGCCACTATTCCCCCAGCAATTCCTATAGGAAAAATCATTGAGATGGATGGAAGTAAATTTGTTAAATTCTTTACAAATTTTAATCAATTAAAATATGTCAAGGTAAATAAGTAGATGTCTAATTTTAATAAAAAAATATTGAATACTTTTGTTAATAGTTTTCCAATATTAATTTTATTTTTTTTAGCCTTTACCGGATTCGATCTATCTTTTTTTTTCTTAGAGAAAAATTATTATTTTAATTTTATTTATTTAGTTATTTTTTATTGGGTTTTAAAAAAACCAGAAACTCTAGGATTTGGACTTATTTTTTTTGCAGGCATTATAAATGACGTGGTCCAAAATTTTCCAATAGGTATTTCATCAATAAACTTTCTATTATTATGCGTTATCGCATCTTTCATTAGAACAAGAACATTATTGCCAAGTCTAATTTATGATTGGATCTTATTTCTGATAGCTATATTAATAATTGATTCATTAAATTATTCTATTTTAACATTATTGTTTAATAGTGAAATTAAATACTCAACGTTAATGTCTAGTTCTTTTATTACTTTCTTAATTTACCCAGTGCTTGCAAAAGTATTTAATGGAATTTATCTTTTAAGCTTAAGGCAACAAAATGTTGAATAGAGGAAGCAATATTGAAAAGAGTAGAGTAATTACGCGAAGACTTTTTATTTTGGCTGCTGCAAAGCTATGTATTTTCGCAGGCATTACCTCAAGACTCTATAATTTACAAATATCTGACAGAGAAAAATACGAAATATTATCTGATAAAAATAGATTGAGGGAATGGAAAACTCCTCCTCAAAGAGGAATAATAGTTGATTACTTTAACAAAGCTTTAGCAAAAAACGATAGAATTTTTCAGTTACATTTAGCATTAGATGAAGTTAAAGATTTTAATAAAACAATTTTCAAAATTAAAAATATTATTGATTTAAATGACTTTGATTTAAGAACAATTTATAAAAAAAAAGAAAAACTTAAATCCTGGGATACACTAGTTGTATCAGATAATCTTTCTTGGGAAAAATTTTCTAAACTTAACCTTTATTTGCATGAGATTGAAGGAGCAAAACCAGTTTTATCAACCTCCAGATATTATCCATACTCTAATGATATGGTGCACATTATAGGTTATGTTGGAGATGCTAGTCTAGCTGATATAGAAAAAAAAGAAATTAAAGAAAATTTAGTTCCTGGATTAAAAGTTGGAAAATCAGGAATAGAAAGCTCCCAAGAAAATTTGCTAATTGGAAAATATGGAATAAAAAGATATGAAGTAAATGCATCGGGAAAAAGAATTAGTCAAGTTAATTATATTAAAGAAACTCAAGGTAAACAAATAAAACTTACTGTAGATATAGAAGCCCAAAAGTTTGCTCAAAAATTATTAAATGATAAAGCTGGATCAATATGTGTAATGGATATTTATACAGGAGAAATAATTGCAATGGCATCTTCTCCGACATATGATCCAAATAAGTTTACTCATGGCATTAATAAAAAAGATTGGAAGAAGATTAAAAACAATCCTCTCAAACCTCTTATAAACAAATCCATCGCAGGACTTTATTCACCAGGCTCAACATTTAAACCTTTAGTTGCCCTAGCAGCTTTAGAATTTGGTACAATAAACCCTGAAAAACCAATACTTTGTAGGGGGCACAAGCACCCTTATGAACTATATGGTGCCAAATATCATTGTTGGAAAAAAAATGGCCATGGATATATGAGATTAAGAAATGCCATCAAACAATCCTGTGATATATATTTTTATGAAATGGCAAGGTTATTAGGCGTAGATAGACTATCAGTCATTGCAAAAAGATATGGACTGGGATCAAAAGTTCTTAATGATATTTATATAGAAGAAAAGAAAGGTTTAGTTCCGAGTACAATATGGAAAAAAAATGCTTTAGAACAAAGTTGGTATTTGGGTGAAACAGTAATTAATGGCATTGGCCAGGGGTACATTCAAGTAACACCTTTGCAAATGTGTTTAATGAATGCACAAATTGCAAATGGGGGATACAAAATAAAGCCACACATTATAAATGATCAAAGTATTAAATTTAATGAAATTCAAGAAAAAATTCAGAAAGATCTTAAAATTCAAAATTTATCAAATGGAAATAAATTTTTAAAAGAAATTGAAATACAACCATTTGACAGAATGTATAAAAACAATGCAAATATTAAGTTTGTGTTAGATGCTATGTTTGGATCAACAAATGAGCTCTATGGAACATCATTTAATTCAAGATATAATGATTTAAAATATCAATTTGCTGGAAAAACTGGAACATCGCAAGTTAGAAGAATCACGGAAAAGGAAAGAGAGTTAGATCTAGATATTTCACAAATTGATTATAAAAATAGAGATCACGCTTTATATATAGCCTTTGCACCTTATAAAAATCCCAGATATTCCATAAGTGTCATAATTGAACATGGTGGATCAGGAAGTAAAACTGCCGCACCTATAGCAAAAAAATTAATTAAAAAAATCATTGATAGACATGAAATAAGGAATCAAATGAGAAATATAAATACAAATTCGGCCTAATGCTAACAGAAAGATTTCAGGTAACAGGTTATAGTTTTTTTGAAAAATTAAAATCAATAGATTATTTTTTAATTTTACTAGTTATTTTAATTGGAGCTATAAGTGTATTTGCAATTTACTCTACCGAGGGAGGTAAATTTTCATATTATACAAAAAATCATCTTATAAGACTTTCTCTTTTCTTTGTTCTATTTTTAGTCTTGTCATTTGTAAAAATTTCTACATGGTATCGTAATGCGTATTTATTCTATTTGTTTGGAATTGTTTTACTTCTAATTGTCCTATTTTTTGGAATAACAGCCTCTGGATCAAAAAGATGGTTAGATTTATATTTTTTAAATTTGCAACCATCCGAACTCATGAAGATAGCAATCATTGTTTGCTTTTCTAGATATTATCACCGTATGCAAAACATAGATATTCAAAGTTATAAGTTTTTACTACAACCTATTATATTAATTATAATTCCTTGTTATCTTGTTATTAGTCAACCTGATTTGGGAACAGCCATATTAATAGCTGGTAGTGGAGCAGCAATTATTTGGTTAGCAGGAATAAATATAAAATATTTTGTATACTCTAGCCTAATGTTAATAGTATCTCTTCCATTTGTAATTTCAATGTTAGAGCCATATCAAAAATCAAGAATACTAACGTTTTTTAATCCTGATAGAGACCCACTTGGAGCCGGTTATCAGATTATACAATCAAAAATTGCTATTGGATCCGGAGGGCTTTTAGGCAAAGGTTTTTTAAAAGGAACACAAAGTTATCTAGAGTTTTTACCTGAGAAACATACAGACTTCATCTTTACTTTATTTTCAGAGGAATTTGGTTTTGTTGGATCAATAGTTTTATTACTTTTGTATGCCCTGCTAATATATAGAATTATAAGAATAGGTTTTTTAAATAGAAGTTTTTTTTCTAGGCTTTATTGTTTTGGTTTTGCATCTGCATTATTTTTATATGTGTTTGTAAATGTAGCAATGGTGCTAGGATTACTTCCAATTGTTGGATCTCCTTTGCCAATCATGTCTTATGGAGGCTCTTCCATGCTATCAATTATGTTGGGTTTAAGTATAGCAATGAGTTGCAAAATATATAATCAAGAACAAATTGCTTAAATTAATTTACTTTGAAGTTTAAGCCGCGATCAAATAACATATATTGTAATTATAATATCATTGTATATTCCAGATGTGGGAGAAAAAATTTTTAAAGTTGGCATTATAGGAGCGGGCATCCAAGGCGTATGTAATGCGTTGTTTCTTCAAAAAAAAGGTCATCAAGTAACCTTATTCGATAGATCAGAACCCGGACATCAGGCCGCTTCTTATGGAAATGCTGGACATTTTTCTCCTTACGCCTCTGTGCCCATGAATAGACCTGATATAATTACAGATATTCCAGCTATGCTTTTAAGTACCGCAGGTCCCTTAGCCTTGAAATGGAACTACGTACCCAAAATGATTCCTTGGTTTTTTAAATTTTTGAAAAATTGTAGTAAAAAAAATATGATGCATACAGCTAAATATATGCATCAGATATTAGATTTAGCTTTGCCAGCATATGATGAATTATTTGAGGACATTAATTTATCCGGATTAGTTGAAAATAAAGGAATTATATATATTTGGAATGATCAAAATCTTAAAAGCAGAGAGCTTGAAATAAACATAAGAAAAGAAATAGGCGCTGAACAACAATTACTAAATAAAAAAGAAATTCATGACCTAGAACCAAACATAAAAAATATTTACCATGCTGGAGTTTTCTATAAAAAAGCAAGACATGCAAAAAATCCAGGAAAAATTTGGGTTAAATTATTTGAAAATTTTTTAAAAAAAGGTGGAAAATTTTTGAAATTAAATATCCAGGAATTAAATTTTGATGAAAATAATCCAGTAATAAGGTCTGAGGCACAAAGATTTGTATTTGATAAATTGGTTATTTCTTGTGGAGCTTTTTCAAAAAAATTAACAGATAAATTGCATGAAAATATCCCATTAGATACTGAAAGAGGTTATCATATTCACTTCAAGGGCTTTGATCATTTAATTTCACGTCCAGTTGTATTTCAAAATAGAGGTTTTGGAATGACTCCAATGGAACAGGGCCTGAGGGTAGTAGGGACAGTTGAATTTGGAGGTTTAAAAAATCCTCTTTCAAAATCAAGAGTCAAAAATTTGATTAATAATGCAAAATATCTATTAGATGGCCTTCCAGATAAACATGACGATGAATGGCTAGGTTTTAGACCTACATTGCCAGACTATCTTCCTGTTATAGGTCATTCTAAGAATTACAAAAATGTATTTTATTCTTTTGGCCATCATCATTTAGGATGGACTTTAGGTGCCATATCTGGAAAAATAGTTTCTAAAATGATTTCAAATGAAAATACTAATTTAGACCTAAAAGCTTATAGCTCTTTAAGATTTTCTTGATTTAATTAACTGGAAAAAAATAAAATTACATTTAAAACAAAAACATGATTGGAATACTAGGAGGAATGGGAACACAGGCAGGTCTCGATTTTTGCAATAAACTTGCATTATTAAATAGAGGAAAAACAGATCAGCAATATCCTCTTTTTATTTTATATAACAAATCAAATATTCCAAAAAGACCTGAGAACATCAAAAAGTATTACAATGTACTTAAAAGTTTGACTAAAGGCAGCCTACTACTTCAAAAAAATAATTGTAAGTTCATAGTTATTCCGTGTAACACAGCTCATTACTGGCATGAAGACTTGCAGAAAAAAATTAAAATTCCAATATTAAGCATGCCAAAAGAAGTTTATTTATTCACCAAAAAAAAGTGCAAAAAAAATTCTAAAATTGGAATATTATGTACAGAGGCAACTTTAAAAACAGGAGTGTACAGTAAATATTTCAACAAAAGTTACAAATTAATTAGTCCATCAAAATCTCTACAGAAGCTAAGTGTAAATAAAGCAATTAAATTTGTGAAAATGGGAAAAATTAAATTAGCGGAAAAAACAATTAGGCCTGCAGTAAATGAGTTAGTTAAAATGAAATGTAAAAAAATAATACTTGGTTGTACCGAATTACCCATAGCAATTTTTGCATATAAATCTTTTAAAAAAATAAAAAAATCAAAAGTTTTTATTGATCCAAATTTATTATTGGCCAACATTTCTATGAAAAAATATCTTAGAAAATAAAAATTTAATTATTAAAATAAATTTAATTGGTCTATATTTGTATTTGTGGAAATAAAACTTGAAGATAAATACACACTACAAACAGGTGTTCGTTTCTTAACTGGCTCTCAGGCTTTAGTAAGAATACCCATTGTTCAAAATAGAAAAGATAAAAAAAATAAATTAAATACCGCATGTTACATTACCGGCTATAGAGGATCTCCTTTGGGAGCATATGATCAGCAAATTTTAAAAAATATAGATTATTTAAAAGATCATAATGTGTATTTTCAACCAGGCATAAATGAAGAACTTGCTGCCACATCATTATGGGGAACTCAACAATCTAATTTAAGAGGTGAAGGAAAATTTGATGGTGTATTTGGAATTTGGTATGGGAAAGGTCCAGGAGTTGATAGAGCCGGCGATGCATTGAAACACGTAAATCTTGCAGGAACTTCAAAATATGGAGGTGTCCTTGCATTAATGGGAGATGATCATATTTGTGAGTCTTCTACCACTTCACACCAAAGCGAATTTGCAATGATGGATGCAATGATACCATTTTTTAACCCGAGTGGTGTTCAAGAAATTTTAGATTATGGTTTATATGGTATTCAACTATCTAGACAAAGTGGTTGTTGGATAGGAATTAAGTGCGTACATGATAATGTAAGTTCAGGGGCCACAGTAGATTTGAATGAAGATAGAATTATAATAAAAGAAGTTTCAAAAGATTTTTATCCAGACGAAGGTTTGAATATCAGGTTACAAGATACAGCCCAGACAAAAGAACATCGTCTTCATTATCATAAAATAAAATTTGTTAAGGAGTTTTGTAAAATTAACGAATTAAATCAAATGATTTATGACTCTCCAAATTCTAAAGTAGGAATTGTAAGTACTGGTAAGTCATTTTTAGACACAAAATTAGCTTTAGAAAAAATTGGAATAGACCAAAATCATGCAAAAGATATTGGGATAAAGTTTTTGAAAATTGCAATGCCTTGGCCATTAGAAGAGAGCATTATTGAAAAATTTGCAGAAGGATTAGAAAAAATTATAGTTGTAGAAGAAAAAAGATCTATTATTGAAACTCAAATTAAGGAAATATTATTTAATAAAAATAAAAATATAAAAGTTATAGGAAAGTTAGATGAGGAAAGAAAAGATCTGTTTGTTTCATCTGGAGCTTTAGATCCAGGAGAAATTTCAATTAAATTATATGAACATTTAAAAAAATATTCCTTACCTAGCATTATTAGCGAAAAAAAAAATATTATAGGAAATTTAATCAATAAAGGAAGAGATTTGGTTAATTTCAAACGCATTGCTTGGTTCTGTTCAGGATGTCCGCATAACACATCAACAAGACTACCTGAAAATACTAGAGCTATTACAGGAATTAGCTGCGCATATTTAGTTACACACATGGGAAGGAATAATGAAGGCTTTTCTCAAATGGGTTCCGAAGGAGCAACATGGGTTGGGGAGTCAGTTTTTAGCAATACGGATCATGTTTTTCAAAATATGGGAGATGGTACTTATATTCATTCAGGAATACTATCCATCAGACATGCGATAGCAGCGAAAACTAAAATGACTTTTAAAATTTTATATAACGATGCTGTTGCTTTAACTGGAGGACAAGCTTTGGATGGATTACCAACCGTTGCTCAAATGTCTAGACAACTTGAAGCAGAAGGAGTTAAAGAAATAGCAATTATAACTGACGAACCTCACAAATATAATCTAAACGAAAATTTTTCTAAAAATTCTAAAGTTTACGACCGAAAAGATATAATTAATGTGCAAATTGAATTAAGTAAAATTAATGATACTACAGCTATAATTTATGACCAAACATGTGCTGCGGAAAAAAGAAGACGAAGAAAAAAAGGAATTTTACCCGAACCAAAGAAAAAAATATTTATTAACGAAAATGTATGCGAAGGGTGTGGAGATTGTGGAATTCAATCAAATTGTATTTCAATAACACCAGTAGAGACAGAGTATGGTAGAAAAAGACAAATTGATCAGTCTAATTGCAATAAAGATTACACATGTGTAGATGGATTTTGTCCAAGTTTTGTATCTATTGAAGGAGATGTAAGTTTAAAAAAAAACCAAAATAATGAATTACTAACAAAAATAAATTCTAGTATTTCAGATCCAATAATTCCTGAAATTAAAAACTCATATGGAATAATGATTGCAGGAATAGGTGGAACCGGAGTTGTAACAATTGGAGCAATATTGGCAACTGCTGCTCAAATAGATGGCAAAGGCTCAGGAGTGCTAGATATGACTGGCCTTGCACAAAAAGGTGGTTCTGTGAAAAGTTTTTTAAGAATTTTTAAACATCCTAATGAAGTTAGTACAATAAGACTTTCATATGGTGATACAAATTTGTTACTGGGTTTTGATCTATTAGTTTCAAACGATAACGAAGTTTTAAAAACAATAGATAAAGACATAACAAAATCAATAGTAAATTCTGATGAAGTAATGACTGGAGAATTTACAAGAGACAAGAATTTTCATTTACCATTTGATGAAATGAGAGAAAATTTAATTAGTTTAATTGGTAAAGAAAATGTTACTTTTATTCCTTCAAATAATATTACTGCAAAAATTCTAGGAGATACGATTTTATCTAATATGTATTTAGTAGGATATGCATATCAGTCAGGCTTAATACCTATTAATGCAAAATCAATCGAGCATGCAATTAAATTGAATGGAGCTAGAGCAGAAGAAAATATTAATGCTTTCAGATTAGGAAGGCATTCATTAAATTTAAAAAAAGAAATAATAGATACAGTTTCTGAAAAAGATAAAATTTTAAGTAATTTTGAAGAAAAATATGATGATAGATATAATTATTTAATTAAATATCAAAATGAAAAATACGCCAAGCAATTTAGAGATCTAGTTGAATTTGCGAAAACTTCCGATGAAAAAATTGGTAATGGAAATAAATTTTCAACAGCGGTTTTAAATAATTATTTTAAGTTAATGGCGTATAAAGATGAATATGAAGTATCAAGATTATATTCTAGTGATGAATTTATTAATAAAATTAAGAAAAAATTTGATGGAAATTATAAAATAAATTTTTATTTAGCGCCTCCAATATTTTATAAAAAAGACAAAGTTACCGGAAACCCATTAAAAATTAAGTTTGGCCAATGGCTTTTAATTATATTTAAAATTTTAAATCAACTTAAATTCTTAAGAGGCACTTTATTTGATCCATTTGGATATTTTTCAGAAAGAAAAAATGAAAGGAAATTAGTTAAAGATTATAAAAACACTGTTTTAGAAATTGGAAATAAATTAACTGTAAGAAATTACAATATTGCTGTGGATATAGCTTCTTTTCCAGATCAGATTAGAGGTTTTGGACATGTAAAAGAAAAAAATATAAAAATTGCAGAAAAATATAGAAATAATTTAATGAATGCATTTAATGATTCAAAATAGAACAATTTATATAGCTTCTATTTACTTATTTTGTGCAACTCTTTTTTGGGCAGGTAATTTTATTGTTGGAAAAACTGCAAGCATCAATGAAATACCACCTATATCATTAAACTTTTATAGATGGCTTATTGCTTGGTTTTTATTGCTGCCATTTACTTATAAAGAGCTAATTCAAAAAAAAGAATATATTTTAAAAAATTTTGGAATTTTTATAATTTTAGGAATAACTGCAGTAAGTATTTTTAATTCAGCTCTTTTTTACTCTTTAAAATTTACACAAGTTATTACTGGCGTTTTAATGATATCTGTTGTTCCAGTTATGATTATATTTTTTTCAACTCTATTAAAAATAGAAAAAACTAATATTTTTCAAATTTTTGGTGTTGCGCTTTCTTTAGCTGGTGTTTTGCTCATTATAACAAAAGCAGATATTGAAATATTAAAAAATTTGGATTTTAATAGAGGAGATTTAACAATGTTAATCGCAATGTTCTCCTGGTCCATTTATTCTGCATTGTTAAAAAAAAAAAAATATGAATTGTCTCAAATAACTCTATTACAAGTTGTTATAGGTTTTGGAGTTATTATTTTAATTCCATTTTATTTTATTGATTTAAATTTTGGAAATCAAATCAAGCTTGATATTCCATTCTTCCTAATTTTGATTTATGTTATTTTTTTCCCTGGCATCATTTCTTTCTTTTTTTGGATAAAAGGAGTTGGATTAATTGGAGCAAATCGCGCAGGTGTATATTTACATTTAATGCCTATATTAGGAGCAGTTATGGCAATGATAATTTTTAAAGAAAAAATTATGTTTTATCATTTTCTGGGAGCTATTTTTATCATTTCAGGAATAGTGCTATCTAACAAAAAAAAATTAAATGCTTAAAGTTGCAATATTAGATGATTATCAGAACGTAGCACAAGAGTTTGTAGATTTAAAAAAATTGTCAGGAAGATATGAGATAAAAGTATTTAAAGAACCTTTTGAAAATGAAGATGATGCAATTGATAAATTAAAAGAATTTGAAGCTTTGTTAGTTATGAGAGAGAGAACAAAAATTACTTCAAATCTAATTAATAGTTTAAAAAAATTAAAATACATAGCAACAAGTGGTATGCGAAATAAAGCAATTGATCTTGAAGCTACAAATAAAAGAAAAATCGTTGTAACTGGGACTGAAATAAATATTAATCCAACATGTGAGTTGACATGGGCACTTATCTTAGGTTTGGCAAAAAATATTAAACCAGAAATTGACAATATGTTTCAAGGTTATTGGCAAACAACGATTGGTCTTGAGTTAAAAGGGAAAATTTTAGGAATAATAGGACTTGGAAGAGTAGGATCTCAGGTTGCAAAGATAGCAAAAGTTTTTGGAATGCAAGTTATGGCATGGAGTGAAAATTTAAATTTAGATAAATGCAAAGAACTAAATGTGCTACCGAGCAGTAAAGAAGATTTAATACAAAACTCTGATTTTATTTCAATTCATGTTCAAGGAGGAGAAAGATATAAAGATTGTATTAAATTAGATGATTTTGATAAAATGAAAAAAACAGCTTTCTTAATAAATACTTCTAGAGGCCATATAGTCAATGAAGATGACCTAATTATTGCTCTTTCAACAAATGTTATTGCTGGAGCAGGTATTGATGTTTATGAAATTGAGCCTTTGCCATCAAGTCATAAATTAAGATTTTTGCCTAATGCATTGCTATTGCCACACATAGGATATGTTACAGCAGAAAACTATTCTATTTTTTATAATCAAATGTTTGAAAATCTAGAAAGTTGTGTGTCCGGCATCCCTATTCGTGTTATAAAATAGATTATGCCAAAAGAAATAAACACAAAGCTTTCAAATGATCAAAAAAAAGTAATGTTTGAAGAGGCAACCGAGCCTCCAGGATCTAGTAAATTAAACTCGGAAAAAAGAGAAGGTTTTTATCATTGTGCAAACTGCGATACAAAACTTTTCGAATCAAATTTAAAATATGAAAGTGGTTCTGGTTGGCCGTCTTTTTTTGCAGCATTGCCTGCTGTATTTGAAACAAAAACGGATTACTTACTCGGTTACGCTAGAACAGAATATCATTGTAAAAATTGTGGAGCACATCACGGACATATATTTGATGATGGACCTAAACCGACAGGAAAAAGATATTGTAATAATGGAATTTGTTTAATATTTAGACCTGAATCTTAGCTTGAAATAAATATAATAATAATTATTTTAAAGAATTAATTAGTTCGCCGTTTTTTTCTAAATTTCTTAACTCTTGATATCCTCCTATATGATCGTTGTCGAAAAAAATTTGTGGAATAGTTCTTTTACCATTTGCCTTTTTAATCATTTCATCTCTTAGTCCTTCCTTAGTTGAAACATCGATTTCTTCATATTTGAGGTTGTTTCTTAAAAGAAGTCTTTTTGCTGCATCACAAAAAGTACACATTGGACCAGAGTACATGATTATGTTTTTCATAATTCAGATATAAGCTTTATTTTTTTATTTACCAGTTAAGAATTTTAATGCAATTTATAATGCATATGATAATATACTTTATAGATAGTCCTATCTAGCCATCTTTAGCTCCCGGTTTTTTAGGACTATCCAAAGATGCTTCCCTTAGAATATATCCTTTTTTTACAAATCATCATTTTTATGTTCATTACTCCTGGCACACCAAGGGTAGTAATTATTTCTTACTCTATGAATTACGGAGTAAAAAATTGTATTTGGGTTGCATTAGGAGATGTTTCTGCAAACATTATTCAAGCAACTTTGGTAATTTTTGTTATTGGCTCCTTTTTTTCTGATTATCCTTTGTTTTTAAATGCATTTAAGTGGATTGGTATAATTTATATAACATATCTTGCTTATGATATTTATAAATCAAGACCAAAAGATATAAATTCCAAAGAAATTTCACAGAAAAGTTTTTTTTCTTTTTATAAAGATGGATTTTTAGTTGCTGGCACTAGTCCTAAGGCTTGGATGTTCTTTCCATTTATTTTTCCACAATTTATTGACTTTAGTACCAATTATGTTGCTCAATTTTTAATTCTAATAACTAGTTATGTAGTATTAGATTTTTTGTCACTAATTGGTTACGCAGTACTCGCAAATAGATTAATCATTTGGATAAAAGCAAATCCAAAAGTAATAAACACAATTTCAGCGTGTGTATTAATTGTAATTGCAATTATAATAGCTTTAACACAAAAATATTAATATTTTGTATAGGTAAATAGCAAAATCTGCGTATTGTTTTTTTTATCAATTAATAGTTTAATAAGAAATTAATTAATTAATTAAAGGGGAGATAAATGAAAATAAAAAATATTATAATTACATTTGTTTCTGCATTAGCATTATTATTATCAACTTCTGTTGTATCACTTGCAAAAGTAGTTGGAGATAAGATTGTTTTAGGTGCTGCTATTTCGCTAACAGGAAAATATTCATCTAATGGAGTTCATACTCAAAACGGTTACAACATGGCCGTTGATAGAATTAACAGTATGGGTGGTGTTAAAGTTGGTGGAAAATCTTATAAATTTGATATCATTTATTATGATGATGAATCAAATCCAAAAAGAGCAGCCCAACTTGCAGAAAGATTAATTTCACAAGATGGTGTTGAGTTTATGCTTGGACCTTACAGTTCAGGATTAACAAAAGCCATTGCTCCAGTAACTGAAAAGTATGGAGTTCCAATGGTTGAAGCAAATGGCGCATCTAGATCTTTATTTACTAAAGGATATAAATATCTTTTTGCAGTACTTTCACCAGCAAACTTATATCTTGATGTGGCTATTAGAACTGCTGTTGAATTAAATGGCGGCAAAGGCGTAAGAATTGCACAAGCTTTTGAGCAAGATGCTTTTTCTCAAGATGTTAGATTGGGTATTTTAGATGCCGCTAAAGACACCGGATCTGAAATAATAATTGATGATAAATTACCTAAAGAGCTGAATGATATGGCGGCTACACTTGCAAAAGTAAAAGCTGTGAAACCAGATGTTTTAGTTGTATCAGGTCATACTAAAGGAGCTTTGACTGCAATCAGACAAATTGCTGAAATGAAAGTTGACGTTCCAATGCTTGCAATGACGCATTGTGATGCTGCAAAATTATCTAAACAACACGGTAGAAATTCTCAATATGCTTTATGTGCTTCTCAATGGCATAAAACTTTAACTTATAAAGATGACTTCTTTAAAGATGGTATGACATATGATGCGGATTTTACAAAAATGTTTGGATACGCACCACCATACCAAGCCGCTGAGTCCTCAGCCGCTTTGTTGGTTTTCAAAGATGCTTTTGAAAGAGCAAATTCTTTTGACCAAAAGAAAGTGAGAGATGCTCTTGCTGATACTAATATGCAAACATTTTATGGAAACATAAAATTTGCACCTGGTGGTCAAAACGTTGATAAGCCAATGGTATTATTCCAAGTTATTTGTGATAGCTCTGGTAAATGTGAAAACAAAGTTGTTGCTCCACTTAAATGGGCTTCAGCTGAGTTAATACATCCAATACCTAAGTGGTCTGAAAGATAAAAACTTACACTTTAATGCCCCCTGAATTTTAGGGGGCATTTTTTTTTATTAAATTCTATGGATCTACTAATTTTTCAAGCTCCGATTCTAATGGTCCAGGCATCAATGGACGGTATTCTTCTTGGGATTCTATTTGCTTTGATTGCCTATGGAATGGCACTTCAATGGGGA
Source organism: uncultured Pelagibacteraceae bacterium (assembly GCA_902568235.1). Taxonomy (GTDB): domain Bacteria; phylum Pseudomonadota; class Alphaproteobacteria; order Pelagibacterales; family Pelagibacteraceae; genus Pelagibacter. The sequence goes on along the minus strand of CACFPS010000003.1, from coordinate 75,524 downwards.
GTAATGAACATAATTAATATTGCACAAGGGGATCTTGTTATTCTTGGTGGTTACATTGCATACTTTATGTATCTTTACGGAATCCACCCTGCATGGGGAGTAATTGTTTCTCCAATAATAATGTATTTTGTTGGGATTGGAATTTATAAATTAGTTATTAATAAAGTTGTTGATAGAGATTTATTTATATCAATTTTAGCTACATTTGGGATTAGTATTCTTTTTATGCAATTAATGAATTTTGCATTTGGAGCAGATGTTGTTCTTGCAAATTCTGGCTATGGAACAACTATGCTATTTGATAGCTCAGTAACTTTACCTAATTCAAAAATATTTGCTGCAGTCATAAGCATTGTGTTTGCAATTGGTTTAGTAATTTATATGAAAAAATCAAAGCTTGGACGTGCAATTAGAGCAACAGCTCAAAATGCAAGAGCAGCAAAGATTTTAGGTGTCGATACAGAGAAGGTTTATGCGGCAACTTTTGGAATAAATGCTGCCCTTTGTGGTGTTGCTGGAGCTCTTATTTCAATAACATTTACAATTCATCCATACATGGGTCTACCTTACACAATTAGATCATTCATGATTGTTATTGTTGCAGGATTAGGAAATTTACCTGGAGTGGCATTATCAGGAATGGGGCTTGGAGTTTTTGAAGAATTTGCAGATTATATACTTGGAACTGAATTTAGAATTGGATCAGTATTTTTATTATTAGTTTTAATTCTAGTTTATAGAAGATTTAAACTTTCTAAGAAAAGAGAGTATTTAAAATGATAAATAAAAATTTAATAATCTATTTATCAATTTTGATTTTCGGGTTGATTGCTCCATTTATTTTTCCAGCATTTAAAGTTCAACTATCAATACTTTGTGTTTTAATAATTTTATCAATAACTTGGAATATCCAAGGTGGAGAAATGGGCTATAATTCATTTGGTAATATTTTATTTTATGGATTAGGCATGTATCTTTGCGCATCTGTCCAGGTTGGAATGTTTTTCCCTTTAGCTGAATGGACTGAAAGTGGTGGAGAAAAAACATTTGTTCACACTCCTGCTCAATTTTTTCAAGGTTTTGGTGCCGGTTTAGCTGTAGCAGCAATTGTACCAACGATAGTTGCGGGATTAATAGGTTATTCTATTTTAGGATTAAGAGGACATTATTTTGCAATTTGCACATTAGGTTTAGGTGTTGCTGCTGGTGAAATTTCAGGTGGAATAGAAATTATAGGTGCAGGACAAGGTTTTACTACACCGCCATTTCCAAACATTGGAAGTTTAGAAGCAAGAGGAGAATTTTTTTATTTTTGTAGTTTTGCCACTCTTGTGCTCACATTTATTGCTGTCAAATCTATTTATTCTACGAGATTTAAATTAGTTCTTAACGCAATAAGAGATAATGAAGATAAAGCTGAAGCAATGGGAATTCAAACGATGAAGTATAAAATTATTGGATGGATGATCTCAGCATTTTTCTGTGGTCTTGCAGGTGGAATAATGGGAGGTCTTGTTGGATACATAGATTCAACAGATGTTGCATTTGATGGAAGAGAGATGGGAGTATTCATGGTTTTAATGGCAATATTAGGTGGCAAAGGAACTTTATGGGGACCAATTATTGGGGCAACATTGTTTCATGCTTTTAAAGAAACTTTTTGGACTTTTTTCTTAGGTTGGCAGTATGTAGCGCTAGGAGTATTAATTGTTGTAATCGTAATTTATTTTCCTGAGGGATTAATGGGTTGGCTCAGAGAAAAATACCCTGAGAGATTCGGTGAAGTAGTTGATGAGGCTGATCGAAAGGCACAGGTAGAACTTAAATGAAGATCTTAGAAGTAAATAACGTTAGCAAATCATTTGGCGGCGTTAAAGCCAACGTTGATATTTCAATGTCTGTTGATAAAGGAAAAATTGTAGGTTTGATTGGGCCTAATGGATCAGGAAAAACTACATTGTTTAATTCTATTGTTGGAACTTACCCAATAGACCAAGGTTCAATTAAATTTAATGATAAAGAAGTTTCTGAATTACCCGTTCCAGTAATAGCAAAACTTGGTTTGTTAAGAACATTTCAACAAACAAGAATCTATGGAAAATTAAATTGCGTAGAAAACATGCTTATCAGTCATAAAGCAAGTGATGAGAGTTTAGTTAAAATATTTTCACAGATACCTAAAAATTTAACAGAAAAAGCAGAAAACTTGTTAAACTTTGTTGGTCTATATCAAAAAAGAAAATTAAGAGCAGGAGACCTATCTTTTGGCCAACAAAAATTATTAGAACTTGCAATGGCATTAATGAATGAACCAGAAATGTTATTGCTAGATGAGCCTACAGCAGGCATAAATCCTACATTAATTAATGGAATTATCGATAGGCTTATAAAAGTTAATCAAGATTTTGGAATCACGCTACTCGTAATTGAGCATAATATGAGAGTAATTATGCAATTAGCAGAGAGCATTTTTTGTTTAGCTCACGGTCAAATGTTAGCAGAAGGTAAGCCAGATGAAATTAAAAATGATAAACGTGTTATTAACGCTTATCTTGGAGCACAATAATGACTAATCAATATGAAGTATTAGGAAAAGCACCAGGAGCTGAAGACTTAAAAAAACTTTCTTCTAATAATATTCATTTGACAATAAAAAATTTGTCAGCTGGCTATGGAAAAATGGAAATTTTACATAATCTTGATTTATTTGTTAGTAAAGCACAATCATTATGTTTAATTGGTCCAAATGGAGCAGGAAAATCCACAATCCTTCATTCAATATATGGTTTTACAAATATTTTTTCAGGAGAAATTAAAATTGATGGAAAAGAAATTACAAATCTATCACCTGCACAAAAATTAAAGTCAGAAGGAATTGCTTATATTCTTCAGGATAATTCAGTATTCCCAGATATGACAGTAGAAGAAAATTTATTAATGGGTGGATATATTAAAGATAAAACAGAGGAGTCATTTGAAGAAGCAGAAAGGGTACTTCAAAAATATGAAAGATTAAAAAATAGAAGAAATCAACCAGCTAAAGTATTATCTGGTGGCGAAAGAAGATTGTTGGAAATTTCAAGAGCTTTGGTTATGAAACCTTCTATTTTATTAGTAGACGAACCTTCAATTGGTTTAGAACCAAAATATATAGAAATGGTATTTGAAATTTTAGGAGATTTACAAAAAAACGAAAAAAAAACTATTATATTAGTTGAACAGAATGCAAAAAAAGGATTAGAGTTTGCAGACATTGGTTATGTTTTGGTATCTGGACAAACTGCAATTGCAGGAAAAGGAGATGAACTTTTAAATAATCCAGATGTTGGTCGTCTATTTCTCGGCGGTTAATGATAAATATAAAATATTTTTTTAAAGGTTTGGGTTGTGTAAAAAGTTTTGATAGTCCGGCAATTGCACTTGGTTGTTGCATGATAGCTATTGGTGCACTTTTTAAAAATATAGGATTTAATTTACAAGAAAGTGTATTTTCAACATTTCTAACCTATGCATTACCAGGTTCTTTGGTAATGGCTGAAACAATGATTATTGGTGGATCATTGCTAAATATTTTTTTTGCTGTTTGGCTAGTTAATTCTCGTTTGTATCCAATGACAGTTTCTTTAATGCCTTTGATGATGCATGAAAGTCAACCAAAATGGAAATATTATATTTCTTGTCATTTTGTTGCAGTTTCAGCGTGGCTTATAATGAAAAATAGTTATGAATCGATTTCAAAAGAAAATAGAATAGATTATTGGATTGGAATTGGTACTGCCACATGGTCAATTGCTATTATAGGTACGTTCATTGGTTTTATTTCTGCAGACTATCTTAACAAAGATATTATGATTGGATTAGCAATTGTTAATCCAGTTTATTTTATGTGTATGATGATAGGATCTATGAAAACTCTTCAAATAAATTTTTCAGTTATAATTGGCGCAATTCTGGGACCTGCATTTTATCTTATTTCTCCAGAATGGTGTATCCTTTTTGGAGGTTTAATAGCAGGAACAATAGCATTTGTTTTAGGAGAAAAAAATGACAACTAGTGTAGTCCTTGCAATATTGGTCACTTCTTTAGCAACTTTTTCATCAAGATTTTTTGGTGTTATTACTTCTGAAAAAATAAAAGAAAATTCAAAAATTTTTAGATGGTTTAATTGTTTAGCTTATTCAACTTTAGCAGCTTTGATTGCAAGAATAGTTATTTTTCCTTCAGGAGCCTTATCCGAAGCAGACTATTTTGTTAGATTTATAGCCATAATCAGCTCAATATTAATTTTTTATTTAACTAAAAAAAACTTAGTTTATCCCACCATTTTCTCTGCTATCATATTGGCTTTAATAAATAGCTATTTAGTATGAAAAAACTATTTTTAGTATTATTTTTTTTAATTTTGCCAAATATTGCTAGTGCAGCATGTGAAGATCCATTAAAAGATGGTGTAGATTATACCAATTGTAGATTTTCCGATGGGCAAGATTTACAAGGTAGCTATCTTCCAAATTCAAACTTATCGTTTGCAAGCTTTATACAAGTTAATTTTGATAAAAGCATAATGATGAATTCAAATTTATCTTTTGGAACTTTTCCAGAATCTACTTTTATAAGAGCTAATTTATATGAGTCTGTATTAGTAGGAGCCAACTTTGAGAAATCAAATTTTACTGGAGCAAACCTGACAAGAGCTGACTTTATGGGATCAACCTTGATTGAAGCAAATTTCCAAAATTCAAATTTGATGGGAGCAAATTTCACATCCTCAAATATGACAAATGCAAATTTTGATGGGGCCAACCTTATTGGAGCAACTTGGACAAATGGAGAAACCTGTGGCCCAGATTCGATAGGAGTATGCAATAAATAAAATTAATGCAAGAAAGCTTAAAGAATATTGAAGGCTTTGAAATATCCTTTCACGAAAAATCAAAAAGAATAATAAATATAAAAATTGATGATCAAATAGTTGATAGGCTAATTTTTCCATTTAAAAAATTTAATATTACTACACTAGAATACAAACCTTTTACCAGGTTTACTATTGCCAAAAGTTTAAATGATATTACCTTAGGTAAGCTAGAAGGTATTTTTAGTTCAATTTTGAGAAATAGAGAAACAGGCTGTTTTATTATAGGTCCAAAAAATTTATCTTCTAAAATAAATCAGAATTTTTTAGTTAAGTTATCAACTGCTATTACTCATTTAATTGGAAATCCAAATCATGATGCAATGACTAATAAATATTATGCAAGATTTCACGTTAAGCACGAAGATAATAGCGACTCATATTTACGAAAAGCTTATATTAATATGGATCTTCATACTGACGGAACCTATGTTAAGGAAAAAACTGATTGGTTGCTAATGTCAAAACTAGAGGAAGAAAATGTCCAAGGAGGAGAAACTTATTTACTTCATTTAGATGACTGGGAACATTTAAAAGATCTTTTAAACGATGAAACTGCTAAACAAAATTTTATTTGGGGTTCTCCCAAGAGTAAAAATATAGATTATAAAGTTGAGCATCCTATATTTTCAGAAGATCAAAATGGAAATCCACAAATCTCTTATATAGATCAGTTTCCAGAACCCAAAAATATGAAACAAGGATTATTTTTACAAAAATTATCAGATTCTTTAGAAGATAGTAAAAACAAGATAATTTTCTCTTTGCCAGTTGGCAGTGCAATAGTTGCAAATAATTACTTCTGGCTACATGGAAGAAAGCCATTTAAGGAAAATAAAAATCTAAGCAGGGAATTACTTAGAATTAGAGGTTCCTTTTTCAATAATTAAGTGTAGAAAATACAATTATGAAACTCGGTTTTATAGGAACAGGAAAAATTACTTCATCAGTAGTTACAGGAATTTGTAGATCAAGTTTATCATTTAATAAGATAATTTTATCCCCAAGAAGTAAATCGGTTTCTCAAAAACTAAAAAAAAATTTTAGAAAAATTTTAATTGCAAAAAATAATCAAGATATTCTTAATTCTTGTAATTGGATTTTTTTGGCGGTTACTCCAACTGTAGGACAAAAAATAATTAAAAATTTAAAATTTAAATCAAAGCATACAATAATAAGTTTTATATCTACAATGACTTTGCCACAGCTTAAAAAAGCTATTAAAGTCAAAGCAAAAATTGTAAGAGCGATTCCATTGCCACCTATTTCATTAAAAAAAGGTCCAGTTCCAATATTTCCACCAAATAGAAAGGTAAAAAACTTTTTTGATAAACTTGGAACAACAGTTGAAATTAATAATGAAAAACTTTCGAAAAACTTTTGGTCTACATCTGGAATGATGGCGCCATTTTATGAATTGTTAAACACAATGTCAAATTGGCTAGTTAAACGTGGAGTGAAAAGAGAAAAAGCACAAAAATATATTACCTCACTTTTTGTTGCTTTGTCTGAAGATGCGGTAGTAAATTCTAAAAAAAATTTAAAATATTTAGTTAAAGAATCTCAAACTCCAAAAGGACTTAATGAACAAGGGGTTAAAGAGCTTAGAAAAGTAGGATTCTATAGATCAACTGAAAAAACATTAAATAGTATTCTTAAAAGATTAAACAAAGTATAATTTTCTATGCAGCCAGATCCTAATATTCTGCAAATAGATAATCTTTCAAAATATTTTGGAGGCTTGGCCGCAGTTTCCAATTGTTCATTAAAAATTAAGAGAGGATCTATAACTGGCATCATAGGACCTAATGGATCTGGAAAAACTACTTTATTTAACCTTATTGCAGGAAACTTAAAATGTTCTGAAGGTCAAGTTTTGTTTAATAATGAAAATATTACAGATGTACCTTCTTACGAATTATTCTCAAAAGGCTTGTTAAGAACTTTTCAAATAGCCCATGAATTTTCTAATTTGACAGTTCTTGAAAATTTGATGATGGTTCCAGGAAATCAATCTGGGGAAATTTTATTAAATGCTTTATTAAAACCAAAATTAATAAAAAAAGAAGAAGAAGAAATTAGAGCAAAAGCATATGAAGTAATTGAATTTTTAAATTTGAAACATTTGGCAAACGAAAGAGCAGGAAATTTATCAGGAGGACAGAAAAAATTATTAGAACTTGGCAGAACAATGATGGTTGATGCCAAGCTTGTATTACTTGATGAAGTTGGAGCAGGTGTCAATAGAACATTATTGAAAGAATTAGGAACAGCAATTTTAAGACTAAACAAAGAAAAAAATTATACTTTTTGCATGATTGAACATGACATGGATTTTATTAGCAGGATGTGTGATCCAGTAATTGTTATGGCTGAAGGTTCAGTATTATTTGAAGGAACATCAAATGAGGTAAAAAAAAATGAAAAAGTTATAGAAAGTTATTTGGGAAGAGGAAAGGTTCAAGAAGGAGAAAATTAATGGCATTTTTTGAAGGATATAAAATGACAGGAGGTTATGGCGATGGTCCTGACATAATCAATTCTTGCACTATTAATGTTAACAAAGGTGAAATTGTAGCAATCTTGGGACCTAATGGTGCGGGCAAATCAACTGCAATGAAAGCCATGCTTGGATTGCTTAATCTTAAATCTGGAAATGTTTTAATTGAAGGAAAAGATATTTCAAAGTTATCCCCCCAAGAAAGAGTGAAAAAAGGTATATCATTTGTTCCTCAAACAAGAAATGTATTTGCAGAATTAACTGTTAGAGAAAATTTAGAAGTTGGAGCATTTTTAAGAGAAGACGATGTGATAAGAGTAATTGAAGAAATATACGATTTATTTCCAATTTTAAGAGATAAAAAAAATCAAGTAGTTGGACAATTATCTGGAGGTCAAAGACAGCAAGTAGCGCTAGGAAGAGCTTTGATGATAAGACCATCAGTCTTGATGTTAGACGAGCCAACAGCTGGAGTATCACCAATAGTAATGGATGAGCTTTTTGAACATATAGTGAAAGTTAAAAAAACTGATGTTGCAATAATTATGGTTGAGCAAAATGCTAAGCAAGCTCTCAGCATTTCTGATCGCGGATATGTTTTGGTAACTGGAGAAAATAAATTTGAAGGATCTGGTAAAGAATTATTAAATGATCCTGAAGTCAGAAGATCATTTTTAGGAGCATAAATGGATTTTATTAATGCATTAATTGTTTTATTAAATTATACAGTAATACCAGCACTTACTTATGGTTCTCAATTAGCACTAGGAGCAATTTTTGTAACATTAATTTATGGAATTTTAAGATTCGCAAACTTTGCAACTGGGGACATGATGTCTTTTGGAACAATGTTTGCTGTTCTTTTAACTTATTACTTTCAATCTAAAGGTATAAGTTTTGGATTTCTGCCTACTGCTTTATTAACAGTTCCATTTGCAGTAGCAATGATGATTTTTTATATGCTTCTCATAGATAAAACAGTTTTTAGTTATTATAGAATAAAAAAAAGCCCACCTGTTCAACTTGCAATGGTTAGTTTGGGTGTAATGTTTGTTACTCAAGCAATAATAAGAATAATAATTGGTCCAACTGATAGAAGATTTCTTGATGGAGAAAAATTTATTTTAAAAGCTTCAGAATTTAAGGAAATGACAGGACTTAATGAAGGTCTAACCATTAAATCTACCCAAGTTATAACATTAGTTGTTACTATCGTTGTTGTCTCAATAATGTTTTGGTTTTTGAATAAAACAAAGACCGGAACAAGTATGCGAGCTTATTCTGACAATGAAGATTTAGCATTACTTTCAGGAATAGATCCAAAGAGAGTGGTTATGATTACCTGGATAATTGCAGGCATCCTTGCAACTATTGGAGGAATTTTATACGGTCTAGATAAAAGCTACAGGCCATTTGTTTATTTTAATAACATGCTACCAATATTTGCTGCAGCAATTGTTGGCGGAATAGGAAATCCCTATGGAGCTTTTTTTGGAGGATATGTAATTGCTTTTGCAGAAATATTTTTAACCTATGCCTATAAAAGATTTTTTGTTTATTTACTGCCCGAATCTTTGGAACCAAATTCTTTAATGCAATTACTGTCAACTGATTATAAATTCGCCATTTCATTTTCTATTCTAGTAGTCGTATTATTGTTTAGACCGTCAGGAATTTTTGAAGGAAAGAAAATATGAAGCAATATTTAAACGTCATTGCTGCTTATTCGATCATGCTAGTGCTTATAATTTTAGTAGGCATATTTCAATCCTGGTCAATTGCCTTATCAATTTTTAATTACTGCATGATATCTGCTGTGATGACTATGGGAGCAAATATTCAGTGGGGCTATGCAGGCCTAATTAATTTTGGAATTATGGGTTATACAGCCTTAGGTGGTTTAGCAGTGGTACTTGTTTCGGTAGCACCAGTTCCTGAGGCATGGCATGTTGGTGGACTAAATATGATGATTTCTCTTGCGGTAATAATTGGAATGGTAATTTCAATTAAATATATTTTAAAAAAAATTCAAAAATCAAAAAAAAGAAATTATTTAATTGCAGCAATCATTTTCTTTGGTTTGATATTAATTAAATTAATATCAGGACCTGCTATAGAGCATATAGAGGCTGTTGAACCTGCTAAATTTGGATTTTTAGGCGGCCTTGGACTGCCAGTATTATTTTCTTGGATAGTAGGAGGATTTTTTGCTGCTGGATTAGCTTATATTGTTGGAAAAGTAGCGCTTGGATTAAGAGCAGACTATTTAGCAATTGCCACACTATTAATTGCTGAAATTGTTGTTTCAATAATTAAACATGAGGATTGGTTAGCTAGAGGTGTCAAAAATGTTATCGGATTAAAAAGACCGGCACCATATGAAATAGACTTACAGACTTCTCCTTGGTTTATTAATTTAGTTGAAAAATTTCATTCAACAAAATTAGCAACGATAAATTCTCTTTCTGAAAAACAAGATTTACTAAATCAACTAGTTATTGACGCTTCTTCAATTTATGTAAAACTTTGCTTTGCAGGATTGTTTTTAGTTGTTGTAATTATTTTATTAATTATTACACAAAAAGCTCTTTATTCACCATGGGGAAGAATGATGAGAGCAATAAGAGATAATGAAGAAGCCGCAAGTGCCATGGGAAAAAATATTGTTAAACAACACTTATTTATATTTATATTGGGATCAGCGATAGTCGGTATAGCTGGAGCAATGATGGTAACAAACGATGGTCTGTTTACTCCAGGAAGTTATAGACCAATGAGGTATACATTCGTTATATGGGTAATGGTAATTGTTGGAGGAACTGGAAATAATTTTGGTGCTATATTAGGCGGGTTCGTAGTATGGTTTTTGTGGGTACAAGCTGCTCCAATGGCTTTATTTATTATAAATCTTTTCACAGCACATCTCCCAGAAACAAATGGCTTAAAAGTTCATTTAATAGAAAGTGCTCCATATTTTAGATTTTTACTAGTAGGAATTGGACTTCTTGTGATAATGCGATTTAGACCACAAGGAATACTTCCAGAAAAAATTATTAAACAATAATGTATTATATAATCTTAGGAATTGTTTTAGGTTTAATTTTTTATTTGTCTGATAAGTATTTATTTTGATTAATATAATATAAAAAAGCAGAAATATGGCATGCGTGTGAAAATTTTTGCAATTTAATTAAATTAATTATTTGATTTTTAGTTAACAAATGAAGCTCTATGCCTTTTTCAGGAATTTTAATTTTTTTAATTTTTTTTATTATAAAACATATATATTCACTTTTTAATCTTCCTGGATCAGGATAAAGTCTCAAAATTTTTTTAGGTTTCGACAAGCTCATATATCCAGTTTCCTCATACAGCTCTTTTATTGCAGACTTTACAGCCGAATCTCCTTTATCAATCAATCCACCAGGAAATTCATAAGTTTTTTTTTTAATTGGAATTCTTTTTTGAGAAATTACCAAAAATTTATTTTTAATTTGTGGAATTATTACTGAAATTTTAGGAGTTTCTAAAAAGTAATAAATTTGATTTTTTAAAAATCTTTCTTTTACTAAATATATCCCAGAATAAAGTTTTATTTTTTTCATAAAAAAAACCCCGGCAAATAATATTGCCGGGGTTTTAAATTATATTTTATCTTTGTTTTTTTGTTTTAAACTTGCCGCCTTTGATTTCTTTTTCAAGAAATGCACCAGCAGCTTCTCCAACATCTGTAAGTTGAACAGCAGTAGCACCTTCATAATCTACAGCTTTTCCTTTAGCTAATAAATCAAGTGCTTTTTTTAATTCACCTGGGTAAATTTTTGTTCCAGGTGCATTTGCTACCGACATTACATTTGCTTGAACAGTTGCTCTGTCTGCTTTTCCTCCAGCTTGCATTGCAAGAGTAATTAAAGCAGCCGCGTCATAAGATTCTCCTGTGTAAGGACCAGAAGAGTCAATGCCAGCAGCTTTTGCTACTTCAGCAAATTTTCCAGCTCCTTTTCCAGTTGATCCTGGAAGAGAACCAAATGATTTGTTTAAGTCTTTACCAAATCTGTCAGTTAAAGAGTCTCCAATCATACCATCAGATAAAACAAACACATCGAATGCACCCGAGTCCAATGATCCTTGGATTATACTTCCACCTGCTTGGTCTAAGTAACCTAAAACTGCCAAAGCATCTCCGCCAGCAGCAGCTAAAGTTGCAACTTCAGCACCATAATCACCTTTACCTTCTTCGTGAGCAGTTACTACAGTTACATTAATACCATGAGCTTTTACAGCGGCAACATAAACATCAGCCAATCCTTTTCCGTAGTCATTGTTTGTATGAGTCACAGCAAGTGATTTAACTTTTCTGTCTTTTGTAATATCTGCTAAAATTTGACCACCTCTAGCATCTGATGGAGCGGTTCTGAAGAAGTAACCATTATCATTCAAATCTGTTAATCCTGGAGAAGTTGCAGATGGAGATATCATTACTACTCCATTTGGAACAGCAACGTTAGTTGCTATCGCACCAGTAACACCAGAACAGTCAGCACCCATGATTGCTACAACACCGCCCGAAACTAAACCTTCGGCAGCTGCAGTTGCAGCAGCAGAGTCCACACAAGTTGAGTCAGCTCTTTCCACTGATATTTTTTGTCCTCCTAACAACGAACCTGAATCTGAAGCTTCTTTAAAAGCAAGTTCCGCAGATGCAGCCATTGCAGGAGTTAGAGATTCAATAGGACCTGTAAATCCTAAAATGACTCCCATTTTAATATCTGCTAATACATTTGTTGAAATTGTCGATACAAATATAAAAGCAGCTAAAACTAATTTTTTCATATTATTCCCTTTAATTGTTAACAATTTATAAAAACAAAATTAAATCTTATTGGAATATTTTTTCAATGAGAAAATTACCTAGTTTTTTGGAGTAAATAGACTGAAGTTATCACTATAACTCCACCAATTACCATAATGAGTGTTGGAATTTCACCAAATATGAAAAAACTTAATGACATTCCAAATACGGGAAACAAAGCATAAAAGGGAAGAACTTGTCCTACTGGATAAAATTTATAAAGATAAAACATCAACATATGTCCAAATAAAGAACAAAGAATTCCAGCATGGAATACCATTACCCATGCTTGAAGATTTAAATTTTTCAGATTAGAAATTGTATTTCCTTCAAAAAAGATAGAAGCAATTAATAAAATAACAAACGCAATAAAACCCATTGCAGCATTTGTAAATTTAATGTCTAAATCTTTAAGATATCTTGAAAAAACTTGTGAAGATCCATAAAAAAAAGCCATACCACATATCAGTAGAAATCCTATTATTTCATCTGCAATTTTTGGATCAAATCCTATTAATACAATTCCAAAAAAAGCTGTAATTATTAAAATCCATTGTTTGTAATTTATTGACTCACCAATAAATATGGAACTTAAAATAATTGCAATAGGAATTGATAGTTGGGCAGCTATAACTAGTGGCGACATTATACTAGAAGCATTTATTCCTAAATATAAAAATAAGTTTACACCTACACCCATCGACAATGAAAAAGCGATTAAAGGCAAAATATACTTTTTATTTGGTATGATAAATTTGCAAAAAGGAATTAAACAAATAAAAACAATTCCCATTCTTAAAGCACCAAACAAAATTGGTGGTACTGATGCATTAACACCAAGTTTTCCTGTAGGATAAGCACTCCCAAGCAAAAACATAACAAATAAAATTAATAATGTATGATTTTTAGTCAATTATTTATTTATCCCATTGTGAATGGGTCATCCATAGGTTTGTCAGATGTATTAAACCAAGTTGTTTTAATTCTTGTATAGTCTTTAATTGATTCAATTCCTGCTTCTTTTCCATAACCACTATCTTTCATTCCACCAAAAGGAGCAGAAGGAGAAATTAATCTATAAGTATTTACAAATGTAATTCCTGCACGTATTGCATTTGATACTCTTAACCCTCTATTTATATCTTTAGTATAAATTCCAGATGATAAACCATACTGATTATCATTCATTTTACTGATTACTTCGTTTTCATCATTAAACTTCATCACAGATAGAACAGGTCCAAATAATTCATTTTCAGCTGTTGGTAAATTATGATTATCACATTCAATTACTGTAGGAGGAAAATAATATCCTTTATTTGACATAGCATGTCTTTTGCCTCCACATCTAAGCTTTCCGCCTTGGTCTAAAGTAAGTTTAATATTTTTTTCAATAATCTCTAATTGTTTCAAGCTACTTAAAGGTCCCATTTGAGTTTCAGAGTCCATTGGGGAGCCCAATTTTATTTTGTTTGCTTTATTTACAATTTTTTCTAAAAAATTATCATAAATGCTATTTTGTATATAAAGTCTTGATCCAGCTATACAACTTTGTCCACTTGCACCAAAAATACCAGCAGTAATTCCATTTAAAGCATTTTCTTGATCAGCATCTTCAAATACAGCAACAGGACTCTTGCCTCCTAGCTCAAGACTTACTTGAGATAAATTATCAGCTGAATTTCTTATTATATGTCTCGCTGTTTCAGGTCCTCCAGTGAAAGCAACTCTTTCTACTAATTTGTGAGACGTTAAAGCTCTTCCACATGGTTCTCCAAAACCAGAAATTATATTTACGACTCCTCTTGGTATTCCAACTTTTTCAATTAATTTTGCAAATTCAAATAGTGTTGCAGGTGCAAGCTCAGAAGATTTAATAACTACTGCATTTCCCATTGCAAGCGCAGGAGCTAACTTTACTGCTGTTAGTAGCATTTGAGAGTTCCAAGGGATAATTGCTGCAACAACTCCAATTGGTACTCTAGTAGTTATTACTTGCATATTAGGTTTATCAATTGGTAAAACAGTTCCTTCTACTTTATCAGCAAGGCCTGCGTAGTAATCATAATATTCAGCAATATAATTTGCTTGAGTTTTTGTTTCTTTAAATAGTTTTCCAGTATCAATAGTTTCGATTTTTCCCAGAAGTTCAGCATTTTGTCTAAGTTCTTCTGCAATGAATTTTAAGTATTTAGCTCTTTCTCTTGGAAATAATTTTGACCATGTTCCTTCAAAAGCTTTTTGTGCAGCATTTACGGCTCTATCCACATCCTTTTCACTAGCCTCAGGAACTTCTACCCAAGGTTCATTATTTTCTGGATTTAAGGATTGAAAAGTTTTTTTACTTTCAGAGTCTGCCCATTCACCGTCTATAAACATTTTATATTTTTTTATTTCAGCCATTTTCTATAAATTTTTTAATATTAATATTAACATCATCTGCGCATTCAATACTACAGAGATGTTTGCCATTATTTATTTCAGTGTATAAAGAATTATTCAAATCATTTGATAGTTTTTTCGACATTTCAGGGGTAGATCCTGGATCATTAGATCCGGTCATAACAAGAGTTTTTGTATTTATTTTTTTAATTTTTTCTAAATCATCTTTATAATGGGCAAATAATTCATAAGCTTTAATAAAATTTTTTTGATCCTCGCCATCCTTAGTTAAAATTTTTGTGAATTCTTCATAAATAATTGGATTTTTTTTTAGATATTCATCTGTAAACCATCTTTTCATAGCTAGTTGAGAAATTGGTTTATTTAATTTTGCTAAATTTACTCTATCAATAACTGCTTGCCTTTGTTCAGAAGTTCTTTTGTAAGTTGTTGCTATTAAAGTTAAAGAATTTAATTTGTTTTGAAAATCTGATGCAAAATTTAAAGCAATTAAAGATCCAATAGAAAAACCTACTAAATTAATTTTTTCTAATTTTAAAAATTCAATTATAGCTAATAATTGCTCCACATAGTCATTGAATTTAATTTCTTCTTTTTTTAAAGGAGTTCTTCCGTGTCCAAGAAGATCATAAGTTATAGTAGAAAAGTTTTTAAAATAATTTATCTGCGGAGACCACATTTTGTGATCTAAACCAACTCCATGAATAAAAACTATTGGTATAGTTTTTTTATCAATATAATTATAGTAAGTTTTATTATTTAGGCTCAATACCCATCTCTTTCATGTCTTGATATCTGTCACCCGTTCTAGCATGGGCTCTTCCTGCCGGAGCACCACCTATAGCAACAACTATTTCATCTTCGTTAGGCGCATCTTGAATTGTAAATTCATGAGTTAGATAATAAGGTCTAAGTCCTGCATCAGTTTTATGCATCATTGGTAGCGAAATCTTCGAACCCGCTGGACCTCTAGTATTTGTAAAGCTTAGATAAGCAGTTCCACCAACTGCATCTCTAAATTTATTACCAAATCTTAAAGTGTGTATAAAAGCTGACGCATGCTCTATTTCTCCATTTAGACCTACCATGGCAGCTTTTCCGTAAGCTAAAATTTTATCACCTGATCCAATTTCTTTTATAAGTTCCGGAACTAAAATGTCTCCAAGTTTCGGAGCTAAATCTAATATTTCCGGTTTTAAATCTTCAACAAAACCTTTTCCTGTCCAAGGATTTTGAATTACCGCGGCAACAGAAACTAATAAAACAGGTTCCTTTGCTTTTTTTCCTCCTTCAATAAAAGTTTTATCTACAAATTTAACAAATTTTCTTAATTTTAATTCCATTAGCTTGCTTTCTGAATATTTGATTTTTTATTATTAATTTTTGGAATTACTTCATCATTAAATAATTTAATACTTCTCATACAAGCTTCGTGATCAATACCCGGAAAGTTTGACCAAACTTGAAGATTTTGTAGATTTAATTCTGACTGAAGTTCTTTTATTTTTTCTACAACATAATCAGGAGTACCAAAAAGTAAATTTCTTTTGTGTAAAAAATCATAATTTAAAAGATCTAATTTACTTTTGGTTTCTGGCAAATCTTCACCTGGATCCATATGATTACCCAAACCTCTCCAATGACAAACCCATCTCATGTAATTTATAATGTGATCTCCTGCAAGTTTTTCAGCATCTTTCATAGTTTCTGCAACAAACATATCTCTAACAAGAGAAATTCCTTCACCTAACGGAACATCTCTATCTTCGGCTTTTGATTTTGCGTCTTTATAAATGTCAAAACGTTTTTTTAAAGCTTTAACCGTAGGAATCCACATTATAGTATTTAATCCATTTGTTGCTGCCCACTGTATAGACCTTTCTCCATCAACAACTTGCCAAATTGGAGGATGAGGTTTTTGAAAAGGTTTTGGAATAACGCTAATTTTTTTTATTTCATTTGTTTTTAAATCCAAAAAATTTTCATTTGGTGGGCTCATATCATGTTGCCAAATAAAATTTGGTGTTGGATAAGTATAGAATTCTCCAGTATGATTAAAAAAATCTTTAGTCCAAGCTTTTTTTATTATTGTTAATGTTTCTTCAAATAATCTAAAATTTTTTGCTTGGTCTTTTAGGTCAGCTTCTATATTCATGTTTATGGCCTCTCTACCATACACACCTCTACCAATTCCAAACTCAACTCTTCCTTTGGACATTTGATCTAACATAGCAACATCTTCAGCTAGTTTTATTGGATTGTGAAAAGTTATAACATTACAAGCTTGACCAATTCTTATTTGTTTTGTTCTTGCAGCAGCATCAGTACACATTAATAATGGATTTGGACAAGATTCCATTCCCTCATGGTTAAAATGGTGTTCAGTATACCAAATAGAATTCCAATTATGATGGTCACAATAAACTGTTATTTCTCTAGCCTCTTCTAAAATTTTTGAATAAGATTTTTTATTCCAGTTCGTTGTATTACAAAAGTATCCAAATTTCACACACGCTCCTTAATAACAAAATTTAAAAGGACCTATCCCACTTTCGTATCAGAAATAACGACGAGTTATGTATCGCTTTATAGCTTAATACTATTATTCTTATCTTTGATATTCAACGAATTTTTTTAAAGATCGTTTAAGAAATTTTTCGTAAATTAACCCACTATTATTTATTTTGGATCTATTTAAAAAATACTTATTCATTTTAAAATCGTAAGAAGGTTCAAAAAAGAATGGAATAGACATCCTATTTTTTTTATTCCACAGAACTCTATGGTTTGTTGCTTTGAATTTACCATTGCTTAAAAATTCAAGCGCTCTACCTGTATTAACAACTAATGCATTTTTATTAAAAGGAACATTGAGCCATTTTTTTGTTTTTCTATTTTGAACTTGCAAGCCTCCTTTTTGGTCCTGATAGAGAATTGTAAATATTCCACTATCAACGTGCGTTTCACATCCTAGAGCTATCCCGTCTTGTTTTGAAATTTCAACAGGCTTTGATTGATTGCGATAATAATTAAATCTTAGAGTGCTAAGAGTTTTTAATCTAGAAAATATTTTTTTTGAAATACTGGTATCATTTTTATAGAGTTTAATTATACTTTTAAAAAGAAACTCTCCTAAAATAAAAATATTATCAAAATAATCTGACAAAATTTTAATTGATTTTTTATCTATAGATTTATTTAAATCCAAATACTCAATATATTGGCTTCTTATTTTTTGAGCGTATTTTTGAGAAACTTTTAAATCTCCGATGTCTAATCCTTCTTTTCCATTCACATCATTAGGAAAATATCCTCTATAAATATTTTTATTTTTAGAATTCCATTTTTTAGGTGAGAGCTTTTTTTTATTTTTTTCAGATGAATTAAAAAATTTGTTACCAACTTCACAAGTATTTTTAATATTTTTTTGACTTATTCCATGACCTGTAATTTGAAAAAAACCTATATTCATACAAGCTTTTTTAATTTTATTAATAGTTTGAATTGATTTTTTAGAATGAAAACCTTCTTTTAAAATTGAAGTAATATTAATGGTAGGAATTAAATTTTCCATTTATCTTAAAGGTTTATCGGTAACAATAGATTGATCTTGAGCTTTTTCACGTAAAAAAATATATACACCGCTACTTACAATTATTAGTATTCCAATAATTGTACTTAAACTTGGCACTTCATTAAAGTATATCCAGCCTATCAAAGGTGACCATAATAAAATTGAATATTCAAAAGGCGAAACCACAGCAGGTGACGCTATGCTATAAGCTGAAAACAATAGAAGAAATGCAACAGTCGCTGTAACACCAGTGGCAACCATAAATAAAATACTA
Organism: uncultured Pelagibacteraceae bacterium; assembly: GCA_902568235.1. Classification (GTDB taxonomy): domain Bacteria; phylum Pseudomonadota; class Alphaproteobacteria; order Pelagibacterales; family Pelagibacteraceae; genus Pelagibacter. Next base: position 57,008 of record CACFPS010000003.1, on the reverse strand, counting down.
TTTTCTATATCTACAAACCATTCTCTGAATATAAATTGAGCAGCAGGGTGTTCAGTTGTATTAAATTTACCATCTCCAATAACAAAATAGAAAATTATACTAAAAATTATTGCACCAATATAAAAAGTAAAAGTCTGAGTATAAACACTATCTTTGTCTGAAGTTTTTTTTATGATTATCATTGATAATGAATAACAAAAGGCACATAAAATCGGCAATAAACTTAAATAATTAAAATTACTAAAATCTGGATTTAGGGTTATGTATACCCCAACAAATCCTACAGCTATGGCAGACCATCTTCTTGGACCTATTTCTTCTTTTAAAAAAAAATAAGCAAATATTGTAATTAAAAAGGGAGTAACGAAAAATAAAGCTGTAGCCGTTCCCAAAGGTAATACTGTTAGCGATATATAAAACGAACTAAAACCAAAGAAAAAAAGTATTACACGAAAAAGTGTTAAAATTGGATATTGGCTTTTAAATACAATTGGTTTTTTGGTTAAAATTAAAAATATTAAAATAAGAATAAAACTTACTACGGTTCTTATTAAGTATACTTCATAAAGTGAAACAAAATTAAAAATGTGTTTCATAATCCCGTCCTGTACCGAAAAAACCATCATTGCTATCAGAATAAGGATTATTCCTTTGGGATTATTATTTTTTTTAGACACTTGCTCCTAATATCACAAACTCTATTGTTTAGGAAAATAATCTTGCAAGTCTCCTTCTCTGTAAACATCTGTTGTGCTGCAATGTAAACTTCCACCAAAGCCATAAGCTTCTCTAAAATCTATAGGTAAAACTTCCATGCCTAGTTTATCCAGTTGTTCAGCTTGATATACTTCACTTTTTTCTACACATACTGTTTTTGGATCTAAAACCAAAATATTCATTGATAACCATATTGAATAATAAGTTAGAGGAGGGGGAGAGTTATGTGCTGGTTGTGCTGCTTCAATAATTTCCCACCCGTTATTCTCAAAAATTTTTCTTTGCTCTTTAGGAAGTTTTCTTACAGGGTTATTTAATATTAGACCAGGTTTGATGGGGGTAAAAGTTGCATCTATATGAATAGGGTAAGGGTCTCCAGGAAAATTTACAGTATGAACTCGATGATCGGGAAAATGTCTTTTCAACCAGTCTATACCTTTTAAATTTGTTGTAAAACCATGTTGTACAATTAAGTCTTTACCAAATCTTAAAATATCCGCAGCATCAAAAAGAGGCTCTTCTTCAGTTGTAACAAAATATTTTTTTTCAGCCCACTCTAGTCTTTGTTCAATGCTTACTTCATCGGACAAATAATTTTTATGATAATCTTTATCTGTTAATCTTGGTTTTGGAGCAGACTCATGTTTCATGCCTGGATCTTCCATAAAGTATTTTTGTATCAATGGTCTATAAGCTAAATATTCAAACCATCGACATCGAAAGCTCATAGTTGCTTCCAGCATTTCTTTTCCAACAGTAATAATTACATCTCTGGAAGGCATACATCCAAACATGTGTTCCGCTTTCCAATCTGGTGTAGCAATTTTTTCATCAAATTTTAAAGGAGTTGGTCTATCAACTCTTATCCCTCTATTTTCTAAAGTTTTTACAAATTTATCTAAAAGTTCGTTTGCTCTATCTATAGAGTCTTGAGTTCTTCTTCCGTGTTTCCCTTTCATGACAGAGTCAGGGGGAATTTTTACATCTACTGCAGGCTCTGGTGCCGGTATACAGCAATTATCCGCTCTACCAACAATTACATGTTTTAGAGGGTCCCACTCATTCCAACTGCTAACAATGGTTTTTTTCATATATTCAAAATAAATAATTTAATTAATATATATTTTCAATAATTATAATTTAGTTTTAATTTTAATTTAAAATAAAATCAGCAGCTCTTTCTGCAATCATCAAAGTTGGAGCATTTAAATTTCCACTTGTAATTTCAGGCATGACAGAGGCATCAACTATCCTAATATTTTGTAACCCATGTATATTTAATTTTTCATCTACTACTGCCATTTCATCTACTCCCATTTTTAAAGTACAAGAAGGATGGTAAGCAGTTTCTGCTTTTGATCTAATGTATTCTTCAAATAATTCATTAGTTTGCACATCCTCTCCTGGTCCAATTTCTTTTCCCGCATAAGGTTTTAATGAATTTTGACTTAGTATTTTTCTTGCAACATGAATGCATTCAATTGTTTGTTTAAGATCATCCTCATGCTCTAAATAATTAAATTGAATTTTGGGATAATCATATGGATTTGAACTATTTAACGCAACATAACCTCTACTTTTAGGATGATTAGGACTTGCATGCAGTTGGTATCCGTGTCTATCAGGATCAACCAATCCATGATCAATTACAAATGCTGGAAAAAAATGAAATTGAATATTTGGATATTCTCTTTCAGCAGAAGATTTACAAAAACCCCCTGCCTCTAAAAATGAAGCAGAGCAGGGCCCTCTTTTTGTTAAAAACCATTGAATTCCAACCCTCAACATATTCAATTTGTTAATATAAGAATACAAAGTATCAGATGTTTTACATTCTTGTTGAACATAAGTTTCCAAATGATCTTGTAAATTTTTACCAACTCCCTCTAAAGCGTGCACTATCTTTATTCCTTTTTCTTTTAAATGCTCTACTGGTCCAACACCTGAAAGCATAAGTAATTGTGGAGAATTAATTGAACCTCCACTTAATATTACTTCTTTATTTGAATAAATTTTTTCTACTTTGTTTTTAATTTTAACTTCAATTCCAATAGCTTTTTTTCCATCGAAAATTATTCTTTCCACATAAGACTCACTAAATACTTTTAAATTTTTTCTTTTTTTAGCTGGATTTAAATAATATCTAGAAACACTAGCTCTTTCTCCTTTATGAATAGTTACATCATACATTCCAAATCCTTCTTGTTCTTTACCATTCATATCGTTATTAATTTTGTATCCAGCTTCTCCAGCTGAGTCTATGAAAGCTTTGAATAAGGGATTGTCATTTTTTGATTGATTAACTGGAAGTATTCCATTGCCGCCTCTATATTCATTTTCTCCTTCTGACCATGTTTCTATTTTTTTAAAATAAGGTAAAACTTTTTCATAAGACCAATCTTTTAATCCAAAAGAAGCCCATCTTTCATAATCATTAGGGTTCCCTCTTACAAACACCATTCCATTGTGAGCCGAACATCCGCCAATCATTTTACCTCTCGGACAGAATAATTTTCTATTTTGTAAATGAGGCTCTGGTTCAGAATAATATTTATAATTATATTTCGGATCATGCATTGTATATAATATTGCAAGTGGCATGTTTACTTTCCATATATCACTTGGTTTACCAGCTTCAAAAATTGCCACATTGTTTTGACCATTTTCAGTTAATCTATTAGCAAGAACGCAGCCGGCAGTTCCTGCTCCAATAATTATGTAGTCAAATTTCATATTAATTTTGATTTTAATAAAGATTTATAATCATCTATTGATTTCATTTTCATATCTGTTTTTTTTGCAGCTTCATCAAATTTTCGAACTAAAATAGAGTTATTAAAATAGTCTTTTTTTTCAAATTCTTTACTTTTTTTATTATTTAGCGGCCCACCTTGCAGTTTTAAACTTGTTTTTGATGCTTCAGATAAAAAGTTAAAATATTTTATCTCTCTGGCCAAATATCTTTTTGCTATTACGTGATATTTTATTGGCTCAACAATTTCTTTATTGAAAAATTTTTTAAGATATTCGTAGCCGATTCTTTCATGTTCACCATCTTTTTTATTTTTTACTAACTTATCTGGGTCTTCAATAATAAAATGACCATAATCATGAAGTAAACAGGAGCAAACAATGTCATTATTTGATTTTGCTTTTTCAGCCAACATTGCAGATTGGATCATATGTTCTGCCATTGTTATTTTTTCACCAATATAGAGAGATTTGTTATTTTTAAAGTTAGAAATAATTTTGTCTAATATGTGCATTGTTTATTGTGGATGATCTCCTTCAATAGCTATCCTATCCATTATTCTTTCAAAACCCAGACCTTTTCCAGGGTAAAAATCTGCTATTGCAAAATGAATAACGCTTCTATTGTCCCAAATACAAACAGTATTTTCTGTCCAAGAAAATCTACAGGTTAATTCCAGCCTAGCTTGATGTTCAAATATTTTTTTTAATATCTCATCACTTTCATTTTGATCTAGACCAATTATTTTTTTCGTGTAAGTCCAATTCACAAATAGTATTTTTTTTCCTGTTTCAGGGTGAGTTCTGACTATTGGGTGATCATTGGAATATTCATCATAGTTTTTTTTATTGTTTCCTTCCATTTTCTTATAATTTTCTAAGAAAAACTCAGCACCTAAAGAACTATGTACTGCTTTTTTATCTTTTATTTTATCCTTTATTTTTTTATCTAAAGTTTCCCAAGCAAGCTCCATGTTAGAAAAACATGTGTCACCTCCAACAGGTGGAATTTTTATAGATTTTAAAATTACAGCTTTAGTTGGTTTAAAATTATAACTTACATCACTGTGCCAGTTTTCACCCCACTGGTTTTTTTCATCTTCAGCTTTTATAATTCTTACAATTTCAGGATAATTTTCTAAACCTTTTACATATGCATGAGTTTCTAAAGGCCCAAACTTTTCTGCTAGAGCAATATGTTGCTCTTCTGTTAATAGTTGATCTCTAAAAAAAATAACTTTATGTTCTAATAATAAATCATTAATTTTTTTAAAATTTTCATCAGAAATATCAGTAAGATCTATTCCTTTTATTTCAGCTCCAAGAGCTCCTGATAATAACTTTATTTCCATAATTTATTTTTTTAATTTACCAGATAAAATCAAGTTTTCTGAATTAAAATTATTTCTATGATTATTTATAAATTCATCCATAATTTTTAATTTATCTTTTTCAAATTCTGTTACTTTTCTTTTATTTAGATCAATATACAGAGATATACTTTCCAAGGTTGCTGCCAATGTATTTGTTTTTTTTTCATACATTTCACATTTTAAGTGCAATCTTTTTTTGTCATGATCAAAGTGAGTTAAAATAACCTCTACTTCATCATTTTCTTTAACTTCATTATTATATGTTGTTCGAGTCTCTACAACCATAGTACTTCTTTTTGTAATTTGTGCATTTGAACCACCCATTTTGAATTTGTTTAAAATTATCTCCCATGCTTCATCAAAAATTAACACATAGTAAGCCATGTTCATATGTTCATTATAATCTGTCCATTCTTTTTTTATTTTTCTTGTAGCAAGATGGACTGACATAAATTTAATTCTTATAACTTGGATCTTCAGAATCCAAGATTGATCTTATAGCTTTCAAGTGAAGTTCTGCCATATCCGTAGAATAATTTTCCCAGTCTTGAGCAGTTTTTTCTGCAACTTCTGGACTTGCTATATTTAATTCTTTTCCAGTAGATAATGCGGTTATGTACGTTTCACACGCTTTTTCAAAATAAAATAAATCATCAAATGCCCGAGCAATTGTAGGGCCGGCTGTTAAAATTCCATGATTGGCTAGCAAAAGAATATTACGATTCCCAATACTGTTAGCCATTTTTTCTGATTCTTCTTCAAAACCTAATCCTCCAAAATCTCCATAAACTGCTACACGGCTATAGAATCTCATAGTGTTTTGATCTATAGGAGGAAGAGTGGGGTCTTTCAAACATGATAATGCTGTTGCATATTTTGAGTGTACATGAAGTATGCATTTTGCATTTGGAACTTTTTTATGAATGGCTCCATGAATATTTATTGCCGTAGGATCAACAATTTCAGGTTTTTTTTTCATTTCTTCAAAATTTTTATTCTCAATCAATACCAAATCACTAGCTTTAATATTGCTAAAATGCGTACCGGTACCATTGACATAAAAGCTCCCATCGCTATCTGGTAGACATACGCTGAAATGGTTAGCTATTCCTTCATGCATATTCAATTTAGCCGTCCATCTAAAAACAGCAGCTAAATCATTTAATATTTCTGATCTTTCCATATTTATTAAGATAATATACTTTAATTTAAAAATAAATGAGCAAAGTTTTTATATCGTGTGCAGTTACTGGATCGGGTGATACAGCTGGGAAGCATCCAGATTTACCTAAAACGCCAGAACAAATTGCAACAGCGGCTATAGAAGCGGCTAAAGCAGGAGCGGCAATAGCCCATATTCATGTTAGAGAAGAAGACGGAACACCTAGTAGAAGACTTGAGTTATACAAAGAAGTTGTTGATAAAGTTAGATCTAGTGAAACAGATGTAATTTTAAATTTAACAACAGGCATGGGGGGAGATTTGGATATTGGACAAGGTAAGAATCCACTTGAATTTGGTCCTATGACCGACATGGCGAATGTAATGGAAAGAATTGCAAATGCAGAACAATTTTTACCTGAAATTTGTACACTAGATTGTGGAACTTTAAACTTTGGTGACAGTTCTGTAATTACAGTAAACACACCAAATGATTTAAGAAAAGCTGCAAAAAGATTACAAGAAATTAAAGTTAAACCAGAAATAGAAGCTTTTGATTTAGGAAATATGTGGTTTGGCGCACAATTATATAAAGAGGGATTGCTTGATGATCCTCCTATGTTTCAAATGTGTTTAGGAATTCCATGGGGCGCTCCAGCAACTCCTTTAGCAATGCAAGCAATGAAAGATATTATGCCTAAAGAAGGAGTTTGGTCTGGTTTTGCAATTTCAAGAAATGAAATGCCTTTTGTTGCTCAAACAGTAATCATGGGAGGAAATCCAAGAGTAGGATTAGAAGATAACTTATATTTGTCCAAAGGAAAACTTGCAACGAATGCACAGTTAGTTGAAAAGGCAATAAGGATAGTTAATGATCTTGGTGTTTCAACAATGACACCTGCGGAAACAAGAGAAAAGCTTAAACTTGTTAAACACAAGTAATGACAAATATTAAAGCTAATAATAAAATAAAAATCTCAAATGTTAAAAATGGAATATGGATTTTAATCATTTTTTAACCAGTTATATGCCTGATCCTAAAATTGGATCAAAAACGCATTTTGATAATATGTTAGATCAGGCAATTTTGGCAGAAGAACTTGGGTACTCAACTATTTCAATACCTGAACATCATTTAGTAAATATTTTAATGATGCCTTCGCCATTACAGATGGCAGTTAAAATAGCTTCATTAACAAAAGAAATAAAAATAACCACTGGGATCTCAGTACTTCCTTTGCATGATATGAGAACTTATGCAGGTGAAGTTGTAACAGCCGATATTTTAACTGAAGGCAGATTAATTTTAGGAGTTGGCCGAGGTGCTTTTGCATGGGAAATGAAAAGTTTAGGAACCCCTATAGAAACATCAAAAGAAAAATTTGTAGAGTCCTTAGAAGTTTTGCAATTATTATTAAAAGACAAAGAAGTATCTTATAAAGGAAAATTTTATAACTTTGAATCTATTACTATAATGCCAAGACCAATTAGCAATCCTATTCAAATGATGATTGCTGCGATGGATTTAAATAGCATTAAGGATGCAGCCTCTAGAGGATTTCATGTACAATCCACAGTCTTGTCTGGATCAAAAGATCTTTTAATACAAAGAGTAAATGCATTTAAAGAAGGTTGTGACATTTTAGGAGAGCAAGGAAAATTGCTTAAATTATCTATGCAAAGAATGGCTTACTTAGCAAAAGATGAAAAAGACGCAGAAGAAAAAAATAAATTGGCATACGAATATTATAAGAGATTTGATAATATGTTTACTGGACCTGGAAAAGTTAAAAAGGGGGAGGTTGAACCTTTACCTAGAAATCAAACATATGAGGAAATGAAGAAAAACTTATTAATATGCCCTTTAAATGAAATGATAGACAAACTTAGTGTTTATGCAGAAGCAGGTGTTGATGAAATAATTGTTAGCTCTAGCTTTGGGCAAAACCAAAAAGATTTAATCGATTCTATGCACAGGATAAGCGAAGAAATAATACCTTACTTTAAAAAAACCAACGTACAAGTCGCTTAAAAAATGTCAATCGAAGCAGTAGATTGTCATTATTCAATTACTGGATCAGGACCTGCAATTTTTTTAACACATGGCATAGGTGCAGCAGAAGATGCTTGGAGGTTTATAACTCCAAAACTATCAGAAAATTTTACAGTAATAACATATGATTTGCGTGGACATGGAAAATCACCCGTTACTCACAAAAATTTTGGTTTAGAAGAATTAGTTTTAGACTTGGAGAGAATAAGGGAAAAAACAAATATTGATAAAGGACATTTTATTGGACACTCACTAGGAGGAATGATTGCACCCGCTTACGCAAAAAAATATTCTGATAAAGTTTTATCTGTAGGAATGTTATCAACTGTAGCAGGCAGATCTGAAGATGACGCGAAAAAAGTTTGGAGTGTAATTAAAGAAATGGAAGAAAATGGTGTAGAAAAAACTTTGGAAAAATTGACAACCAGATGGTTTACTGATGAATTTATTACAAACAAATCTGAATTAGTAAAAAGAAGATTAAAACAAGTAGTTGATACTGATCCAGATGTTTTTTTAAATGTATTTAGAATTTATGCAAAAACAGAAATGATTTCTTGGCTAAAAGAATTAACAAAACCTTGCCTATTAATGACAGGTGAAAATGATGGAGGATGCACTCCTAAACATAATGAAAAAATGGCCAATGAAATTAAAAATTCAAAACTAGTAATATTACCAAAACTAAAACATTCTTTTTTAATAGAAGGTCCTGATCAAATCATAGATAATATAATTAATTTCATAAATAATTAAAACAATGATTTAATCTAGTCTGATTGCGTTCCCATCTACTCCAATAATTTGACCAGATATTCTTGCGCTATCATCTGAAATCAAAAAGCTACACATCTTTCCAATATCATCTTCGTATATCCAATTACCCATAGAAGCCATTGATAAAAATTCTTTTTCTATTGTTTTTTTTGAAATTTTTAAGAACTTTGCCTTATCTCTTATAACTCTTACCATTCTGTCGCCTTTAATTGTTCCTGGACATATAGCATTGACTCGAATTTTAAACTTACCTAATTCAAGAGCCAAAGTTTTTGTTACTCCAACTACAGCCCATTTACTAGCAGCATAGGGCGATCTTAAAGGGAATCCCATAATACCCGCTCCGGAAGATAAATTTATTATTGAACCGCCTTTATTTTTTTTAAGCATAGGAATCGCAAGTTTTGAGTAATAAAAATGACTAATTACATTTACTTTTAATGTTTCTTCCCAATCTTTTGATTTAAGTTTTTCAATTGTACCTGTAGGGCCTGCGATACCAACGTTGTTAATTAATGCGTCTATTTTTTTAGTTTTTTTTGATATTTGTTTAAATAAATTTTTTACATCATTTTCATTTGAAGCATCACACTCATATGAAAATAGTCTTTTATTATTTAAAGGATTTTTTTTAACTTTTTTTAGAAATTTTTTGTCTATATCGCTTATAAAAACCGTTGCTCCTTTAGAAAGACACACTTTAGCTGTAGCCCAGCCAATACCCGAAGCTCCTGCAGAAATAATAATTTTTTTATTTTTTAAAATGCCAAACATTTAATTTTTTAATACTACTTTATTTTATTTTTTTAATTTATTCTCATATTTTTTTCTTAGTTTTAGAAGTTTGACTAAATATTCGTCTCTTATACTAGATATCTTTTTAACCGATTTGCCTTTTGCTTGCTGTTTAGTTCCTTCTATAACTTTTGATGATAATCTTTTAGAAAGTTTAGGTGCTTTTAATTTTGTCCATGGCAATTTAAGAGCAGGACCAAATTGTTTTAACATATGTCTCATTCCTTCTTTACCTCCGGCTAAATGAAATGTTAAAAATGTTCCCATTAGCGACCATCTTAATCCCGGTCCACCTTCTATTGCTCTATCCAAATCTTTAGTTGATGCATACCCTTCATTAATTATATGTAGAGCTTCTCTCCATAAAGCTTCTTGCAATCTATCCGCTAAATAACCAGGTAATTCTTTTTTAACCATGATTGGACTCATTGAGATTGATTTATAAAATTTGTTAGCTTTATTGAGAAATTTTTTATGAGATTTTTTTCCAGGAACAATCTCTACTCCAGGACACAAATAAACAGGATTAAATGGATGTCCAATCATTGTTCGACCTGGGAATTTACATTTAGAATATATTTTTGTTGGAAGCAAACCAGATGAACTTGATGAAATAATAGCGTTAGGTTTTGAATATTTTCCAATTGTGTTCATTAATTGAGTTTTTATTTTATAATTTTCTATTACATTTTCTTGAATAAAATCTGCTGATTTAACTGCTTCTTTTATTGATGTGACGTATTCAAAGTTACTTAGATTAATTTTTTTTTTATTAAACAGTTTTTTAATATGTGGAAGAGATTTTTTTATTTCTTTTATTATTTTTTTTTTTAATTTTAAATTTTTGTCGTAAGCTATTACTTTCATATTATGAGCTAAAAATCTCACAATCCAACCAACGCCAATAACTCCCGTTCCTATTACGGCAATTTTTTTAATCATTTAATCAGCCAAACCATCTGATCTAGCTTTATTTCTCTCTATATGAATAGGCAATACTTTTCCATATATTGCCTTTGAATGTTCAGGGGTATTTACTCTCCAAGGGTCTAGAACATAAGCCGGTATACATAGATATCTTGAACGGTTTCCTTCTATTTTAGTTACACGATGAAGTGTAAAACGCCCTTTAAATATTTGTAAATCACCTGGTTCTAATTTTAATTGTCGAACTCTTGTACGGTCTCCATTAAGTACTTTTTTAACTTCTTCAAAATTTTCATTTCCTGGACTTCTGATATTTGGACAATATTCAAATATTCCACCCTTATCTGGTTTTTGTATCATTAAACTTAAAGTAAATTCACAACTATCGAAATGCCAAGGAAGAATACCTTCAGGCTTCATAACATTATAAGCGTGACATGCCAATGGATCGGCCCACCTATAAATTGGAGATATTCCCAAACAAGCTGAAACAAAATTTAAAAGTTCTTGTGTTTCATATAAAAATTTCATTTCAGAGTCTCTAGGAAAACAATCTGAATTTAAATAACCATTGTACCGTTTCATAAACAATCTTTTGGGATGATCTTTTGGAAGAGTTGGGTCATCTTTAGAATATAAGTATGCATTTATGCTTTCTTTTGACATATAAACATCATCAAGTTGTTTTTCTAACTCTTCATTCATGATTTTTAATGATTTTGGTAGAATGAAGTTAGGAATAGTAGAACAGCTATATTGATCTAAATCTTCTTTGCATTTTTTTATTAGATCTTTTATTTTTGGAGAGTTTAAATCGTTAATAGGGTATTTTTCAATATCTACAATATTCCGTAAATTTTTTTCCATAATTATTGGATGTAATTATGATTTTGATAAAGATTTTTGTAATTCTTTATTTGTTATATATCCTTTTGTGTTTCCTTCTTTGTCAACTACTTCACAATTTGCATTTGTGCAAACCACCTGTGGTAAAAACTCTTCAATAAATTGATCTTCGTTAACTTTTATTAAATTGCTTTTATCAATTCCATTAGCTTCGTTTGCTGAACTCATAATAACTTTAGCTTTAAGTACTTTTGCTCTGTTTACATCTTTAACAAATGCTTTCACATAATCATCTGCTGGACTCATTATAATTTCAACTGGAGTTCCAACTTGCACTAGTCTTCCACCATTTAATATTCCGATATGATCGCCTAATTTTAATGACTCATCAAGATCATGCGTAATGAATACGATTGTCTTTTTTAATTCACTTTGTAAATCTAGTAGTTGTTTTTGCATGTCACTTCTAATTAAAGGATCTAATGCTGAGAAAGCTTCATCCATTAACATTACATTTGTATTTGTAGCTAAAGCTCTTGCAAGACCCACCCTTTGTTGCATTCCTCCAGATAGTTGATTTGGATATTGGTGTTCAAATCCATTAAGACCAACTGATTCAATTTTTTCCATTGCAATTTTATTTCTTTCTTCAAGTGTTTTTCCTTGAACTTCTAGACCATAGCCCACATTTTCAATTACAGTCTTATGTGGGAATAAACCAAATCTTTGAAAAACCATGCTCATCTTGTGTCTTCTAAATTCAATTAAGCTTTTTTGATCTAAATCCATTACATTTGTACCTTCAACCAGCACTTCCCCTGAAGTTGGATCGATTAGACGATTAATATGTCTAATTAAAGTAGATTTTCCTGAACCCGATAAACCCATGCATACAAAAGTTTCTCCTTCTTCAATAGATAATGAGACATTATCAAGACCAACCGTATGTCCAGTTTTTTCTAAAACTTCTTCTTTGCTTGCTCCTTCCTGAACCATTGGAAGAACCTTGGAAGGACTATCTCCAAATATTTTATATACATTTCTAATTTCAATTTTGCTCATATCTTTAAATTTTTAATTTTTTTTTATGATGTGTTCTTTCTTGAATTTTTTCTCCATAAGATTGTGTAATTCGATCGAATATAATTGCTAGCAATACAATTGCAATACCTGCTTCTGTAGCCATACCAACATTTAATTGTTGTAATCCAAGTAATACTTCATCACCAATTCCTCTAGTTCCTATCATTGATGCTATTACCACCATTGCCAGTGCCATCATAGTACATTGGTTTATACCTTGCATTATATTGGGCAAAGCCAAAGGTAATTGAACACCTAATAGTTTTTGTTTTTTATTTGCACCAAATGCTTCTGCAGCTTCAACTACTTCTTTATCAACTAATCTAATTCCAAGATCTGTTAATCTTATTAAAGGAGGTACAGCATAAACAAAAATTGCAAATATTGCAGGTACAGCTCCTAGACCAAATAATAATATTCCTGGGATTAAGTAACAAAAGCTTGGAATAGTCTGCATTAAATCTAAAATAGGCAATAGTGCATTTCTTACTTTTTTGTTTCTTGCCATCATTATTCCTACTGGAATACCAATTATTAAACAAAGCAACATTCCAATGACAACTATACATGTTGTCATAATACATTTATCCCAATATCTAGGGCTAAGGAAACCGAGAAAAAAAACACAAAAAGCAACCATAATGGTTGTTCCCATATTTCTTCCACTGGCGAAATAACAAAGTGCAATCACTCCAATCATTAATAATGGCCAAGGAAGACCAACCATAAAATTTTTCATCTGCGTATAAAGACCAAGAAGAAAATTATTAATTCCTTCAAAAAACATTCCATATTCTTTTATAAGTTTATCAAACCCTTCGTTCAAGAATGGCATTAAAGGAAGATCTAACCATTTAGGCCAATTCCCTAACCAAGAAAGATCTGTAAATAATACTGAAATGCTCTCTGGTCTATACTTTGAACTCGTGTATGCAACAACTACCATTGCAACAAAAGCAATCAAATATAATGAATATAAAATGTGTTTCTTATATTTTCCCATCTATACTTTCTTCAAAAAAACTAAGAGCCCTTATGGGCTCTTAGTATTAAGAACAGTTTTAAAAATTAAAGCGATGCTTTAACTTTTTTAGCAACATCTGCAGGAACCCATTTAGTCCAAGTGTCAGATCCTTTTAAAAAGTTAATAGCAGTTGCTTCCATATCTCCACCTGATTCATCCATGTAAAAAGCAAGTGATTTATTTACTTCAGCAGTAGGCAAAGTATATGCTTTTACAAAGTCAATAATAGGTTTGTTTTCTGGTTTATTAGCAAAAGTAGTTGATGCAGATTTTGTTAAAGCCATATCCACATAAGCACTTGCACATGTATCTGTGTAAGCATCAGGACCGTCAGCTTTAATTTTTTCTACAACTTTCATCATTTTTGTCCAACAAGCATTATCGTACGCTGGCTCTTTAAGCTGAACTAGATCAACTTTTCCCATTAAACCTGTAGGTGTCCAATAATATGAAAATACTGGTTTACCTTTTTTAAAAGCTCCAGCAATAGCAGCATCTAATGCTCCACCAGAGCCGGGATCAAAATTGGTGTAATATTTGTCTAGACCATAAACTTTGTGTTTCACTAAGTTAATAGTGTAACAAGTCCATCCCGAGATACAGCTTGTCATTCTTCCTTTTCCAGGAGATTCTGGATCAGCAAAAAGTTTTGCAATTTCAGGCTTCATCATATCTTCAACAGATACCAAACCATATTTGTCTGCCGTTGGTTTATCTACATAAAAACCTTGAGTAGAAGAAGGAGTATTAACTCCTAGTTCGACTATTTGTCCTTTTGAAACAGCTTCTTCATGCATTTGAACAATATTATCTCTCCAAACCTCAGTTATAATATCAAGCTGTTGATCATAGTGAGCAGCCATTATTGGAGAAGTACTTCCTTTAGTTACCTCAACATTGCATCCATATCCTTTTTCAAGAATATAACCAACGATTGCAGTATGAACGTTAGCACTATCCCAGTCAAAATCTCCCAAATGTACTTTGCATGCAGCATTAGCACTTGTAGTCATAGACACTGCTCCAGCAAATACAAAAGAAAGAATTAAGTTTCTTAGAAATTTCATCAAATTTCCCTCCGTTATTTTTAGTTTAAACTGTGTGCATTAAAACTTGATAAGGAAAAAAAAACAACCTTTAATAAAATTGATCTAGATCAATAAAATCAAGAAAAAGCGAAGTAAAATATTTAAATTCAATTATAAATTGAATTGAAAATAAAATGAAATAAAATAACAATTGTTTTATGACAATAGCAATTTCTAAAGTTTCGAAAAATGGCTCATCATTGAATGTTGAATGGAGTGATGGAGAGATTAGTAGTTTTAACTATATGTGGTTAAGAGATAACTGCCCAACTGCACACGATAAAGATTCAAGGCATAGAATGTTTAATATTTTAGAATTTTCTCAAGATATTAATCCTAAAAATTATAATGTTAATAAAGAGGGTAAACTAGAAATAGAGTGGAGCGAAGGTAATCATACAAGTTATTACGACCCCAAATGGTTGAGAGAAAATTGCTACACAATAAAAAATAAAAATAAATATATTTCACCTTACCATCTATGGGATAGCTCCTTACAAAATAGCATTAAATCAATTCATATAGAACATGATGAAATTATTTCTTCCGATGAAGGATTAATAAAATGGTTAGATCTTTTACATAACAAAGGAATTGCAATAGTAAAAAATGCACCTATAGAAAAGAATTCAGCATTTCCAGTATTAAATAGAATAAGCCATACTAGAGAAACTTTTTTCAAAACTCCTTTTGAAGTTGTAAATATACCAAAACCAAATAATTCTGCTTATACAGCACATGGTCTAAGAAATCACATGGATTTACCTTGGTTTGAGTTACCACCTGGTTATCAGTTTCTTCATTGTTTAATTAATGCAGCAAAAGGAGGAGACTCTTCTACAGTAGATGGATTTGCAGTAGCTGATTATTTAAAAAATAATGAAAAAGAAATTTTTGAAACTTTAGTAAACATACCTCTTAAATTTAGAGATAAAGATTATACTCAAGAGTCTCACAGGAGTTTTCACGCTCCAGCAATCAGTTTAACTAAAGATGGAGACTATAATGATATAAGATTTAGCGTTGCCACAATGGACGCATTAGATTGTCATCCAGATGTTATGGAAAAGGTTTATAAAGCACATCATAGATTTGGGAATCTTTTACACGATGATAAATTTGTAGTTAAATTTCGATTAGAACCTGGTGATATATTTTCATTTAATAACAGAAGACTTTTACACGGGAGAACCGCATTTGATCCAAGTTCAGGTCATAGACATTTGCAAGGTTATTATATGGATAGAGATGAAATTATAGGTAGATTAAATTACTTAAAAAAATAATTTTTCTTTCAACCGTAAATTGAAATTTTATTTTTTTTTTAAAAATTTATATAATATTTATCCATTTATAAATTTATTTTTAATTTAAATTTAATCTTAATTTTATAAGCTACATTTTTTAAAAAAATAAATTAAGGGAGAAATAATGAAAAAAATAATTACTATTTTAGCATTGTTGTTTTCTTTTTCATTCTCATCAACTAGTTACTCAAAAACTGAAATTCACTGGTGGTACGGTAACAGTGGTTTCCTAGGTGATGTTATTATTGAAATTGCAAATAGATTTAATGCTTCTCAAGACGAATATACAGTAATACCTACAGGTAAAGGAAGTTACGAAGATAACATGGCCGCAACAATTGCTGCTTTTAGAGCAGGAGACCAGCCACACTATTCACAAGTTTATGATGCCGGAGCTGCAATTATGGTAGCACAAGTAAAAAATGGTGTTGTTATCGGTTTTGAAGATATGGCAGCAAAATATGGAATTAAAGTAGATGCCGATAACTATATTCCAGGTATTAAAAATTTCTATGCAGATTCTGATGGAAAAATGATTGGTGTACCTTTCAATAGTTCGACATGTTTAATGTATGCTAACATGGACATCTTAAAAAAAGTAGGAATTGAATCTGTTCCAAAAACTTATGAAGAATTTGAGGCAATGGCTCCAAAAATTAAAGCTGCTGGATACATTCCTTTGGTTCAAAGTCACTTCCCATGGATTTGGACAGAAAATTTCTTTTCAAGACACAACTTACTAATGACTGATGGAAATAATGGTTACGACGCTGTTCCTACTAAAACTTTATTTGCTGAAACAGATGCATTTGTAATGCATTGGAAAAAAGTTAAAGAATGGTATGAAAAAGGTTTATATGGTTATAAGGGTAGAGCATGGGGAGATAATCAAGCTCCTTTTATAGCTGGCGAAGCTGCTTTTTGGTTTGGTTCTGCTGCATCATTTGGTGGAATGAAAGGTGTAGTGCCTAACTTTACAGTTAATCATATTCCTTATTGGGATTCTGTTACTAACGGTAAAGAATATCCAACATTTATTGGTGGTGCTGCTAACTGGATCTTAAATGGTCATACAGAAGAAGAATACAAAGGACTTGCTAAATTTATCGCATTTATGGGTTCTCCAGAAATGGATCTGTATTATCACAACATGACAGGTTATTCTGCTGTTACTAAAGGTGGTATAGCTTTAGCTGAAACTATTAACTTTTACAGAGCTTCTCCCTACCACAAAGCTGTTGGTGAACAACTAAGCTTAGAAGGATCGACTATCCCTGGTGGATATAGAGCTGGTAACTGGCCACAAATTCGTGAAGTAATTTATGAAAATGTTGAGCCTATGTTAAACGGCAAGATATCTATCGAAAAAGGACTGCAGAACATGGATAAGGGTGCGGCTAAATTATTAAAACAATTTGCTAAAACTCTATAAAGAACAATTTTAATAAGGAGGGTATTAAAGTACCCTCCTTATTTTTATATGTATGAAAAAAGTTCAATTTAAATCTAGTTATTCGCAATATTTATTTTTAGCACCACAGCTAGCAATTTTATTAGTATTTTTATATTGGCCAATAATACAAACTTTTAAAGATGCATTTACAATGCAAGATGCATTTGGAATTAGTGTTCAGTTTGCAGGATTTGATAATTTTTTATTTATTTTTGATGATCCAGCTTATTTCATAGCTTTGAAATTTACTATTATTTATAGCTTTGTAATAACACTTATTACTGGATCTATTGGTTTGTTGCTTGCTGTTCAAGCAAATAACGTAATGCATGGCAAAAGTTCATATAAAACACTTCTAATTTGGCCTTATGCTATTGCACCTGCTGTAGTGGGAGTTATGGCAAATTACTTTTTTAGCGAAAGATTTGGACTTCTCTATCATTTATTTAATAATTTATGGGGCTTTAATTGGTACGAAAGTGTTTTTGACGCTTATATTTATGTGATTATAGCAGGTGCCTGGAAACAGATAAGTGCTAATTTTATTTTTTTCTTAGCTGGACTTCAGGCAATACAAAAATCTGTAATAGAGGCATCCATGATTGACTGCAAAAATAGTTTTAGAAGATTTTGGACTATTACATTTCCTTTATTAATGCCCACTACATTTTTCTTAATTATAATTAATATAACTTATGCTTTTTTTGACACATTTGGAATTATTGATACTACAACAATAGGCGCTCCATCAGGTGAAACAAGAACCCTTGTTTATAAAGCTTACATGGATGGATTTAGAGGATTAGATTTAGGAAGTGCTGGCGCCCAATCAATAATGATGATGTTGATTGTTTTAGTAATTACAATTTTTCAATTTAGATACATTGAAGGGAAAATACATTATAATTAATGACTAGATTTTTTACATCAAGTTTTTCACATTTAATTTTATTCATAGGAATATTTATCATGATAGCTCCTGTGTGGATGATTTTTGCAAGCTCAACGCATACAAGTTCAATTATCAATATGCATGGTCTGCAGTTATTTTTAGGCGATAGTTTTTATGAAAACTACAATAGAGTTTTATTATATAAGGGAGGTTTTTTTAAAGAAATAACTGCTTTAAAAATGTTTTTTAACAGTTTCATAATGGCAACAGGAGTAGCTTTATTATCAGTTGTAACTTCTCTTATGGCTGCATATGCTTTAGTTTATTATAGAATAAAACATGCAACATTATTGTTTTGGATAATCTTTATTACTATTTTGGTTCCATTAGAATTAAGAATTTTTCCTACATATTCAGTTATGGCTGAACTTAATTTAGTAAATTCCTATTTTGGATTAATAGTTCCCATTTCAGCTTCAGCTATAGCAACTTTATTTTTTAGACAATTTTATAAAACTATTCCAGATGAATTGCTTGAGTCTGCAAAACTTGATGGCGCAAATACTTGGAGATTTTTTATTGATTTTTTAATTCCTCTATCAAAAACAATGATTGTAGCTATGCTAATATTTATGTTTGTATTTGGTTATAACCAATATCTATGGCCATTATTAGTGACATCCTCTGAACAATATTGGACAGTAGTTATGGGATTAAAGATGATGTCAGGATCAATTGTACATCGATTTGCTTTTGTAATGATGTCTATGGTGCCGCCAATTTTAATTATAATTCTTTTACAAAAACATTTTATTAAAGGAGTTTTTCAAGATAAATGAAAATTAAACCACTTCAAATAATAGCTCACATAATTCTTATACTAGGAGTCTTGTTAATGGTTGTTCCTATCTGGATATCTTTTGCTAGTTCTTCACATGAATCGGTAACGATACTTACCGAAGGTATGAAATTTCATTTAGGTGATCAACTTGCAAGAAATTATAACGAAGTTCTAAATGAGAAAGGTGGTTGGTCAGAAGAAGTTACAGCAGCTAAAATGTTTATAAATAGTTTTATAATGGCATTAGGAATTGCAACTCTTAAAGTGGTTATTTCCGCAATGTCTGCATATGCTTTAGTTTATTATAGATTTAAATTAGCTGTGCCTATTTTTTGGTTAATTTTTATTACTTTGCTTGTGCCGCTAGAGGTAAGAATTTTCCCTAGTTATAAAGTTGTATCAGATTTAGGTTTAACAAATTCTTACACAGGTCTTATTCTTCCATTAGTTGCTTCTGCAACTGCAACATTTTTCTTCAGACAATTTTATAAGACAATCCCAGATGAACTTTTGGAGTCAGCAAAACTAGATGGTGCAAGTACTTGGAGATTTTTTATTGATTTTTTAATTCCGTTATCTAAAACTATGATTGCTGCTATGTTTATATTCATGTTTGTTTATGGATATAGTCAATATTTATGGCCATTAATCATGACTACTGCTGAGGAATACTGGACTGTTGTTATGGGGATGAAAATTATATACACAGAGAGCTACGAAGGTGTTGCTCTTCCAAGAACTGCAGAAAGATTTGCTTATATTATTTTATCAATGATACCTCCTGTTTTAGTGGTGGTATTTTTACAAAAATGGTTCATAAAAGGATTAATTCAAACGGAAAAATAAATGAGTTTTTTAGAATTAAAAAAAGTTACAAAAGTTTATCCAAACGGCACAAAAGCTGTGCAACCAACGTCTCTTAAAATAGAAAAGGGAGAATTTATGGTTTTTGTTGGACCATCAGGTTGTGGAAAATCCACCTTGTTAAGAATGGTAGCTGGACTTGAAGATATAACAACAGGAGATATTAAACTTGATAAAAAAATTATAAATAAAATTGATCCATCAGAAAGAGATGTGGCGATGGTATTTCAAAACTACGCATTATATCCGCATATGAATGTTTATAATAATTTAGCTTATGGATTAAAAAATAGAGGATTAGCAAAAGATCTAATAGAAAAAAAAGTAAAGGCTGCAGCAAAACTATTGCAGATATCAGATTATTTAGAGAGAAAACCATCATTGCTATCAGGAGGTCAAAGACAGAGAGTGGCAATGGGTAGAGCAATCGTAAGGAGTCCTAAAATTTTTTTATTTGATGAACCATTATCTAACTTAGATGCAAAACTACGTATTCAAATGAGGTTAGAGATTAAAAAACTTCAAAGAAAAGTTGGAGTAACAAGTATTTTTGTGACTCACGATCAAGTAGAAGCAATGACATTAGCAGATAGACTGGCGGTAATTAATGATGGAATAATTGAGCAATTAGGAACACCAATAGAAATCTATAATAATCCAACATCTGTTTTTGTAGCTGGATTTATAGGATCGCCTCAAATGAATTTTGTTGAAGGTGAACTAAAAAATAAAAAATTAAAAACCCAAGCATTTGAAATTGCCGGCATTAAAAGTGATTTTAACGGTAAAGTTATTTTGGGAATTAGACCTGAACATTTAGTGCAAGCCTACAATGGTTTAATTAAATTTAATGTTGATTTAGTTGAAAAGCTAGGTTCTGATAATCTTGTATATGGAGAAATTAAGGGTAAAAAAGATTTATTATGCTATCGAACACCAGGAAATGAGAAAATAAATTCAGGTTCTAAATTGGCATTAAATATTCAAGAAAATAAATTATATATATTTAATAAAAAAACTGGCAAAAGAATAATTTAAATTTGATATTATCTAAACCTAATCATATAAAAATATATGGGCATAGAGGCGCTAGAGGTAATTTGCCTGAAAACACTCTACAAAGTTTCAGTTTTCTTTTTGAAAACAAAATCAATGCATTTGAAACAGATATATTAATTTCAAAAGACTTAATACCTGTAATTACGCATGATTTCCGTCTTGATATAAATATGACAAAAGATTTGGAAGGAAATTGGATAAAAAACGAAAACATTAAAATTTACGATTTAACATATAAAGAAATACTAAATTATGATGTTGGTTCTATAAATAAGCTATCTAGATATGGAAGGAGATTTTTAAATCAAAAAAGTTTGCCCAATCAAAAAATACCTAAATTGAGTGATATTTTTGAATTAATTAATTTAAATGACATTAAAAATGTGGTTTTAAATTTAGAAATAAAATCAACACCAGTTGAAGATAATTTAACACCACCTCCAAAAGAAATTGTTAGGATTGTTAAGAAAGTAATTGAAAAATCAAAATTAGAAGAAAAAATTTTAATTTCATCATTTGATTGGAGAGTATTAAAAGAATTCAGTTTACAAATGCCAAATATATCGAGGGGATATTTATCATTTCAACAAAAAACTGGAGTCAAAATAGAGAAAACAATTTATAAAAATTCACCCTGGATGAACTTGACACTTGAATTTGATGAATATGATCTTCCAGGATTAATTAAAAAACTTGGTGGTAAAGTTTGGTGTCCTTTTTATAGAGATATTCAAAAAAAAGATATTGAAGAAGCACACATTAAAGGTTTGGTAGCAAATGTTTGGACTGTAAATAAAGAAAGTGACATGATGCGGATGATTGAATATGGAGTAGATGGTATAATTACAGACTATCCTTTGAGGTTGAAAGAGCTTTGTGAGAAAAAGAATATAAACTGGTTTTAGTTAAGTTTAAATGGATATAAATATAATTAATAATGAAAAAGAATTTTTAGCAGGTAAATTGGACGGATACTCTTTAAAAGGTGAAGAAAATAAATTTGACAACAAAGGAAAACCATTACCTTTTCCAGGATGTACTATTATTTCTAATATTTCTTTAAATACTGATTTGTCAAATGAAATAAGCAATTTCCAAAAAAAAATAAAAAATTTTAATCCTAAAGAAACTTATTTTTATTTACCTCCATCAAGTTTTCATATGACTTTGTTTGACTGTTGCAATGTAAACACAGAAAATACTAACTATTGGCCAAAAAATATCGATCAAAATTTAAATTATAATCAAATAGCCATTGAACTAAATAAAAGACTTGAAAATTTTGTTTTTCCTTCAGAATTAAATATGAAATTAAAAATGTTTTATGGTGGTTATAGTATTGTTTTAGAACCTTTTTCTGACAAAGATGAATTAATTCTTAGAGATTGCAGAAATGAATTAAGTAAATTATTGAAAATAAAATTTGAAAATCATCAAAGATATACCTTCCACATTACATTGGCATACATTTTAAGGGAACTTGAGCAATATGAAATTAAAAAGTTATTGGAATTTAATAAAGAATTATTTTTAGAATTTAACAAAAAATTTCCTAAAATTATTTTAAGCAAACCAGAAATGTCTACTTTTGAAAATATGCTTGAATTTAAAAGTATTAATGCTTCCAACCAGTAATAGCTTTTATTTCTAAAAATTCATTAAAACCCCAAACACCACCTTCTCGACCGTTTCCTGATTGTTTATAACCTCCAAACGGAGCCCCAACATCTGTTCCTTGACCATTGATATAAACTGTTCCAGCCCTAACTTTTCTTGCAACTCTTTGAGCTTTTTCTTTATCTTCAGTTTGTAAATAATTTCCCAATCCATAAGAAGTGTCATTTACTATAGCAATAGCTTCTTCCTCAGTTTCAAATGGAATAATAGAAAGCACAGGTCCAAATATTTCTTCTCTTGCAATTCTCATGTCATTATTTACATCAGTGAAAATTGTTGGTTTTACAAAATATCCTTTATTAAGACCATTAGGCAGATCAGGTCCACCCGCAGCTAATGTTGCACCTTCTTTTATTCCAGCATTTATAAGATTTATTACTTTGTCATACTGAACTTTTGAAACTAGTGGTCCTATGTGATCACCTTTTTTTGACGCTAAATCTACTTTAATTTTATTTGCTTCGTCTACAGCTTCCTTAACTGCTCTTTCGTAAATCGGTTTTTGAACCAGCATTCTTGTAGGAGCATCACAAGACTGTCCTGAATTACTCATTATATTTCTTACTCCATCTCTTACTGCATTAGGATATGAATCTGCAAAAACGATATTCCCACCTTTGCCACCTAATTCAAGAGTAACTTTTTTTATTGTGTCAGCTGCATTTTTTTGAATTAATTTTCCAGCCCTTGTTGAACCAGTAAACGAAACCATATCTATGTCAGGGTGACCAGAAATATGATTTCCTACAACTTCTCCGTTGCCATTCACTAAGTTAAAAACACCCGGAGGAAAACCAGCCTCGTCAATCATTTCTGCAAATAAAATTCCTGATATTGGAGCAATCTCAGAAGGCTTTAATATCATTGTGCAGCCAGCGGCTAAAGCAGGAATAACTTTTAATACAATTTGGTTCATTGGAAAATTCCAAGGAGTTATTAATCCACATACTCCTATAGGCTCATATCTAATGTAATTATTAGAACTAGGATCAAATTGATGCTCAAAATTAAAATCTTTTAAAATTTCTATTGTATTTTTTGAAATATCAGCACCCATTTTTGTGTGAGTTTCTGACGCAAAGTCCAATGGAGCCCCCATTTCAGTAGACTGTGCTTTAACCATTTCATCCCATCTTCTATTATAAATTTCATCAAATTTTTGTAATAGTTTTAACCTTTCTTCTTTTGTAGTTTCTTTCCAAGTCTCAAAAGCTATTTTAGCAGCATCAATTGCATCATCCGTGTCCTGCGTGGATCCCAATGAAATTATTGCAAAAGGTTCTTCGGTTGATGGATCGATAACTTCAAAATCGTTTGGCTTTGAAGGAGAAACCCACTTACCATTTATATAAAAATTTTTTTTCTCAATCATTATATATTATTGTATCACAATATTTAAATTTCATAACCTCTTTGTTCTGGTTCACTGTCCACAAGTTCTTCTGGAAAACCATTCGATCTAAAATTAATATTATTTAAATCTTCCATTCTTTTGACAACCATAGAAGACCAAGCTCTAGAACCAAATTTTTTTTCAGCATCTTTAAATATTTCAACAATTTTAGGAGAAATTTCTAAAGGCGCGTTTAATTTATTTGCAAGATCATCAAAAAGACCTGTATCTTTTAATACTAAATCCATTGTAAAATTTATATTATATGAGCCGTTTAAAATTACTTGGCTTTCTGTTTCGTGAACAAAAGAATTTCCAGAAGAAACTGCAATACCTTTATAGGTTTTGGCAAGATCAAGTTTAGATTTTTTTGCAATCGTCCAAGCTTCACCAAGAGCAACCAAATGAACTGAAGCGAGATAATTAGTAATTACTTTTAATACTGATGCGGTTCCTAACCCACCAGTATGCAATACTTTTCTTCCCATTACAGTTAAAGCTGGCAAAATCTTATCAAATGCTTTTCTTTCACCACCAACAAAAATTGCGATATTACCTGTTGTGGCTCTGTGACAACCACCGCTTACGGGACCATCTAAAGGTGTAGCCTTTTTAGAAATAACCTTTTGACCAATTCTTTTCACTTCCGCTTCATCTGTTGTGCTCATTTCTAACCAAATTTTATTTTCAGAAAGTCCTTTTAACACTCCTTGATCACCTTCCATTACTTCTGCACAAATATCTGGTGAAGGAAGACAAGTTATTATTAGTTCTGCTTGTTCAGTTAATTCTTTTGGAGAATTTGCAACTTTAGCTCCCAAATCTCTAAAATTTTCTGTCAAATTTTGATCTAAATCTCTTACAGTCAGTTCAAAATTATTTCTTAACAAACTTTTTGCAAGCTTGCCGCCAACATTACCCAAACCAATAAAACCTATTTTCATTTTACAACCTCTTCTTTTTTTGTATTTTTAAATATTATCATAATCACTCCAACAATAATTATAAATCCACCTAAAAATAACTCTTGAGTAGGTTTTTCTCCCAAAAGAAATATCGCGGCTAATAAACCCGTTGGAGGAATGCCCATAGTAACTATGGGCAGTACTTTATATAACGGATTATTTTTTAAAACATAATAGAAACAACCGTATGTTATAGGTTGCATAATAAACCCAATATAAATTGCAATTATCCAATGATCAAAACTTGCTTCTGTTAAATAATTTATAGTGTTTCCATCTATTACTGCAGATAAACAAATTAATATTGGGCCAGAAAATAATGCTAACCAAGCTACAAGTGCTATTGGATTTATTTCTTTACTTAGAGGCTTAACAATAACTTGTCCAAGAGCCCAAATAGCAGATCCTAAAATAGTTAAAGCTATACCAAAAAATTTTCCATCTAAGTTAGGAGATCCGGTTAAAATATAAACTCCAATAAAGGCAACAGTGATACCTATTAATGATCTTATAGTTGGTTTTTCTTTAAGCATAAAGTAAGCAAAAATGACTCCAAAAGGAACTTCTGTTTGCACTAGCAATACAGCAGCTGAAGCGTCTATATAATTTAAACCTGTATAAGTGATACTGTACTGCAAAGTATTAGCTATAAACGAGGCAATAAATATTTTTTTTAAATATCCTTTTGGTATTGGAAACCACCAAATCAAAATTGATGCTGCAAAAGTAAACCTTATGCCCATTAAAAGTATTGGTGGAAAAGATTCAAATGCAGGTTTTGCAATAACAAAACCAAAACCTAAAAAGATAGGAACCAGAGAAGCTATTAAGGTATCTTTTATATTCATAAAGTTATTTTTAATATTAATGATTATTAAAGAACTTGTGATATATTCACTTTTTAAAATATGAATTCAACAAAAATAGAACCCAAATATATCAGTAAATCAAATCCTAGAGTTGGCCTAATTGCTTTGGCAAGTGACTTTATGATTGAAAAAGACTTTATAAATGTGATCAAAGATAAAGATATTGATTTCTTTGTTAATAGAATAGAATGCTACAACCCTCTAACAAAAGAAAATCTAATTAAAATGTCTAATAAAGTAACCGAGGTTACAAAAGATATTTTGCCTGATCAAGATATTGATTGCGTTGTTTATGGCTGTACATCTGGAACAATTGCTGCTGGATATAATTCAATCGAACAGAAAGTAAAAGCAGCAAAGCCTATGGCAGATGTTACCACACCAAGTAGTGCTGCAATAAAAGCTTTAAAAAAATTAAATATTAAAAAAATATATTTATTTACGCCTTATAGTAAAAAATTGAATGATGAAGTGTTAGATTATTTTAAAAACGAAGGTTTTGAAATTACTTCAAATTCTTATTTTGATATTGAAGCAGATTACGATATTGGAAAAGTTGATCAAAATTATTTGTATGACGTTCTATCAAAGATTGATTTAAATGGAGCTGAAGCATTATTTGTTTCTTGTACTGCTTTACCAGTATTGCCAATTATAGATAAACTAGAAAAAAAATTAAATACAGTAGTTTTGTCTAGTAATCAGGCATTAATTTGGGATACCCTTGTAAAAATAAATAAAAATAATTCAGTAGAAGGATTTGGGAAATTATTCCAAGAAAACTAAATGCTTTTTACTAAAGAAGAATACAAACAAAGATTAAAAAAAGTTCAAACTTCAATGCAAGAAAAAGGCATTGAACTTTTAATTTCTCATGACACAAATAATATGAATTATTTAACAGGATATGATGCTTGGTCATTTTATTATGCTCAATGCGCAATAGTACATGTTAACGCCGAGGAACCTTTATGTTTTGTTAGAGCTCAGGATGCTGGCGGAGCTTATATTAAAACTTATTTAAAAAATGAAAATGTAATTGTATATGATGAAAATTATATACATACATGGCCAAAACATCCTTATGATTATCTTGTTGAAATTATTAAAGAAAGAAAATGGGATAAATTATCTATTGGACTTGAAATGGATGCGCATTACTTCACTGCATTTTGTTATGAAAAAATAAAAAAAGGTTTACCTAATGCAAAAATTAAAGACTCAGAAAGATTAGTTAACTGGGCACGTTTAGTAAAATCAGATGTTGAAATAGGTTTTATGAAATCTGCAGCTATCATTTCTCAAAAAGGAATGAAAACTGCAATGGAAGTTATCAATCCTGGAGTTAGACAATGTGATGCTGTTGGAGAAATACAAAAATCATTATTTTATGGAACTCCTGAATTTGGAGGAGAATATTCAAGTATAGCTACATTGTTACCAACAGGAAAAGGAACTTCAGCTTCTCATTTAACAGCAACACAAGATAAATTTGTAACCGGTGAAGCTACAATTATTGAATTGTCAGGAGTTTATAATAGATATCATGCTCCAATGGCTCGTACAGTTCTACTTGGAAAACCAGATCAATTAAAAATAGATACAATGAATAAAACTATCGAAGCATTACAAGCAGGTATTGACCAAACTAAACCCGGCAATACAGCCGATGATGTTGCGCAAGCTTTTTGGAAAGTTTTAGACAAATATGGAATAGAAAAAAAATCTAGAACTGGCTATTCTATTGGTATTGGTTATCCTCCAGATTGGGGAGAGCATACTTTAAATATATATAAAGGAGATATGACAGTTCTTGAGAAAAATGTATGTTTTCACATGATTGCAGTAATGCAATTTGGTGATTGGGGCGTTGAAGCTTCAGAAGCAATTAGAGTTACTGAGAATGGAAGTGAATTATTTTGTGATTTCTCAAAAGAACTGCATATTAAAAGCTAATTAACTATTGCAAAAATTTTAAACAAATGTTTTATAAACTTCTCTATGGCAAAAAATAACGAATTTGTAAAATTTGATAAAGTTGACAAAAGTTATGATGGAAAAGTCTTGGTTGTTAAAGATCTTAATTTAGATATCGCTGAAGGTGAATTCATAACTATGTTGGGACCATCTGGTTCGGGAAAAACTACATGCTTAATGATGTTGGCAGGATTTGAAACTCCAACTAATGGAGAAATTTATTTAGATGGAAATCCAATTTCAAATATACCTCCTCATAAAAGAGGTATTGGAATGGTTTTTCAAAACTATGCATTGTTTCCTCACATGACAGTTTATGAAAATTTGGCATTTCCTTTAAAAGTTAGAAAATTTTCAAAAGACGAAACAGATAAAAAAGTTGAAAAAGCTTTATCGATGGTTTCTTTGTCAGATTTTGGAAGCCGAATGCCAGCTCAATTATCAGGAGGTCAACAACAAAGAGTTGCTGTGGCAAGAGCCTTGGTATTTGATCCTGCAGTAGTTTTAATGGATGAACCTCTGGGTGCGTTAGATAAAAATTTAAGAGAAAGCATGCAATATGAAATTAAACATATTCACGAAAGCATTGGTGTTACCGTTGTTTATGTTACTCATGATCAAAGTGAAGCTTTAACAATGTCAAATAGAATTGCAGTTTTTAATGATGGAAAAGTACAACAATTATCTAGCCCTGATAAACTTTATGAAGAACCAGTAAATTCTTTTGTTGCAGAATTTATTGGTGAAAATAATACTTTCCAAGGTGAAGTAGTAGATATTTCGCAAGATAAATGCAAAATTAAATTAGATTCTGGAAATGAAATATTAGCAAATCCTATAAGAGTAAAATCAAAAGGTGAAAAAAGTATTGTTTCGTTAAGACCAGAAAGAGCAATCATTGATCCTGATGAAAAAATGGACAATAAATTTAAAGGCAAAATAGAAGAAGTAATTTACCATGGTGACCATACAAGGGTAAGATTAGACTTGTTAGGAAACAAGGAATTTATATTAAAAGTACCCAATAGTTCAGCAAGAATGGATATAAAGCTGGGTAATGAAATTAAAATAGGCTGGAACAGTTTTGACGCTAGGGCGTTAGATCCTAAATAATTAATTCTTCATTAAATTATATAGCAAAATAAAGCTTAATTAGAGGAATTGAGCAGTTGACTCTCAATACCGTTATTGTTGTAATCCGTTTTTTAAAAAAACGTTTAAACGGAGGATAAATGAGAAAATTAGCTAAATTATTTTTAGCCCTTACTTTTGCTCTTAGTATAACAACATCTTCATTTGCAGTTACTGTTGCATCTTGGGGTGGGGCTTATACAGAGTCACAAAAGTTAGGTTATGGTGATCCAACTGCCAAAGCATTAGGCATAGAGATTAACTGGGTAGATTACTCAGGTGGATTATCTGAAATTAAAGCACAAAAAGAAGCAGGAGCAATTACTTGGGATATAATCGACGTATTTGCTTTTGATACTATCAATGGATGTGATGAAGGTATATTTGTTGAATTTGATTTTGACAAAGACTTCCCACCAGCTCCAGATGGAACGCCTGCTAGTGAAGATTTCTTCACTGCAATGCCTAGCAAATGTGCAGTAGGAAATATTTTATATTCTTGGAACTACGCTTATAACAGTGAAAATGTTAAAGGTACTCCAAAAACTATAAAAGATTTTTTTAACACTAAGAAATTTCCTGGAAAAAGAGCAATCTATAAGTCTGCTCTAACAAACTTGGAAATGGCTTTGGCAGCAGATGGAATCAAACCTAAACAAGGTGGAGCAAATATCTACGAAGCTTTAAATACTGAAAAAGGTGTTCAAAGAGCTATGGATAAGATCAAAAAACTTTGTACAGATCCTAAAGGCGGATGTGTATTTTGGTCTGCAGGTGCTCAACCACCAGAATTGTTAATGAGTGGAGAAGTAGTTATGGCAACTGGTTGGAATGGCAGATTCTTTAACGCTACAGTTGGAGAAGGTGCTCCGATCGTTCAAGTATGGGACGGACAAGGTCTTGACTATGAATATTTTGCACTAGTTAAAGGTGGTCCAGATGAAGCAAATGCTAAAAAAGCTCTAGCAATGATGACTAACACAGAGATGCTAGCTGGAAGCGCCAAGTATATTGCTTACGCTCCTTGGAGAAAATCTTCTATAGCAGTTATGGAAGCAGGTGAGCCTTGGTATAAAGATGGTAAGACTAACATGGTACCACACATGCCAACTGCACCGCAAAACACTAAAAATTATTTCCTAGTTGATCCTTGGTTTTGGGCTGATAACGGCACTGAACTTGGTGAAAAATGGGAAGCAATGAAAGCTGGTCTATAATTTAAGTTTTAAAGACTATAATTATATATTATATTTAGGGCGGTTATTTAATAACCGCCCTTTTTATTTATGAGCAGTGAAACACAAAAAATTTTAACAACAGATGGCATTCCTCTAGAGGTAAGTCTAAAAAAAGCTGAGAAAAAGAATAAAATCAAAGCTTTTCTTTTAGTTTGTCCATTATTACTTTTTATTATTATTACTTATATTTTTCCAATAGGAGAAATGTTTTCAAGAAGTATAGATGATAGAATGATTACAAACATGTTGCCTAAAACTTTTAAGGCAATGGAAACTTGGGACGGAAAAGAGTTACCTCCGGAAGAAGTTTTTGCAAGCTTTTTAGCAGATTTTAGAGTTCTTGCAGAAAATAAAGAGCATGGAAAATTAGGCCAGAGATTAAATAAAGAAAAAAATGGGTTTAATACAATTCTCAAAAAGTTATGGAGAAAAATGAAAAAGTTCGAGGAAGGCAACGCCAAAGAACAAATAATGGAAATTCATAAAAGATTTAGAGATGTAAAATATTGGCAAGCAATAAAAAGAACAGCTCCTCCATATACAATGGCAAAATATCTAAAAGGAATGGACATGTATTATGATGAAGATGGTAATGTTGTACAAGTAGAAGAAGATAGAAGAATACATAGAATTCTTTGGTTGAGAACTTTAGAAGTTGCATTTTTTGTTACACTTTTTTGTTTTTTAATGGGTTATCCCATTGCACATTTGCTTGCGACTTTACCAATGAAATACAGTAATTTACTTATGATTTGTGTTTTATTACCCTTTTGGACTTCATTATTAGTAAGAACCGCAAGTTGGATGATTTTGTTGCAGCAGCAAGGAATTGTGAATGACTTTTTTGTCTTTATAGGTTTGGTAGCAGACGATAATAGACCAGAAATGATGTACAACAAAACTGGTACCTATGTTGCTATGACTCAAATTTTATTACCTTTTATGGTTCTACCTCTTTATAGTGTTATGAAAACTATTTCCCCAAGTCTAATGAGAGCTGGAAAATCTTTAGGTGGCACACCATTTGTTACTTTTTGGAAAATTTATTTTCCATTAACAATACCTGGAATTGGAGCGGGATGCTTGTTAGTTTTTATACTTGCAATTGGATATTATATTACACCAGCGTTAGTTGGAGGAGCATCCGGTACACTAATTAGTAATCAAATAGCCTACCATATGAAAGCTACTTTAGATTGGAGCTTTGCTTCAGCTATGGGGCTAATGTTGTTAACAGGAGTTTTAGTTGTTTACTGGATTTATAATAAGCTTGTAGGAATTGATAATATTAAATTAGGATAAATATTATGGCTTTACCAAAATATACAGAACCACATTATAGAGTTTGGCATTATACTTATCTATTTATTTGTGGAAGTGTATTTTTCTTTTTGATAGCTCCATTATTTGTAATATTTCCATTATCATTTAATGCAGAAGAATTTTTAGTTTTTTCTGAAGGAATGAAAAGACTTGATCCAGATGCATTTTCTTTAAGATGGTATGAAGATATGATCTATGGAACAAAAAACCCTTGGGGTGCAGCAGCAAAAAATAGTTTTATTATTGCTATTTTTGCAACACTTGGTTCTATTGTTCTTGGTACAGTTGCTGCGTTAGGTTTAAGCAGTAGGCACATGCCTTACAAAGGTTTAATAATGGCAACTTTAATTTCTCCAATGATTGTTCCATTAATTATTTCTGGTGTTGCTATTTTCTTTTTTATGGCAAAAGTAGGTTTGGCCGCAACTCATTTAGGAATTATACTTGCACATATTATTCTTGGAACTCCATTTGTTGTAATTACTGTAACTGCTACTTTATCAGGTTTTGATCACAGTGTTACTAGAGCAGCAGCAAGTTTAGGAAGTAATCCAGTTAACACATTCATGAAAATAACTCTTCCACTTATTTTGCCTGGCGTAATATCCGGAGGATTATTTGCATTTGTTACATCTTTTGATGAAGTGGTGGTTGTTTTGTTTTTAGCAGGATTAGAAAATACAACTATCCCTATTCAAATGTGGACCGGTTTAAGAGAACAATTAAGTCCAACAATTTTAGCTGTTGCAACATGTTTAATAGTTTTATCAGTATTAATTCTTGTCACCGCAGAACTTATTAGAAGACGATCAGAAAGACTAAGAGGAATTAATAGATAGTTAATTTACTGACTCTATTATAGTAGCAATACCCATTCCCAAACCTATACATTGAGTTGCTAAAGCATATTTTTTATTTTCTCTTTTTAATAAAGCTGCAGCTTTTCCTGTTATTCTTGCTCCTGTAGCTCCAAGAGGGTGTCCTAGAGCTAACGCTCCACCATCTAAATTAACTCTTTTATTGTCTATTTCTAAATCTTTAATACAAGCCAAAGATTGAGAAGCAAAAGCTTCATTAATTTCAACTATATCCATATCTTTAATAGATAGTTTAGCTCTTTTTAATGCTTTTATTGATGCTCCAATAGGGCCTAATCCCATTAATTCAGGAGCACAACCTTGTACAGAAGTAGAAACAATTCTTCCTAAAATTTCTAAGTTATTATCTTTAGCATATTGTTCTTCACATATTAATGTTGCAGCAGCACCATCGGTTAAAGGAGATGAGGTAGCAGCAGTAACAGTACCGTTTTGATCAAAAGCTAATTTTAAACCATCTAAAACTTCTTGGTTACTATTTGGTCTAATATTTCCATCTTTAGAACAATTACCTACAATAGTAATTTCATCACTAAAATTTCCTTTTGACTGAGCTTCTGAAGCTTTTTGATGACTAGATATTGCAAATCCCTGCTGCTCTTTTCTTGTTATGCCATACTTTTTTGCAACATTTTCAGCTGTTATGCCCATTGAAAAATAAACGTTAGGATTTTCTGTTTCTGTATAAGGATAAGGCATAGGCTCAAATCCTGTTGTTACACGAGTCATGCTTTCTACTCCTCCGCAAACAAAAACTTTACCTGATCCCATTGCAATTTTTCCACCAGCAATATGAATAGCTTCCATTGAAGATCCGCACCATCTATCTACTGTCATACCTGAAGTTTTAATGTCCATTTCAGATAAAAAAGAAACTAGTTTGCCAATATTAAAACATTGTTCACCTACTTGAAATGCGCATCCAATAATAATGTCTTCAATATCTTTTGAGTTAACTTTTGATTTTGAAACTAGGTTTTTGATAACCTCTGATAATAAGTTAACTGGCTTAATATCAATTAACTCTCCTTTTTTGGCCATAGTAAATGGAGATCTTGCATACCCTGCTATAACTGCTTTATACATTTTTTAATTTATAATTTTATTCTTTATATATGTTTATTCTGGAAATGGTAAAGATGTTATAACGCCATTTCTTCTTTTCCCTTCAGGAGTTTCAATTATTAATTTATTTCCTTTATTCCAGTATTTTTTTGAAATCAT
The DNA here is from genome assembly GCA_902568235.1 of uncultured Pelagibacteraceae bacterium. Classification (GTDB taxonomy): domain Bacteria; phylum Pseudomonadota; class Alphaproteobacteria; order Pelagibacterales; family Pelagibacteraceae; genus Pelagibacter. The sequence goes on along the minus strand of CACFPS010000003.1, from coordinate 23,322 downwards.
TGAAAGACCTATGTTTTTCTTTATTCTAGGCGAATAAATAGCTGAAGTAACTTGTCCTATTTTTTCATTATTTTCCGAATAAACTGGAAAAGGATGGGAACATGTGGGGCAAGGATTCTCATCAAAAATAATACCTCTCATTTGTTTATTAATATTGTCTATTTTGATTTTTTCTAGTGCAGACTTTCCTATAAAATTATGAGATGTTTCGTTAAGATATTTTCCTAAATTACATTCATACGGATTATTTTCTATAGTAAAGTCGTTTCCATACGACATTAATCCTGCTTCTATTCTATCAATTAAATTAGGACAACCTGCAGAAATATTAAATTTTTTTCCAGCTTTCCAAATTGTATCCCAAAGTTTTTCTCCCGCTTCATATCCTTCAAAATAAATTTCAAAACCATCTTGCTTACTATAACCTGATCGAGCAATAACTTGTTTTTTTTCTAGAAAATTAAATAAACCAAAGTTAAAAAATTTAATAGATCTAATTTTTTCTCCAAAAATTGATACCATTAATTCTTCTGATTTAGGTCCTTGAACTGCCAATGGGTAAACTTCAGGTTCAATTATATTAACTTTAAAATTGTAACTAATTGCAACTCCTTTAGTCCACAACAGAACATCTGAATCTGCAATAGATATCCAAAATTTATTATTTTCAATTTTAAGTAAAACAGGATCGTTAATCATACCTGCGTTTTCATCTATTAATGGAACATATAGACATTTACCCACTTTCATATTTTTAATTGAACGAGGTGTCATTAATTGAACTAATTTTTCAGCATCTGGCCCTGTAATTTGGACTTGTCTTTGACAAGACACATCCCATATTTGAACATTAGAATTAAGGTGCCAATAATCTTCTTCAATTGATTTTTTAAAAGCCTTGGGTAAAAGCATTCGATTTACAACGGTAAAACCAGAAACACCATGTTCTTCTGCTTTATTTGTAAAAGGAGTTTGTCTAATTCGTCTAGACAAGCTCAAATCGTGAGAGCTCATTATTCTAATCTTATTTTGACCACCAAATAGAATAACCGTTCGGGGAAATTATAATTGGCAAATGATATTTTTTATTAGGATCTGACATTTTAAATTTTACTACAATTTCAGAAACAATTCTTTCTTCTAAAAAATAATTTCCTGTTTTGCATAACATTTCGTAATTACAAAGACAGTCTTCTTTAGTAAGATTAAATTCTTGAAAAATTCTACCACCATCATCAGTTTCTGATTCAAAATATTTTTTTTTATCTCCATTTGCATTTATTTGATAAATTATTACTTTTACACCACTTGCATGAGTTCCATTTATTGAATTTAAAAGATGTGATGAAAAAGTTACCATAAATTATTCTATTGAAGCCTTATCTCTTTTATCGCTCACTGCAGCAACTATAGGGCTAATTACTCCTTTTGCTTTTACATTTACACACGCTGTTTTACCACTCTCTATAGCTCTTTTTAGTGCAGGGGCAAGCTGTTCTCTTTTTGTAACAAGTTCTCCATGACCTCCAAATCCTTCAAAGATTTTATGAAATGGTATATCTCTAAAGTCTGTTGCAAAATGTTTTCCACTTTCAAACAAACGTTCTTGTTGTTGAGATATACAATCCAAACCACCATTGTTATCTATGACAACAACAATTGGTTTTTTTTCTTGAAAAGCCGCCTCTATTGATAAACCGCCAGAAAGAAAAGCTCCATCACCACTTATCAGGACAACATTTGATTTTGGATGAACATTTTTTGCAGATATAGCGAAAGGAACACCAACTCCTAACATACTAAAGGTTCCGGGGTGCAATATTCCTCCAAGTTTTTTTCCATTAGCTCCGGCAATATTAATAGCTATCTCTGACCAAAAATGAGTATTGCCACCATCTATAACCAACCAATCTTTTTCTCCCATCGCATCTTGAACATCCAGAGCTAATTGAAGAGGATGAATTTTACCTCCATTTATTTCTGCTTCTTTTGTCTCAATGCTTAAGTCTTTCAATGATTTATCAACCCATTCTTTCTTTTTAGTTTTATTTTGATCAAACCATTTTCTATCTAAGTTCCATTTATTATTTTTTTTAAGTTTTGATAAAGTATCTAAGAAAACACCAGTGTCACATAAAAGATTTATATCTGCTGCTCTATTAAGCTCAATTTCTTCATGTGAACCATTAATACAAACAAGTTTAGTACTTTTTGGAAAAAGAGGAGGATTACCAAAATTCATTTGATTATCTAATCTTGCCCCTACCATTAAAATTAAATCAGACTCATCAATTGCAAATTTAGATGGAGGATATTGATGGATATCAGCCAGTCCCATATAAGCTTCTGCTTCTTCGCCAAGTAATTTTTGATGATAAGGAATATTAAAAATTGGAATATTTAAACTGTTACCAGCTTCTTCTAATTTTTTTTCAGATCCTGACCACCATATTCCATGTCCACCAATTAAAACTGGTTTTTTTGAATTACAACTTAGTTCTAATATTTCTGTAATATGATTTGGGTCTGGCCATGCTTTTGCTATTGGTTTTTTTTGATGAGAAAAAGGCCTTTCCTCAAGTCCTGCATCTTCAGCAAATGAAGAAAACATAATATCAACAGGGACACTTAAGTGAACAGCCCCAGGGTATCCATTGGTTGCAATTCTATATGCTTTGTCTACAAATTCTCTAATACGCGTTCCATCGGTTATACTTGCACTATATTTTGTTAATGGCGCGGCTATTGAAACATCATCAATTTCTTTAAAACCTCCTGATCCTTGTCTTTTTAAACTACTGGAGCCTGTTATAAAAATAACTGGCGATCTTTCACCCCATGCTTCCATCATAGAAGGCACCGCATTAGCAAAACCTTCAGGACCAACCAAACAAACAGAAGGTTTACGAGTAATTCTAGTATGACCGTCAGCTAAATGCCCTGCTATCTGCTCATGAGGACAATTTATTACTTCCATTTGACATTCCATAAAACCTTCTAAAGCTGGGTTGCAAAAACCTCCAGATAAAGTAAATACTTTTTCAATTCCTTTATCTCGAATTGCTCTAGCTATTAATGAACCGCCTCTAATTTTTTTGTTTGCCATAAATTAATATTTCATATCCTTAAAAAACTTTTCTGCAATAATTTCCGAAGAAATATCGTTTATATCATTTAAACCAACTAATCCCAAAGTTGTACTTAATTCTTCTTTAATTATATTTAAAACTCTCCTTAATCCTTTTGCCCCATCAGCGCCCATACCATACATCAAAGGTCTACCAATCATGGCATAATCTGCACCGAATGCAAGCGATCTAACGATATCACTTCCACTTCTAATACCACTGTCAAAAATTATTGGAAATTCTTTTCCTAAAATTTTTCTTATTAAAGGTAGGGCATTAATAGAAGAAGTGGCACTTTCCAGTTGTCTACCACCATGATTAGAAACTTGAATTGCATCAGCGCCTGTATCTTTGATTTTAACAGCATCCTCTGGTGACATAACTCCTTTTACAATTAATTTACCTTTCCAAGCATCTCTAACTCTTTTTAAAGTTTCCCAATCTGTAGCACCTCTACTTTCACTTCTTACAAATTTATTTCCCCTTTTTGAAGTTATAAAATTCATTGGTTTTGGAATACCATTTAATAAAGTTGTTAAAGACCATCTAGGATGAGTTGCAAAGTCAAAAAATTGTTTTGGGCCAATTTTAAAAGGAACAGTGAAACCATTTTTTTCATCTTTTGCTCTCCTAAACTGTATTGGAACATCTACCGTAAGTATTGCTACTTTGTAACCAGTATTTTGCGCTCTTTCTAAAAGCTCCATCACAAAACTTTCGTCCTGATATATATACAATTGAAGCCAAGAATGACCTTGGGACAATTTATACATTTTTTCCAAAGAAGTGGAGGATGCCATTGATACACAAATAGGAATATTATTTTCAATACTCTCTTCAGCTAACATTTTATCTGCTCCAGGCCATGTTAAATTACACATTCCCATAGGAGCAAAACCAAAAGGATAGTTAAAATCATTACCAAGAAAGTTTTTTTTTAAATTTCTCTTTTCTATATTTCTAAGAACTTTGGGTTCTAATCTTATTTGATCTAAAGCAGTACTATTTATTTCACAAAGCCTTTCATCTCCAGAAGCACCATCAACAAAATCAAACATTAATCTAGGAACTCTTTTTTTTGCCAATTTTCTTGCATCTTCAATACTATGAATTTTTTTACTTGGAGTTATATTTTTACTCATAATCTTTTTTCTTAATATATTCTTTTAGACTAATTTTTTTATTTTTATCAATAAAATAAGCATCATGATTTTTTCTTGAAGAATAGACCTGAGAGGGTTTTCCGTCAATAAAAAGGACAGCAACCCCATCATCAATAGCTATTCCAGGAGGCAATTTATTATTTTTAATATTTAATTCAAATTGATTTATTCTTTCAGCAATGGAAGAGTGAGGTGTGCAGCTTCCTGAAATTAAATTTATACCTTTAATTGGTTTTAAAATTGAACCTAAAGAGTCAGACAAAATCCAATCAAACCAACATACTGCCCCCGCACTTACTCCTGATAAAATAATACCTTTTTCATAGGCTCTCTTAAAATATCTAGATAAATTATTTTCCCTCCATACATTCAACATGTAAGATGTATTTCCACCACCAATATAGATAATGTCTTTATTTAATATCCATTCTGAGAAGTTTTTAACTTCTGTACAAAGATTATAGTGTGATAATTGTAAATTTAATTTTTCAAATCTATTATAAAAAAAATTAATTTTTTTTTTATCATCTTTGCTTGCAGTTGCTAAAAAACCAATTTTAATATCTTTTGATTCACATTGACTTAAAACAAATTCATCTAAATTTTTGTCTGACTGATGAGTAAATCCTCCGCCCCCTATTGAAATGATTTTTTTTTGAATTTTATTCACGAGACAAGTTATACTTTTATTATTTATTTTTCGTACTTATTCCAATCCAAGGCTCAGGTTTCGAAGGTATGGTTTTATTTATTCCACGTACAATTTCACCTTTAGGATCATACATTGGTAATTTACAAATCTCACCTTTATGACTTTTTCCATCTGTGCATTCAACATCAACTACTGCACCAGGGCCAATACTAGAATTAATTAAATGTACAATGCCAACTCCACAAACTTGAAATGGAGACCATGTGCTAGAAGTTAATTGTCCAATATTTTTTCCTTCAAGCTTTATAGTATTTCCTTTGATACCAACACTATTTTCTATTCGAATACCCCATGTTCTAATTTCTTTACTTGCTTTTTTTAAAGCATCTCGTCCTATAAAATCTTTTTCAAGATCAACAAATTTACCCAATCCCACAGAGAATGGTGTTGTATGATTTGTGAAATCTTGTCCTGCTGATAAAAGTCCTGCCTCTATTCGTCTACATCTAAAAACAGGGGTAGCAGTAATTATCATTCCTAATTTGCTGCCTTCTTTAAGTATTAAATCTCCTAATTTTTTAATATTATTTTCCGGACGAAAATATATTTCCCAACCAAGTTCATTGCTAAATCCTGTCCGACTAATTATAACTTTTTCATCCACTATATTAACTTCTTTCCAATCAAAATATTTCCATTGTTCAGCTAATTTTGAATCAATTAAGTTTTCAAGAAGTTGCATTGATAAAGGTCCTTGTATTTGACTTATCCATACATCAGGATCGGTAATTTTTACATTAAGACCTTCCGCTTGAGCCTTGTACCATGAAAACATATCTCCTTCTGCTTGTGCAAACCAATATCGATCATCATCTATTCTTAATAACAATCCATCAGTAATCATTCCACCGTCATGATAACAAGCAAATTGATAAGAGCATCTTCCTTTCTTAACTTTTGAAATGTCTCTAGGAAAAATCTTTTGTAAAAGTTTAAGAGCATCAGGTCCTGATATTTCATAAGGATGTTCCCCAGTATGTCGAAAAATTAATTCTTTTCTTATTTTCCAATACATTTCTTCTGCAGTTGCATTAGTAAGTTTTTCAGGAGTAAGACGTCCAGCATAAATTGAATATTCTGGATCAAAAGGTAACTCTTGATAAGTTAGTGGATGTACACCTATAGTTCTTGCCAATTCTAGTGGACGTTCATCGTTTTCAGGTGCGATTGGTTTTACTGAAAATCTAATATTTTTTAAATTTTTGCTCATTTAATAATTTTTTGTAAATTAAATTAACTATTTAATACATTCAATAAAAACGTAACAATTTTGACTGTTGCTATAACATTATTAAATGTTAACTTCCTTTTTTTTAAAGAGAGGGAAAATATGAAAAACATTATAAAATTGATATCAGTTTCATTGATATCTGTAATAGTATCATTTTCTGCTGCCAATGCATCTAGTGGTGTTTTTAAATTATCACATGATCTTGGATTTGGAAAAGATACAAACTTAGACGCGATTACTAAAGGACGTTTGTTTCAAGTTGTAATAATGACACAAAACCGTTTAGTAAGAAAGAACTTAAAAGGCGTTACTTCAGCTGAATTGGCTACGGATTGGTCTGGAAATGCAGATGCAACTGAGTGGACTTTTAAACTTCGTAAGGGAGTTAAATTTCATGATGGATCTGATTTTGACGCAGAAGATGTAAAATATTCTTTAATGAGAGTTAAAGATCCTGACATTGGTTCACCAGCAAAAAAAAAGCATGAGTTCGGTAACAGATATAGAGGTGGTTGACTCTCATACTGTTAAAATGAAGTTAAATACTTCATTTGCTGACTTTCCGCTACTATTAACCGATTATAGATTAAGAATGATACCTTCAGGATCCGGAGATACTATTGGAAAAACAGGAATTGGAACTGGTCCTTTTATAGTTGAAAAATTTGATGCAGAAGGAACAACTATTCTTAAAGCAAATCCAAATTACTGGGAAGGTGCTCCAAAAGTTGCTGAAGTCCATGTAATTGCTATACCTGATGGTGAAGCAAGAGTACAAGCTCTTCTTACAGGCCAGATTGACATGAATAGATATGTTCCGTTTGCCCAGAAAAAAATATTTGATGGCAATTCTAAATTTAATGTTTCTGTAATACCTACAGGAAATTGGAGAGGCATGGTTATGAGAACAGATACTGCTCCTTTTGACAATCCAAAAGTTAGAAAAGCTGTACGTTTAGCTGTAGATAGGCAAGAACTCGTTGATCTTGTTATGGGTGGAGCTGCAACAGTAGCTTGCGATACACCTGTAGCACCATCTGATCAATATCGTCTAAATATGAAATGTCCTCAGGATATTAAAAAAGCTAAAAAACTTCTTAAAGAAGCTGGATATCCAAATGGAATAGAAATGGTTATTCATGTTTCAACCAAAGAACCTACGTGGCCAACAATTGGTGAAGTGCTACAACAACAATTAGCAAAAGCAGGAATTAAAGCTGAAGTTAAAATGACTCCATCAAAAAGTTACTGGAAAGAAACTTGGATGAAAAAAGCAGTATCAATGACACGTTGGAACGAAAGACCAGCTGATAGTATTTTACATGAAGCTTATCATAGTGGAGCAAAATGGAATGAGTCTTTTTATAAAAGTGCATCATTTGACAAGAATTTAGCTGATGCTAGAGGAGAGCTTAATTTTAATAAACGAAAAAAAGCTTATCAAAATGCTCAAAAAACTTTATGGGAAGAAGCTGGAACTATGATTCCATACCATGTATCCAAACTAGTTGTAACTTCTTCAAGAGTGAAAAATCTTGATGAAATAGAGTTTTTCTCAATTAGGTGGCACACATTATCAGTAGATTAATATAAAATATTGTTTTACAGGCCTTTAATTAGGCCTGTAAAATTTGTTTCATTTATTAATAATTAATTTTAAAATCAAGAGCGGTAATCTTAATTATGTTGTTTTTAATTATTAAAAGAATTTTTTTAGGTTTAATAACCTTATTCATTGTTTCATTAATCACTTTTATTGGAACGGAGGTTTTGCCGGGAGATGCTTGTACAACTTATCTTGAGAGAGAAGCTTATGGAGCAGCATTAGAAGCATGTTATAAAAGATTAGGGTTAGATATTCCTGCTTATGAAAGATATTTATCTTGGGCATATAATGTTATTCAAGGAGATTTTGGATATTCTTTAAGTGGCCAGATGCCAATTAATGAAGTTTTAGGACCAAGAATAAAAAATTCAATGGTTTTAGCTTCTGCTGCTATAATTATTGGTATTCCTTTAGCTTTAATACTAGGTATCATCACTGCTCTTTGGAGAGATAAACTGCCAGACATAACTATTTCAACAATAACAATTTTTGCAATGACTATTCCTGAATTTATTAGTGCTACTTTGTTAATTTTAATTGTAGCTATTTGGCTCCAATGGCTACCTGGCATTGTAATAGTGCCCACAGATGTTACATTTTTTGAATTACTTCCAAATATAATTTTACCTGTGATAGCAATTGCGATGATAATGACTGCTCATATGGCTAGAATGGTCCGTTCAAGTGTTATCCAAGTAATGGCAACTGATTATGTCCAAATGGCAATTTTAAAAGGAGTGCCATATTGGCAAATGGTATTTAAACACGTTTTACCAAACGCTTTATTGCCAGCAATAAACGTTGTAGCTTTAACTATTGCCTGGCTTTTAGGAGGAGTTGTGGTTACAGAAGTAGTATTTAATTATCCAGGTCTTGGTCGTTTAGTAATTGAGTCGATATCTAATAGAGATTTACCAACTGTTCAAGCTTTAGCTATTATCCTTGCTTCAATTTATGTGAGTATCAACCTAATAGCAGATTTAATGACCTTAATGTTAAACCCAAGATTAAAAAGTTTACAAATAAGAAAATAATATGGAGATAAGTAAAATTTCTGAAGAAAAACAAAAAAATTTACTTTCAAAAGTTTTAGAGGTATTAAAAACAATGGCTTCCAGGCCTTCCGGTTTTATTGGTTTAAGTATTTTGGCTTTTCATATTCTTTTAGCATTTTTGAGTCCATATTTAGCACCTTATGATTACAAGGCAATTGATCCTTCGCTCATGCTTCAAGCGCCATCATCTGAATATTGGTTTGGAACTGATAGTTTAGGTAGAGATGTTTTTACAAGAACAATTATGGGAGGAAGAACTGCGCTTACTATAACTTTTTTTGGTTCTATAATCGCTTTACTTTGGGGAGGATTATTGGGAATTTTTTGTGGATTAGTAGGAGGAAAAATTGATGATGTAGTCATGAGAATAGTAGATGCTTTTTTATCCATACCTTGGATCTTAGCAATGCTATTAATAGTTTCTCTTTTAGGCACTTCAACAGAAGTGTTAATTCCAGCACTTGGTTTTTTCTATGGCAAGGGAATAGTAAGAGTTGCCAGAGCAGCTACTCACGATGTAATTGCAAAAGATTTTATTGTTTCAGCTCGTGCAAGAGGTCATAGTAACTTTTCAATTATATGGAATGAAATTATACCAAATGTAAGAGATGCTATATTGGTTGAGGGGGCAATGAGATGGTCATGGATGTTGTTAGGATTTAGTTCATTGTCGTTTTTAGGATTTGGAGTGAGTCCGCCTACTCCTGATTGGGGATTAATGATTTCAAATGCAAGAGGTTTAATGTCATTTGCTTATTGGTCAGTTATTGCACCAATAGTTGGATTGAGCAGTTTGATAATTGGAATTAATTTGACAGCAGATGCATTTGCTAAAGCATTAGGCATAGATAGATCTACAAAGGCGCCGGTTTAAATTTATGGAAAATATTATTCATTCAGTAAAAAACCTCTCAATTGGATTTAGAAGCAAAAAAAATGATGAAATATCAATTCTTAGAAATGTAACAACTAATATAAAAAAAGGTGAAACTGTCGGCATTGTAGGAGAATCTGGGTCTGGAAAAAGCACTCTTGCACTTGCGATGATGGGTTATGTTAAACAAGGATTATATACAATTGAAGGTGAATGCTTGTTTGAATCATCTAACCTTTTAAAGATGAAGAATAAAGATTTAGAACAGATTAGGGGAAGAAAAATAGCCATGATCCCTCAGAATGCTGGCCAATCTTTAACTCCAAATTTAAAAATAGGTTATCAAATAGATGAAGCTCTAAGATTGCATACAAAATTTAATAAAAATGAAAGAGATAAAAAAATATCAGAATTACTTAATAAAGTCAGATTACCTTCGCCAGAAACAATGGCTTTTAGATATCCACACGAACTTTCGGGAGGACAACAACAAAGAGTGGCAGTTGCAATGGCTCTTGCGGGAAAACCAGACTTACTATTGTTAGATGAACCGACTACAGGTCTAGATGTAACAACTCAAGCTCATGTTTTAGAACTTTTAAAGTTTATAGCCAAAGATACAGGAACATCCATGGTTTATGTAAGTCACGATCTAGGAGCAATAGCACAAGTAAGTGATAGGATAATAGTCATGTATGCTGGTGAAATTGTTTTAGAAGGACCAGCAAGAAGTATATTAAAAAGTCCTATTCACCCTTATACTTATGGTTTGCTAAAATCTATTCCTAAACTATCTCTATCAGGATTGCCTGACTCTATGCCGGGTAGTCAACCACAACCCGGAAATATAGGAATAGGCTGTAGTTTTTATGATCGATGTAAAATTGCAGAAGATAAGTGCAAAAAAAATTCTCCAAGTTTGGAGCATATTTTAGAATTACAAACTAGCGTGAGATGTTTTAATTATAAAAATTTAAAAAAGTTTAATGATAAAATTAATTCAATAACCCAAAAAAAAAATATTAGCAAAGGCGTTAATGAAATATTAAATTTGACAGACGTATCTATTAGTTATGCTAAACAAAAAATTTTAGACCAAATTTTGAATAAAATTACTGATACCAATCCAACAGTAAAAGATATTAATATTGAAATAAAAAAAGGAGAAACAATTGCATTAGTAGGTGAGTCTGGAAGTGGAAAATCTACAATTTTAAAATCAATAGCAGGATTGTTAAAGATTAAAGATGGAAAGATTAAATTTGAAAATGATAGAGTGTTATCTAGCGATCTTAAGAAAAGAGATTCAAATGATTTAAGAGCTATACAATTAATTTTTCAAAATCCAGACGAGTCACTAAATCCAAATCATACAGTTGAGCAAATACTATCTCAGCCATTAAAATTATATTTTAGCCTTACAGGAAATGAATTAAAAAAAAAAGTTGCAGAATTATTGAATAAAGTAAGACTTGGAGAATTTTATATGACCAGATATCCGAGACAACTTTCTGGCGGTGAAAAACAAAGAGTTGCTGTTGCAAGAGCTTTTGCTGCAAAACCTGATATAATTTTATGTGACGAGGTTACATCAGCATTAGATGTTTCAGTACAAGCGGCAGTTTTAAATTTATTGCAAACTTTAAAAGAAGACTTTGGAACAACTTATATTTTTGTTTCTCATGATCTTGCTGTTGTTAGGGCGATAAGTGACAGGGTTGCTGTCTTATATCAAGGAAGATTGTGTGAGATTGGACCTTCAAAAAATGTTTATCAATTCCCTTCACATCCATATACCGAAGTATTATTGGGTGCAGTTCTTGAACCTGATCCAGATATTAAACCAAAATTAGTTGCTAAAGATATAGTAGAAGAAAAACCACCAGAAAAAGGTTGTTGTTTTCAAGGTCGTTGCCCAAGAATTTTGGGAGACAAATGCAAAAATGAAACTCCACCGTGGCAAATTGGCGATGATGGCAATGCAATTAGATGTCATATAAGTGTAGAAGATTTAAAAAAAAACCAAATTAAAAAATGAAAATTAAAAAAGTAGTTGTAATAGGGTCGGGAACAATGGGATGTGGAATAGCCGCACAACTATGTAATGCAAATATTTCAGTAACATTATTAGATTTAACTACAGAGATAACAGAAAAAGCTAAAGAGAGAATTTATAAATCAAGACCTCCATTATTAATTGATAAATCAAAAATTGAAAACATAAGCATTGGCAATATCAATGATAATTTTAATTTAGTTAGCCAAGCAGATTGGATTGTGGAAGCAGTTGTAGAAAGAATTGATATTAAACATAATATTTATGAAAAAATATTTAAAACAAGAAAAAATGGTTCAATAGTTTCATCTAATACTTCATCAATTCCTATAAAAGTATTGTCAGAAAATTTAAGCGATGAAGAAAAAAAAGATTTTTGTATTACTCATTTTTTTAATCCAGTTAGATACATGGATCTTTTAGAAATAGTTAAAAGTGAAAATAATGATCTAGAGAAAATAAAGTCATTAAAAGAATTTTGTGAGAAAGATTTAGGAAAAGGAACAATTATTTGCAATGATACACCTGGTTTTTTAGGAAACAGAATAGGTGTTTTTGCAATGCAAGTTGCGATGACAGAAGCATTTAAAATGAAACTTACAATAGAAGAGGCAGATGCTGTATTCGGTAGACCGATGGGAATACCAAAAACAGGAGTTTTTGGTTTATATGACTTAATCGGAATAGATTTGATGGCTGATGTTTTAAAAAGTTTTATAAAAGAGTTACCAGAAAATGATCAATTTCAAGAAGTTGCAAAAGAAATACCTTTAGTAAAAAAGCTTATAGAAACTGGTTACACAGGAAGAAAAGGCAAGGGTGGCTTTTATAGGATGAATAAAACTGATAATAAAAAAATTTTAGAAGGAATTAATTTAGAAACTGGAAAATATTCTATATCAAAAAAATTTAATTTAGGTTCAGAGAAAATGGACATCGTAAATTTAATAAATAGAAAAGATAAATATGGAGAATATGCGTGGTCTGTTATATCTAAAATAATTAAGTATGCGTCTTCATTAGTTCCAGAAATTACTGACAAATTTAATGATATCGATGAAGCGATGAGGTTAGGCTTTAATTGGACAAAAGGACCTTTTGAAATGTTAAAAGAAATAGGAGTAAAAAATTTCTTTGAAAAAATTGAATCTTTTGAAAATAATAAATTTTTGGAAAATCTATCCAAAACTAAAGATGAAAATTTTTACGGTGAAAGACAATTATATACCGAATTAGAAACTTTGGGCAAAATTAAACCAAAAGCAAAAAAGCTAGATAAGAATAATTCAGCTGAAATTTATAGGTTTAATGATTTCAATATCGTTGAATTTACAACAAAAGCTAATGCTTTAGATTATGACTCAATGGATAGCCTAAAAAATGCTACTGATAAGCCTTTAATAATTATTAATGAAGCAATGCAATTTTCTGCGGGTGTGAATTTATCTTATACAATGGATTTTGCCGATAAAGGAGATTTTAAATCAATAGAAAAATTTGTAAAATATTTTCAAGAAACTTGCAAACATTTAAAATATTCTAAATTCCCCGTTGTATCAGCTCCATCTGGATTAGCATTAGGAGGAGGTTTTGAAGTTCTTTGTCAAAGCAATTTTGTTGTATCACATACGAATATTGTTGTTGGGCTTGTAGAAACAATTGTTGGCTTAATCCCAGCAGGAGGTGGCTGCAAAGAAATGTTGTGGAGATGGTCACAAACCGAAGAAGCAAAAAAAGATCCTGATTATGCCCCATTAAAAGTATTTGATATTATAGGGTATGCTAAAACCGCAACATCTCCAATAGAAGCTGAGCCATTAAAATATTTAAAACCCGAAGATAAAAAAATCATGAGTAGAAATAGCTTGTTATCTGCATCAAAAGAAATTATTGAAAATAATAATAATTTTAATCCTCCTGAAGAAGCTAATTTCAAATTATCAGGAAAAGCGGTTTATGAAAAAATGATCAAAATGTTAGAAAAATTATATAATGATAAAATTATATTAGACCATGGAATGCAGGTAGGAAAAGAATTGGCTTATGTTTTAAGTGGCGGGGACACAACTCCTGAAGTTAAATTGACCGAAGATGATGTTTATAAATTAGAACTAGATGCTTTTATGAGGTTAATTGAAACACAAAAAACTCAAGATAGAATTAAACACACCTTAGCAACAGGAAAACCACTTGTTAATTAAAATCCTAATCAAGTAACTTAATGTAGTTTATAAAATCAGGTCTCAAAACATATGCTGATTTGCTTGCTGATTTGATTTTTTTTAGAGCTTCTAAACCATGAATAACTTTTCCTATAGGAGTATATTCACCATTATATAAATCAATTTTTTTTAAAATAATAAAGAATTCACTATCTTCAGTGTTTAATTCAGTCCCTCTTGCAAAAGCGACACTTCCTTCGTCAAATTTAAAAACATCATTTAATTCTGAATTTAAAGCACCAAGACCAGATTGTCCGCTACCAACTTTAAAATAATTGATATTATCAATATTTCCAAATTCTAAATCACCAGCTTGTACCAATGTATCTTTGATCACTTTATAGAAACTTGATTTGTTATAAGATCCTTTTTTTATTAGATATTTAAATCTTTCCACTGCTTTTGGTGAAAAATTTGGATAAAGTTCAATTATGACATTACCACATTCAACATTCATGATTGCAATATTTTCTGGATTATCAAACTGAATTTTTTCAGGATTAATTTCTTTTATAAAAAAACATTTATTTTTAGTGATAAAAAAAAAACTAAAACTAAAAGTTGCCAAAGAAATTAAGAAAATAAATAATATTTTTTCTGACAGAGATGCTTTTATTTTATTAATCATTAAATTTTATGATTTTGTTTATTCTAGATTTTATATATTCAATTTTATTAAATAATATTGGATCCTCAGTGGCTTTTTTTTCAATAATCGTTTTATCAGTAATTAAAAATGAGTAGACTTCCGCCATATCTTCTGAAGCTATAGATTTAGAATATTCAGTAAGAAATCCATTTGTTTTATCATAAAGATCCAAGTTAAGTCTGTCAGAACATGTTGAACATTCGGCATATTTAAAAGATTTATCATTGAATTTTGACCAAACAGATTCATCAAAAATTTCTTTAAAACTATTATGAATTATATGAAATATTTCATGATGTATAACTCTTTCAAAATATATTTTATTAAAGTTTAAATCTAAAATTAATATTCTTTTTTCATGATCAGGTATTCCCGCTGTATTTATTTTTGATATATATAGATTTTCACACAAAACTATAAATCGTAAATTTATTTTTTTTAAAAATTCAGCATTATATCTATCCAAGTTTTTTGAAACTAAGGAAAATTGATTATCTAATTTTTTTTTATTTGATTTATTGCACGTTATGTTGTCTTTAATACCTATTCTGAAATTTTTTTTTGCATTTAAATACTTTATTCCATTAGAATTATTTAATTTATATACTTCCAAGTTGGGGATTCCCAATAAGTTATAAATTTCATCTGCCTTTAATGAAGTTAAATGCAGCACAAAAAATAAAATTAATAATAATCTCATTAAATAAATATAGACTAATAGGTTAAGATAATATTATCTTAGATTATTATAAAATGAAAAAGAAAAAAAAAAATACAGAAACTATTCCAAGCATGTTTGCTAAAAAATATATATACTTATATTATACTTTTTTTTGGATCTTATTAATTATTTACTTAATTTTAAAATGAAAAAAAATAAAAATACAATTCAACCAGTTAGTGGAACTAAAGTACCTAGATATGCGGGCCCCAATACTTTTGCAAGACTTCCAGAATTAAGAGATGTTGAACAATGTGATGTAGCAATTGTTGGAGTGCCATTTGACTCTGGCACCAGTTATAGACCAGGTGCTAGATTTGGCCCTCAAAGTATAAGACAAGCCTCAAGACATTTAAGAACAAATTATCATCCCAACTATGATGTGGAACCATTTAAAGTTCAGCAAGTGGCTGATGCTGGTGATATTGCCTGTAATCCATTTAATATTGATGAAGCGATCAAGCAAATTGAAGTAGGAGCAACAGATCTATTAAAGAAAGTTGGAGGAATTATAAGTTTAGGAGGTGATCATACAATAGCTGTCCCGTTACTAAGAGCTATAAACAAAAAAAATAATGGCCCAGTTTCTCTAGTTCATTTTGATGCTCATCTCGATACTTGGGATACGTATTTTGGAGCACCCTATACACACGGAACTCCTTTTAGAAGGGCACGAGAGGAAAATTTATTTCTAGATGATGCTTCTATGCATGTTGGAATAAGAGGACCTTTATACAGTAGAGATGATATAAAAAATGATGAAAGTTTTGGATTTAAAATCATTCATTGTGATGAGTTTCAAACAGAAGGTACAGATAAAATAGCCGAAAGAATAAGAAAAAGAGTAAGAGACAATCCACTATACTTATCAATTGATATAGATGTGCTAGATCCAGCTTTTGCTCCAGGAACCGGAACACCAGAAATAGCAGGCATGAGCACAAGAGAAATGGTAAATGTAATTAGAGGTTTGTCTGGATTAAATTTAATTTCAGCTGATGTAGTAGAGGTTGCTCCTGCCTATGATCATGCTGAAGTCACTTCTCTTGCAGCCGCAACGATAGTTTATGAATTAACTAATTTATTTGCAAAATCATAAAGAAGGGATATTTTGCCAAAATGTTAGAAAAAAGAAATTTTTATATTAATGGATCATGGGTTAAACCCAAAAAACAAAAAGATATTGAAGTTATAAATCCAGCTACCGAGAAAAGCTGCGCAGTTATTTCTTTAGGAGGTAAAGACGATATAAACGATGCAGTCTTAGTCGCTAAACAAGCTTTTAAAACTTGGGGTTTCTCAACTAAAGAAGAGAGAATTGCTTTATTAGAAAATTTTTACGAATTATACAAAAAAAGATGGAATGATATAACTGACGCAATAATTTTAGAAATGGGCGCACCGAAGGATTTTGCTTCAAAACTTCAAACAGGGACTGGAGCAAGTCACACAAAATCTTTTATAAGATATTTAAAAGAATTTGAGTTTGAAAAACCTCTTGGAGATCATGAAAAAAATCAAAGAATTTTATATGAGCCAAAAGGTGTTTGTGCATTAATTACTCCTTGGAACTGGCCAATGAATCAAGTTTGTTTAAAAGTTATTCCAGCATTGGCTGCGGGATGTACTATGATTTTAAAACCATCTGAATTAGCTCCACTTTCATCAATGGTTCTTGCAGAGCTAATTGATGAAGCTAAATTTCCAAAAGGTGTGTTTAATCTAGTTAATGGTGATGGAGCAACAACGGGAGAAGCTTTAACAAGCCATCCGGATGTTAATATGATTTCATTTACAGGTTCTACAAGAGCTGGAGCATTAATATCTCAAAATGCTGCAAAAGATTTTAAAAGAATAAGCTTAGAATTAGGTGGAAAGGGCGCAAATATTATATTCAAAGATGCTGATGCTGAGGCAATCGAAAGAGGTGCTTTAAGATGTTTTAGAAATTCAGGTCAATCTTGTAATGCGCCAACAAGAATGTTAGTTGAAAAACCTATATATGACGAAGCAGTTGAAAGATTAAAAAAATATGCCAACGATTTTAAAGTTGATGATCCTAATAAAGAAGGAGATCATATTGGTCCTGTAATTTCTGAAACACAATTTAATAAAATTCAAAATTTAATTCAAAAAGGAATTGACGAAGGTGCAAAATTAGTTGCAGGAGGTCCTGGTAAGCCTGATGGGATTAAGGATGGTTATTATATAAAACCGACAGTATTTGCAGATGTAAATAATAATATGGAAATTGCTAGAACAGAAATATTTGGACCAGTTTTATCGGTAATTCCTTTTGAGACAGAAGAAGAGGCAATTGAAATTGCAAATGATACTGATTATGGTTTAACAAATTATATCCAAACTCAGGACAATGAAAAAGTTCAAAGAGTAGCAAGAAAATTAAGATCAGGAATGGTTGATGTTAATGGTGCAGGTATTGCAGTGGATGCTCCTTTTGGTGGCTACAAACATTCAGGAATTGGTAGAGAAGCAGGTAAAGAAGGTTTAATTGAATTTTTAGAAGTAAAATCAGTTGGTGGTTGGAATTAATTTATAGATTTATTTTTAACTCCTTCTAAAAATTCCAGACATTTTTTTAATTCATCTAATTTTATAAATTCGTCTATTTTGTGAGCTTGTTCTATAGATCCAGGTCCACATACTACCGTGCTAATTCCAATTTCTTGAAATAGACCCGCTTCAGTTCCAAAAGAAACAACTTCTCTCGAATTATCTCCTGTAATACTCGAAACAAACTCACAAGCTTCTGACTTTTCCAATCTGTTAAAACCTATAATTTCACCAATTATTTCTTTTTTTATCGATGAGGATGGGTGAATTTTTTTCATTTCTGGAAGTAAAGTTTCATTTGTGAATTTATCTATTTCAGAATTTAAAAAAATTGCATCTTCTTTAACAACTGGTCGAGTTTCCCAATTAACATAACATTTATCTGCTATTACATTGTGAGCTATGCCTCCAAATATACCTCCCACTTGAAGAGTTGAATAAGGAGGATCAAATATAGAGTTTTTAGGTTGTCTTTTTTTTAATTTTTGTCTTAGCTCAACAAGTTTATTTACATATCTTGCTGCATATTCAACTGCACTTACACCTTTATGAGGTTGGGAACTATGTCCAGCCAAACCTTCAAAATATGTAGTATATTCATAGCAACCTTTGTGAGAATCAATAATTTTCATATTTGTTGGTTCTCCTACGACACAAATACCATTTATGATTCCCCTTTTTTTTAATTCTTTTATTAAAATAGGCGCTCCTTTACACGCAGTTTCTTCATCAAATGTAAAAGAAAAATGAATATCTCTATCTAAATTTGAATTTGAAAGAATTGGTGCGTATGCTAATGCACAAGCAATGAATCCTTTCATATCACACGATCCTCTACCATATAGTTTATCATTTTTAATTGTTGCGGTGAATGGATCTGAAGACCAACCTTTTGAAACAGGCACAACATCTGTATGTCCAGAAAGTATTATTGGCTTTTTTTCACTTTCATTTTTTGATTTTATAGTTGAGAATAGATTCACTCTTTTTTTTTCATCATCATATGTTCTAAAAGATTCAGCTCCTAAAGAATTTAATATATTGTCACAATAATCAATTAAGGGTGAATTATTTTCACCAGATATAGTTTTGAAAGCAATTAAATCAGTAAGTATTTTGATTGAGTTTTCATATATTGTTTGCAAATTATTTTCTGTACTCATATATATTTAATTATATATTAATTTCATGAAAGAACAAATAACCTACGACATATTTGATAAAATAGATATTCGAATTGGAACAGTGATATCGGTAAAAAAAAATGAAAAAGCAAGAAAACCTTCTTTAGTAATAGAAGTAGACTTTGGAAAAGAAATTGGAATTAAGCAATCGTCTGCACAGATAACCCATTATTACAATGAAGATGATTTAAAAGGAAAACAAGTTATTGGAGTTTGTAATTTTCCAGAAAAAAATATAGCAGGAATTAAATCTCAATTTTTAGTACTAGGTGCCATCGAAGAAGACGGTAAGGTTGTTTTGTTACATCCTTCGCAACCAACAAAAAATGGTTTAAAAATTGCATAACTCTAAATGTTACTTTCAGATTTAATAGCTTTTGTATTATTTTGCTCAGCAGCAGCCTTTTCTCCTGGGCCTAATAATTTTATGGCCTCATATTCTGCATTTAATTTTGGTATAAAAAAAACCTTACCAATAATATATGGTGTGACTTTCGGTTTTCCATTATTAATAATTTGTATTAATTTTGGTTTATCAATTGTTTTTAAAAAATATCCTGACATTCAAAAGATAATTACAATAGCTGGAACAATTTTTCTTATTTATATGGCATATAAGATTGCAACAACTAGAAATTCAGAGAATAACGAAGTAAAAAATCCAGCAACTTTTATTAATATAGTCTTGTTTCAGTTTATTAATCCTAAAGCTGTTCTTTGCGCAGCATTTATAACTTCTACATTTATAAGTCAGGAAAGTTTTGTTAAAGACTCAATAATCGTTATAACATTAGCAATTATAATAAGTTTTTTAAGTATTGTAACTTGGAGTTTATTGGGTCAATACATGACTATAGGAGAAAGTGAAAAAAAGTTGTCAACTTTACCAAATTTTTTATCTGTACCGTTAAAACATATAGCAAAAAATTTTAATTATTTAATGTCAGGCATGCTTATTTTAACCATAATAATTCTTTATTTATAAACTAAATTATGAAACCAGGATCAAAAAACAGTTTTAAATCGCTAAGCAAGATTACAATTAACAATAAAGATTATAAATATTATTCATTAAAAGAAGCTGAAAAGAACGGATTAGATGGAATATCAAAACTTCCAAAATCAATAAAAATTTTATTAGAAAACCTTTTAAGATATGAAGATGATCTAACTGTTAACAAATCTCAAATTACAGCAATCAAAGAATGGTTAATAGATAAAAAATCAAAAACTGAAATAGCCTATAGACCAGCTAGAGTTTTGTTGCAAGATTATACAGGAATTCCAGCCGTTGCAGATTTAGCGGCAATGAGAGAGGCTGTTAAAGAAAAAAATAAAGATCCAACAACTATAAATCCATTATCACCAGTTGATTTAGTAATAGACCATTCTGTTCAAGTAGATAAATATGCTAACAAAAATTCTCTAAAAGAAAATGTTGATATAGAATTTCAAAGAAATTCTGAAAGATATTCATTTTTAAAATGGGGACAACAAGCATTTGACAATTTTAGGATTGTGCCTCCTGGAACAGGCATATGCCATCAAGTAAATTTAGAATATTTGTCAAAAGTTGTTTGGACAGAAAAATATGAAAATGAAAATTATATTTTTCCAGATACGCTAGTTGGGACAGACAGCCACACTACTATGGTTAACGGTTTATCTGTTTTGGGATGGGGAGTTGGTGGAATTGAAGCTGAAGCAGGAATGTTGGGACAACCTATTTCAATGTTAATTCCAGAAGTAATGGGATTTGAGATAACAAATAAACTTCCTGAAGG
The DNA here is from genome assembly GCA_902568235.1 of uncultured Pelagibacteraceae bacterium. Taxonomy (GTDB): domain Bacteria; phylum Pseudomonadota; class Alphaproteobacteria; order Pelagibacterales; family Pelagibacteraceae; genus Pelagibacter. The sequence goes on along the minus strand of CACFPS010000003.1, from coordinate 2,363 downwards.
AACTACAGCTACCGATTTAGTTTTAACAGTTGTGAAAATGTTGAGAGATAAAGGAGTTGTTGGAAAATTTGTAGAGTTTTATGGGAAAGGTTTAAAAAATTTAACATTAGCAGATAGAGCAACAATAGCCAACATGGCTCCCGAATATGGCGCCACTTGTGGTTTTTTTCCAATCGATAACGAAACTTTAAAATATTTAAAGTTCTCAGGAAGAGATAGCCAAATAATAGATATTGTTGAAACTTATGCAAAAGAGCAAGGTCTTTGGGAAAGTAGAGATATTATATTTACTGATAGTTTATCATTAGATATGTCAACAGTTGTCCCAACAATATCTGGACCTAAGAGACCCCAAGATAAGGTTCTACTAACAGCGGCTGCAAAAAATTTTAAAAAAGTATTTGAGGAATCTTCAAAAAAAAATAGTCTAACCGTTTCGAAAGTCGAAAATGAAAAGTTTTCAATTAAAGATGGGGATATTTTAATTGCAGCAATAACTTCTTGTACCAATACATCAAATCCAAATGTTTTAATAGGAGCAGGCTTGCTTGCAAAAAAAGCAGTTAAAAAAGGCTTAAAATCAAAACCTTGGGTAAAAACTTCTTTAGCGCCAGGATCGCAAGTAGTTACTGACTATTTAGAAAAAGCTGGCTTAAGTTATTATTTAGATCAATTAGGTTTTAATCTTGTTGGATATGGTTGCACAACTTGCATTGGTAATTCTGGACCATTAACCGAAAATATTTCAGAAGCAGTTAAAAAAAATAATATTTATGCAGTTTCAGTTTTATCTGGAAATAGAAATTTTGAAGGTAGAATTTCACCTTTGATTAAAGCTAATTACTTAGCTTCACCACCTCTAGTAGTCGCATACGCAATTGCTGGATCTATGAGGGTTGATTTGTACAATGATTCTTTAGGAAAAGATTCTGAAGGAAAAGATGTCTATTTGAAAGATATATGGCCAAGTAATACAGAAATAGAAGATACATTAAAAAATTCTTTGAACGCAGAAATGTTTGTAAAAAGATATTTAAATGTTTTAGAAGGACCAGAGCAATGGAAAAAAATTAAAACTGAACCAAGCAGCATCTACAATTGGGATGAAACTTCCACTTATGTAAAAAAACCTCCTTTCTTTAACAATTTGCCTGATGAACCAGAGGGATTTAAAGAAATAAAAGAAGCTAGACCATTATTAATTTTAGGGGATATGATAACGACAGATCATATTTCTCCAGCAGGCTCTATTCAAAAAGACAGCCCAGCAGGAGAATACTTTATGAATCATCAAATTTTACCTAAAGATTATAATTCTTATGGCTCAAGAAGAGGAAATCACGAAGTAATGAAGAGAGGAACATTTGCTAATATTAGAATAAAAAATGAAATGGCACCAGGCACCGAAGGAGGTTTTACAAAACTTTATCCTGAAGAAAAAATTATGTCAGTTTATGATGCTGTTGTTGAATATAAAAAAAGAGGAACCGATTTAGTTATTATCGGTGGAAAAGAATATGGCACCGGATCATCAAGGGATTGGGCAGCTAAAGGAACAAAGCTTTTAGGAGTAAAAACAGTAATAGCAGAGAGTTTTGAAAGAATACATAGATCAAATTTAATTGGCATGGGCATTTTACCATTACAATTTATAGATGGTGTAAATAGAAAAAATTTAAGTTTAACAGGCCCCGAATTAATAAGCATTATTGATATGGATAAGGGCATCAGCCCTGGCGACCATTTAACTGTTGAAATAAAATATAATTCAGGCGAAATAAAAAAAATTAAAATGCTATGCAGAATAGACACTAAGAATGAATTGGAATATTTTAAAAATGGAGGCATTCTCCAATATGTGTTAAGAAATATGATATAATGGAAGAAGATATAAAAATTATTACAGCAAATACAAGAAACGAAAAAATTAAAAATTTTTTAGTAAAGAATAAAAAATCTTTAATTTCATTAATAATAATAATAATTCTAATTTTATTTGGTTTTTTCTTTTATCAAGAATATAATTCAGGACAAAAGGATAAATTGGCAAATCAATACAATTTAGCAACAATTAAGTTTGAAACTGATGGCAAGGATGACGTTGTACTTTCAATGAAAGAAATAATTAAAGCTAAAGATAAGACATATTCACCTTTAGCTTTTTTCTTCTTGTTAGATAAAGAATTAATTAGTTCAAGAGAAGAGATTAATAGTTTCTTTGACATCATTATTAATGATGTGAGGTTAGATAAAGAAATCAAAGAGTTAACTATCTTTAAAAAGGGACTTTATAATTCGGATTTTGCAAGTGAAAATGAACTCTTAAATATTCTAAATCCTATAATTAAAACCGAAAGTGTTTG
>CACFPS010000002.1 GCA_902568235.1 uncultured Pelagibacteraceae bacterium | reverse complement strand
TAAGGAATAATAACTATTGGCAACATAAACAGAGAATAAATAAAAATTTTTTTCTTTGTTTCTTCTATTCCATTTGTAATTGGCAACATTGGAATTTTTGCTTTTGCATAATCTTTAGCCTTGTACAAACTCAAAGCCCAAAAATGAGATGGTGTCCAATAGAATATAATTAAAAAAAATGTAATAGGTTCAAGGCTTAATGAATTTGTTGCTATAGTCCATCCTATAACTGGTGGTAATGCACCTGAGGCTCCTCCAATAACAATATTTTGTGGTGTCTTTCTTTTTAACCAAATTGTGTAAACAAAAACATAGAATGAAATTGTTATAAATAATAATGAAGCAGACAAAAAATTTGAAAAATAATAAAGTCCAATTATTGAAACTATTGATAAAACTATTCCAAATATTAAAGCTTGGTCTTTAGTAACTTTTCCAGTTGGTATCGGTCTAAGACATGTTCTTGTCATTAAACTATCAAGATCTGCTTCGTACCACATATTTAAAGCACCAGCCGCTCCAGCACCTATGGTTACAAAGAAAATACAAATCAATGAATCTAATAATGGAATTTTATTTGAAGAAGTTAATAATCCAACTGCGCAAGTGAAAATTACCAAGGACATTACTCTTGGCTTCATTAATTGTAATAGAGATTTAAAAAAAGATAAAAAATTAAAAGAAACTGATTTTTTTTTAATTACGTTGGTTGTCACTTTTATTCAACATTAAGTGATACAAAAATTACTATGAAAATCAGACCAATTATTAAAATATGGTTACCAAGATCAAATATTCCAACTTTTTCATTTTTTTTATCTATTAATTTTCTATGAAAAGGTACTTGATCATAAGGATTAATTGAAATTTTTTCAGGTTTATCCTTTTGATTTTCAACTTTAACTGAAAATCCAAACCAAGTGAAATAAATAAAAAAAACAAATAATAATAAAAATCCTGCTAAATAATCATACCCATCCATTTATTGTACTCCTCCCCCAACAACAAAATAAAATGCACGCGAAAACAAAGTATATTCAAATTCTGCTACCATAAGAAATATAAAACATGCTATTGCCGTCATGGGCCACAAAAGCACATTAACTAGTGCATATCGTTCCCAAAATAAATGCATGAAGAATGCCATTATCAGTCCTGCTTTTAAAAACATGAATATTAATATTAAACTCCATCTTAAAAAGCCTTGAAACTGATACCAATCAACCATGTACGAAAAAAAACTTAAAACAAAGAGCAATCCCCATATCCAAAGATATATTCCAATTTTATGTGTTGATGTCTGCTCTTTTTCCTTAATATCTGTCATATTTCATATTACCATAAATAAAAAAATGCAAAAATAAAAACCCATACTAAATCTACAAAGTGCCAATATAGACCTAGAATTTCAATTTCAACATAGTCACCTTTCATTGATGTAAACCATCCTCTTTTTTTATTATCGTAGTGACCTGCAAATACCTTATAGGCATAAATAAATAAAAAAATAACTCCTATTGAAACATGTGTTCCATGAAAACCTGTTATCATAAAGAAAAACGACCCAAATTGAGGAGCGCCAAAAGGATTTTCCCATGGTCTTACTCCTTCATGAATTAATTTCGACCATTCAAAAGCTTGCATACCAACAAAAGTAAGTCCTCCTATAGCTGTTGCTAATATTAGCCAACCACACATCTTTCTATTTTTTTCATATCCATATTTTACTGCAAGGGCCATTGTCCCACTGCTAGTAATTAAAACAAACGTCATTATGGCAATTAGTAATAAAGGAACATCAACTCCAAAAACATGAAGGCCAAATACCTCACTAGGATTAGGCCAATCAATTAATGTTGAACCTCTACCTTTCATATATGAAATTAAAAAACAACTAAATACAAATGTATCACTGAGAAGAAAGATCCACATCATTGCCTTGCCCCAATGTACACCCTTAAACATTGTCTGATCTGATCCAGTATCAGATGCCATCCCCTTAAATCCTGGTTTAAATTGGTAACCTTCTATTTTTGGGTCTGCCATATAACCTTTTAAGTTTTTTCTACCTTTGTATGAACAACTTCACTCGGAGGTGTTGTTTGAGGTATAAAGTCCTCTTTTGCTCCAGGAACGCTAAAATCATAAGGCCATCTGTGAACTACCGGAAGCCTTTCGCCGAAGTTTCCATGTTCAGGTGGAACTGTAGAAGTATACCATTCTAAAGAATTTGCCTTCCAAGGATTTTGTCCTGCTTTTTTTCCAGTTTTTAAAGTTTTTATAATATTATATATTAAAATAAATTGTGCAGCTCCAACTATAAATGCTGCCATACTTATAAATTCATTCATTCCAGTTGCGGATGCCATGTATGGACTGTCATACATTTCAAAATATCTTCTTGGAACTCCAATAAATCCTAAATAATGCATTGGGAAATAAATTGAGTATGCTCCTAAAAAAGTAATCCAAAAATGCCATTTACCAAGACCTTCATCCAGCATCTTGCCTGATACAAGGGGAAACCAATGATAGACGGCTCCCATTATTACCATAAGAGGCGCAATACCCATTACCATATGAAAATGAGCAATAACAAAATACGTGTCTGATAATGGAACATCAACTGAAACATTTCCTAAAAAAATTCCGGTGATTCCTCCATTTACAAAAGTTACTATAAAACCTAGACACCACAACATAACTGTATTGAGTCTGATATTTCCTCTCCATAGAGTTAAAATCCAATTATAAACTTTCATTGCTGTTGGAACAGCAATAATAAGAGTTGTGGTTGCAAAGAAAAACCCAAACCAAGGATTCATTCCACTTACATACATGTGGTGCGCCCAGACGAAAAAGCTTAAAGCTCCTATTCCAACAATAGCCCAAACCATCATTCTATAACCAAATATATTTTTTCTTGAGTGAACCGAAATTAAATCAGAAACTATTCCAAATGCCGGCAATGCAACGATATACACCTCTGGATGGCCAAAAAACCAGAAAAGATGTTGAAAAAGAATTGGGCTTCCTCCGCCATATTCTAGTACTTCGCCAGCCTGAATAATAGTGGGCATAAAGAAACTTGTTCCAAGAATTTTATCTAAAGTCATCATAATTGCACTAACTAATAAAGCTGGAAATGCTAACATCGCTAATACTGTAGCCGTAAAGATTCCCCATACGGTTAAAGGCATTCTCATTAGCGTCATTCCTCTTGTACGAGCTTGTAAAACTGTGATTAAATAATTTAATCCACCCATAGTAAATCCAATAACAAACAAGGATAATGATATTAACATTAAAAGAATACCCATTCCTGATCCTGGTGTTCCTTCCAAAATTGTTTGCGGAGGATAAAGTGTCCATCCAGCTCCTGTGGGTCCTCCTGGAACAAAAAAACTTGCCATCAAAACTGCTACTGCAATAAAGAACATCCAAAAACTTATCATATTCACATAGGGGAAAACCATATCTCTTGCACCTACCATTAAAGGTATAAGATAATTTCCAAAACCACCCAGAAAAAGTGCAGTTAAGAAATAAACAACCATTATCATTCCGTGCATAGTTACAAATTGGTAATAATGTTCAGCAGTCATAAAACCTGCGGCTTCAGGAAATCCTAGTTGTAAACGCATCAACCAAGATAGAATTAAACCAACAATACCTGTAAACACTGCAGTAAGAAAATATTGAACACCGATAACCTTCGCATCCTGACAAAAAACCCATTTCGTAATAAAACTATGTCCGTGATATAAATCTTGCTCAGGAATCTCAGCTGGTCTTACATAGTCCATATCAGGAGATGGAGAAGCAGAGCCTCCCATTGTCTCGGATGATTGAGCTTGGTAAACTACTTTATTATTATCTTGTTCTTCTGACATAATTTTATTTCCTTTATATATATCTTTAATAAATTTTTAAATTATTATTTTTGTGCTAACTTTGTATCTCCAATATTAAAATTTTTTTGCTTTGCTATTAAATCTGAGAAAGTTTCTTGTTCTCCTAGCCATGCATTATATTCTTCATCATTTTGTACTAATACTGAGCCTCTCATAGCATAATGACCAACTCCACAGTACTCGGCGCACAAAACTTCATACTCTCCGGTTTTATTTGGTTCAAACCAATAATAAGTTACAACTCCTGGAACGGCATCCATTTTCGCTCTAAACTGTGGAACGTACCAATTATGAAGCACATCTACTGATCTAAGTAAAATTTTAACTGGTTTATTATTTTTTAAATTTATCGCATCGCTTTGGATTAAAACATCATCTTTTCCATATGGGTCGTTTAAATTAATTCCGAAAGGATTATTATCGCTAATATTTATAACTTGGGTCGTTCCTAGTTTTCCGTCTTCTCCAGGAAGTCTATATTGCCATCCCCATTGCCATGCCATAACATCAATTTCAATCGCATTTTTTGGAACATTGACATATTGATTCCATACTATTAGTCCTGGAGCCAAAAGAGCAGCTACTCCCAATGTAGTTGCCCATGTAAGAATTCTCTCTAATTTTTTATCTTCAGGTTTATATTCTGCCTTACGATCTTCTTTATAAGAAAACTTAAAAACGCAATAAATCATAAAAAGACAAACTGCAACAAAAACGCCTCCTCCAACCCAAAATGTTAGAGTAATAGTGTCATCCATTCCTTTCCAATTTGAGGCAATATCAGTCCAATACCAAGGTGTGAAAATATGGAATAGTATTGACCCAATAATAACTAAAAAAAATATAATACCTGCGTGCATAGCTGTTTATATAGAATAATAATTGTATAAATACCTATGACAAAATGTCATAAAATTCTATTAAATAAACTACTATATTCAACAATAATATGTTTGGAAAACTTGGAATCTTAGTATCTATACTCGTACTAGTTTTACTTTTTTACTTTGTTATATCTCTAGGAGCTGGGGCTTTTTCAAAAGGAGAACTAAAACCCGAAACAAAGAAATATTTAAAATCAGTTAACAAACTATTAATAGTTATTGCTGTCGTGGGAAGTGTTTTGGTATTATTTTTGTAAATGCTTTAGGCAATCAAAGATTTACACCACGCAATTACAGCATCGTTATAAATAAACATTATTGAAAAAAATACTATCCACACAATAAACAAAAATAACCAGTATAATGATAAAGCATTTATGTTATTTTCTTCATTGACGTAATCTTTTTCATATAATTTGAAAATTCTTGAACTTACTTTTCCCCAAAAGAACAGGCCTCCAAGAAGATGAATTCCATGCAGTGCAGTAAAAATATAAAAAGATGAAAAGTAAGTATTTGTATCTACAAAGTATCCACTCTTCATAATTTGATACCATAAAATTAACTGCAAAAATAAAAAAAGGTAACTTAAACCTCCAACATAAATTAAATTTTGTTTAATCTTGTTTGTTAAATTTTTTTTTAAATCACTGCTTATTTTATTAAAGAAAAAAGTGACAAATATTAAAACTAAAGTATTAACCCACAATAAATATGTTTTTAAAATAAATGTTGTATCCTGTTCTGGAGGAAGAGAATAAAGATATCCACTAAATATCAAACTAAATATTGCCGTACTTACACCAAAAATTATAATTACTGCCGACATTTGGTTTGAAAGATTAAAAGTTCTTCCAGAGTGTGTACTATCAATTGCAGCTTGATTTTCTTCCCAAGGTTTTTGGCTTAATGTGCCAAATAGTTTCTTTAAAATAGACATAATATTTATATAGTTAATAAAAACTATTTTACAACAATGAAAATAAAAACTTCAATAAGCATATTAGCTGGCTGCCTAATAATTTTTTTATTTATTATGTTGCCAGTGTTTTTATCAATGAAAAGCCAAAAAGATGATTCGATTGCGGCATTTAAGGGTTCAGATTTTTCCCTTAAAGATATGAACAATAATACTATTACCCAAGAATCTTTTGATGGACCGTTAACAGCAATTTTTTTTGGATTTACAAATTGTCCTGATGTTTGTCCAATGACATTAAATAAAATGGATATTGTTTTAGATAAATTAGAAAATAAAAAAAAAGATGTAAAAGTTTTTTTTATTAGCGTTGATCCAGAAAAAGATACTCCTGAAGTTATAAAAGATTATTTGAGTAACTTTGATAATAAATTTATAGGAATCACCGGAGATCCAGAAAAAATATTTCTTCTATATAAATCATGGGGTGTTATGAGTAAAAAAATTTTTTTAGATAATGGCGAATACAATATAGATCATAGTACTCCGGTTATACTTCTTAAAAATGGAAAATATATTTCAATGATTTCCCACCGAGATGATATTAAAAAATCTATCAAAATTCTTAAAAAATATTTATAAACTTAATATATAGCCAATTATAGAAATAATTGAAATTGTTGCTGTTTCGGCTCTTAAAATATTTTGATTAATATTAATTGATTTAACACTTTTAAAATTTAAAATAAGTTCTCTTTCTTTTTCAGTAAAGTCACCCTCAGGTCCAACAATTGCACATAATGGCTTATTGGCTTCCTTATTAATTTCTAATTTTTTTTTTGTAGTATTTAAATCAGTAAAAACTAAATCTATTTTTTTTAAATTATTACTTAAAAATTTTTTTAAATTTTGAGGTTTTTCAAGTGTAGGAATATTAATTCGATTAGATTGCTCTGTGGCCTCAATAATTATTTTTTCTAATCTTTCTTTATTTATTTTTCTGACAATAGTTCTGTCAAATATTATTGGTATAAATCTAGTTACTCCTAGCTCAGTTGCTTTCTGAATCATAAAATTAAAATAATTCGATTTAATAGGAGAAAAAGCTAACCAAATTTCTTTGGTAATATCTTTATGCCTTAATTTTTCAATTATAATAAATTCCAATATACCTTTGGATATATCCAGTATTTTTGCTAACCATTCGCCATTGCTATTGAACAATGAAAAATTATCACCAATTTTAATTCTCATAACTTTTGTAAGATAGTGAGACTGTGATTTATTGAGTTTTGATTTTAAATTTATTGATAAACTTTCTGAAAAAAATAATCTAATATTGCTCATTAAGATTAAATTAGTTTATGAAAAATATTAAAGCAATCATATTTGATGCATACGGTACATTATTTGATGTGAATTCCTCCGCTGAAAAATGTAAAGAAAAAATTGGTGATAAATGGTTGGATTTTGCAAATTATTGGCGAACAACACAATTAGAATACACATGGCTTAGAAGTCTAATGAAAAGACATAAAGATTTTTGGCAAATTACCCAAGACAGTTTGGATAAATCAATGAAATTATACAATATCGATAGTTTGATGAGAGAAGAGTTATTGAATTTATATAAAAATCTATCTCCTTTTCCCGAAGTAAAAGAAACTTTAAATAAATTAAAAGAAGCAAATTATAAATTAGCAATTCTTTCAAATGGAACGCCTGGTCTTTTAAATCAGCTTGTCAAAAGCAATGATTTAGAAAATATGTTTGATGATATTTTTTCTATAGAAGAGGTTGGAATTTATAAACCTGATTCAAAAGTTTATGATATTCCAGTAAAAAAATATAGAGTACAAAAAAATCAAATTTTTTTTTTAAGTGCAAATACTTGGGATGTTTCTGGCGCTGGTAATTATGGATACAACTCAGTCTGGGTAAATAGGAATAACAATATTTTTGACATTCTTGATTATAAACCAAGTCGCAAGATTAAGAGCTTAGATCAATTGCTTGAAATAATATGATTTAAACTTATATGGTTCTTATGAAAAATGTTGAAGTAAGTAATGTTATTGATCCTATCCCAGCGACAGATGGTGCTGGTGTTAAATTAAAAAGAAGCATCGGTGTTGAACCAAATTATTTTGATCCTTTTTTAATGTTAGATGAATTTGGATCTGAAAATAAAGATGATTATATTGCCGGATTTCCTCCTCACCCACATAGAGGAATTGAAACCGTAACCTATATGTTGGCTGGTGATTTTGAGCATAAAGATAGTACTGGTGGACAAGGAAGAATGTCTGCAGGAGACGTTCAGTGGATGAAAACTGGAAGTGGAATTATTCATTCTGAAATGCCTACAATGAAAGAAGGAAAATTACATGGTTTTCAATTATGGATCAATATGCCTGCAAACCAGAAAATGAGTAAACCCGAATATCACTACATTGATTCAGATAAAATGAAAATTCATAAAGATAATGATAAGTTTGTAAAAGTAATTGCAGGTAAATTTAATGAAGCAAAAGGGCCTATTAGTAAACACAATATAGAGCCTATCTATTTTGATGTTGAATTAGAAAAAGACAAAGATTTTGAATTTAATTTACCTTTAACTCACAATTCATTTATTTATTTAATTGATGGTGAGATAAAAATAGGTAGCAAAATTCATGATAAAATTAAGGATTCTACTTTAATTCTTCTGACCAAAGGTGAATTGCTTAAAGTATCTTCTTTAGCTAAAGCTAAATTTTTACTAATCTCTGGTAAGCCAATTGGTGAACAAATTGCTAGAGGCGGTCCATTTGTTATGAACACTAAATCTGAAGTCTTGCAAGCTATTGAAGATTATCATAAAGGTACTTTTGTAAAATGAAAGCAGTAGAAATTAATCAAACAGGAGCTCCTGAAGTAATAAATCTAAAAGATATTTCATTAGAAAAACCAAATCCAGATGAAGTTACAATTGAGCAAAAAGCAATTGGTCTAAATTATATTGATACATACCATAGATCAGGTCTATATCCTCTTAAATTACCTTCGGGCCTAGGTCTTGAAGGGGCAGGAATAATTATCGAAGTTGGTTCAAATGTTACAAATTTTAAAGCTGGAGATAAAGTGGCTTACGCAGCAATACCTTTAGGCTCTTACTCAACTCATAGAAATTTTCCTGCTTCAAAAATTGTTAAAATACCTGATGGAGTTGATTTTGATATTGCAGCTACTTTAATGACAAAAGGTTTAACAACGTATTATTTACTTCACCAAACTTATAAAGTAAAAAGCGGAGAAACAATTTTATTTCATGCGGCAGCAGGTGGTGTGGGTCAAATATTTGGCCAATGGGCAAAAAGTTTAGGATGCACTGTTATTGGAACAGTAGGATCAGATGAAAAAATTGAAATTGCAAAAAATTCTGGATATGAGCATGTTATAAATTATTCAAAAGAGGATTTTGCAAAAAAAGTCAAAGAATTTACTGACGGTAAAGGTGTTCCAGTTGTTTATGATGGTGTGGGCAAAAACACTTTGGAAAGTTCTTTAGAGTGTTTAAAAATGAGAGGCATGATGGTTTCTTTTGGAAATGCATCTGGCCCACTATCAGATATTAATGTACCTAAAATGTTACAGCCAAAAGGATTATTTTTTGTAAGACCATCTATGCAACAATATCTAAGTACTAAAGAAGAATTAGATAATGCTTCAAATATAATGTTTGAAAAAATCAAATCAGGAAAAGTTAAAATTGAGATATTTAAAAAATATAAATTGAGTGAAGTTATTGAAGCGCATAAAGACCTAGAAGCAAGAAAAATTTTAGGTCCTGCAGTAATTATTCCTAATTAATCTATTTTAACATCCATATCTGACATGTGCAATCTTAATGCATTTGTTGATATTTGAATTTCTCTAATAAAAAATATAATAGATATTATCATTGATAAACAACAAGAACCAAAAATTATTCTAGCTAAAAATACCTCATCTAAATAAAGAGCAAAAACTGTTAGCATATTAAATAAAAAACCAAATGAAGCAAACATTATAGTCCATCTTATAATTGTAATTCTACTACTTAAATTCATGAACTGCTTTTTCCACTCCGCTGGTATATGTTTCTCATATACATGTTCATCATGTAACTCTCTTATAAGTTTACTTAAAGTATGAAATCTATTGCTATAAACGCTCATAAGCAGAGGTATGGCTGGAAACATTAGCGCGGTTACAGTGTAATCTATATTCATACGAATCAATTTGATTATGAATCTAGCCTTTGTTATTTACAAGTAAATTATAATGCAAAATATCAAATTACTAATCGAATTAACAAGGCTAAATAAGCCAATTGGATTTATGTTATTGTTTTGGCCTTGTATTTGGGGTCTAGCACTTTCATATAATTTTGACCTATCATTGAGCTTATTTATTTTTTACAGTGTACTTTTTTTTTCAGGATCTGTTTTAATGAGATCCGCAGGTTGTATAGTTAATGATATATTCGATAAGAATTTTGACAAACTAGTTGAAAGAACAAAAAATAGACCCATCGCATCAGGTAAAATTTCTGTAAGATCGGGAATTTTTTTTTCTATCGTTCTATGCGGTATTGCATTTATGGTTTTAATAAATTTTAATAAATTTACAATTTTGATGGCCTTAATCTCTATGCCGCTTGCTTTTGCCTACCCATTAATGAAAAGATTTACCTACTGGCCACAATTATTTCTTGGAATTACTTTTAATTATGGTCTGATTCTAGCTTGGATTTCAATACAAGATGGTATTTCTATGATTCCAATAGTATTTTATATAGGAGCCATATTTTGGACACTCGGTTACGACACTATTTACGGATATCAAGATATAGTTGATGATGAAATTATAGGAGTTAAATCTTCTTCGATAAAATTTAAAAATAATCCTAAGTTATTAATTTCTATAAGTTATTTAATATTTTTAACTTCACTGATTATAATTGGTATTTTAATGAATTTTGAAATTTATTATTTTATGTTTTTATTTATAACATTAATACATCTGTTTTTTTTACAAATTAAAAATTTAAATGTAAAAAGCCCAGTTGATTGTTTAATAAAATTTAAAAGTAATAACTTTTTAGGTTTAATAATTTTTATAAATATTTTGATTGGAAAATTAATCTAGATGACAAAAATTGAAATTTTAAAAAGACTTTATAAGGATTATACAAAAAAATTTTTAAGTAAGATTTTATTAGCAGTTATTTTTTCATTACTGGTTGCTGGTAGCACATCTGCAACTGCTTGGCTTTTAGACCCAGCCATAGAAAAAATTTTTATTAATAGAGATCAAACTCTTATTTTTATTATTCCTTTTTTAATTATTTTAGCTTTCTCTACAAAAGGAATTTCACTTTATATGGCAAAAGTAATAATGATAGAAGTGGCCGAGGAAGTTAAAAAAAAATTACAAACAAACATGTTAAACTCTTTTATTGATGCAGATACTCAATCTATAGAAAAAAAGCATTCTGGAAATTATGTTTCCAACCTAAATTTTGATGTAAACCAGATAACTGGAATGTTGAGCTCTTCTTTTTTGGCATTGTTTAAAGATGGCATGACATTAATTGGTTTACTAATAGTTATGTTTATACAAAATTGGAAATTATCTTTAATTGCAATTATCATGATACCTTTAGCTTCATTTGCTGCAAAAAGATTAGGCAAAAGAGCAGGAAAAGTCACTACAGAAGCTCAGGAAAAATCTGGAGATTTAAATAGATATTTGATTGATCTTTTTAAAAATCATAAAATAATTAAAATCTTTCAAAGAGAAAATTTTGAATATAAGAGATCCGAAGAATTTGTAAATAAATTGAAAGATAAAACTATCAAAATTTATACCATTTATATTAGAGCAACCCCAATAATGGAGATCTTAACGGGTATAATGATTGCTATTCTTATATTCTATTCTGGAAAATTAATAATGAATAATCAACTGAGTATTAATAATTTTTTCTCTTTTTTAGCTGCAATGATGCTTGCCTATCAACCTGTCAAATCTTTAGCCACTATTAATGTTGGATTTGGACAAGGAATGGCTGCCGCAAAAAGAATTCTTCCTATCATTGACATGAAAAAAAGAATTACCAAGAATGAAAACCTCCCTAATTTAAATTTAAATAATGGATCTATTAAATTTAAAGATGTTAATTTTAGTTATGAATCTAATATTGCAAATGATGTCCTAAGAGATATTAATATTTATATAGAAGGTGAAAAAATGACCGCTTTAGTTGGTCTCAGTGGATCTGGCAAATCAACTTTGCTAAATTTAATTCCTAGAATATATGACCCAACTTCAGGTGAAATCTCAATAGATGGACAAAGCTTAAATGATGTTAACCTATTTTCTCTCCGAAAAGAAATATCAATAGTGGATCAAAATATTACATTATTTGATGATACTGTTTTTAATAATATTAAATATGCAAAACCTGAGGCTAAAGATGATGAAGTATTTGAAGCCGCTGAAGCTTCAATGTGCTCAGAATTTATTAATAAATTAGAAAATCGATTCAATACAAATATTGGCGAAAATGGAGTAAAATTATCTGGGGGAGAAAAGCAAAGACTCTCGATCGCAAGGGCTTTTTTAAAAGACAGCAAAATTGTTTTATTAGATGAGGCCACTTCATCCTTGGATTCTGATACCGAGGAAAAAATACAAAAGGCTCTAGAAATATTAACAAAAAATAAAACCACAATAGTAATTGCCCACAGACTATCAACAATATTAAATTCAAATCAAATATTTGTGATGGATAAAGGAAAAATTATAGACAGAGGAAAACATGATGTCCTTATTAAAGAATCAGAAACTTATAAAAGCTTTTATAATAGACAGATAAAAAATAATTAATGTATTTTTTATACAATTTTACCTTATTAATAATATTAATTTTATCACCAATAATTATTTTTTATCGAATATTAATCGGAAAAGAAAACCCACGCAGATTTAAAGAAAAATTTTGCTTTTTTTCGAAAAGACCAAAAAAAGGTAAAATACTTTGGTTTCATGGAGCAAGTGTAGGAGAAATTAAAACAATTATTCCACTAATTATCGAGTTTGAAAAAAGACAAAATATAAAACAGATTCTTGTTACTTCTAACACATTAAGTTCATCTCACATAATCTCCAAATATAATTTAAAGAAAACAATTCATCAGTTCTTTCCAATTGATATAAATTTTTTCGTAAAAAAATTTTTAAATTATTGGAATCCTCATTTATCAATTTTTGTAGATTCTGAAATTTGGCCAAATATGATTAGGCAACTATACAATAAAAAAGTTCCAATAATTCTTTTAAATGCCAGAATTACAGATAAAAGTTATAAAAAATGGATAACTTTTCCAAATTCATCTAAAGCGATTTTTAATAAAATTACAATGAGCATTCCACAAAATTTAGAAACAAGAAAATACCTAAAAATTCTTGGTGTAAGAAAAATAAATAAAATTGCAAATTTAAAATATTATGGACAAAAAGATTCTCATTTTAATAAAAATTTAGATAAAAAATTTGCAAATAGAATACCATGGTGTGCGGCAAGTACTCATGAAGGTGAAGAAAAAATAATAGCATCTATTCACAAGAAAATTAAATTAAATAAAAAAAAATTAATTACAATTTTAATACCTCGTCACATCAATAGAAAAAAAACAATAATAAACGATTTGCAAAAAATGAATTTAAATGTTGTAACTCACTCATCAAATAATAAAATAAATAAAAACTCTGATATATATCTCGTGGATGCCTATGGAGAAGTATCAAATTTTTATAAATTATCAAATTTCGTTTTTATGGGTGGATCCTTTATACCTCATGGAGGTCAAAACCCTCTTGAACCGGCCAGATTGGGTAATTATGTAATCCATGGACCTCATATAAAAAATTTTAAAGAAGTTTACAAATTTTTAAATAAACTTAAATTTTCATCTATGGTTAAAAATAAAACAGAAATGACTAAAATAATTAATAAAAGATTGAATTTAAAAAAACAAAATTTAAGTACAAAAAAATTATATTTAAAAGGAGAAAAAATATTAAAAAATATAATTAAAGATTTAGATAACTATTTATAAATGAAATTAAAACAACCAATATTCTGGAAAAATATAAATTTTATTTCATTATTACTCTATCCAATTAGTCTAACATTTAGTTTTATAAATTATTTAAAAACTTTACAAAAAAAAACAAAATATAACATCAAAACCATTTGTGTGGGGAATATATACATAGGTGGTACAGGGAAAACACCTCTTTCTATATTAATCAATAAAATTTTGAAAAAAAAATACAAAACAGTTTTTATAAAAAAAAAATACAAAGATCAAAAAGATGAACAAAAATTATTAATTAAACATGGTAATTTAATTTGTGATCGAAATAGATCGTTATGTCTAATAAAAGCAGAAAGGAAAGGTTTTGGTTTAGCAATTATTGATGACGGATTACAGGAAAAATCAATAAAATACGATATATCTATAGCCTGTTTCAATGCCACATCAAAAGTTGGTAATGGTTTATTGATACCTGCGGGACCTTTAAGGGAAAATTTATCAAATTTAAGTAAATATGATGCAGTTTTCATAAATGGAAAAAAAAAAAATAATAAACTTAAAAATAAAATAAAATATTATAATAATAAAATCGAACTGTTCCAAAGTGAATATAAAATAAAGAATTTAAATAAGTTTGACAGAAGTAAAAAGTTCTTAGCTTTTTCAGGAATTGGATCTCCATGGGAATTTAAAAATACCTTAATAAAAAACAAATTTAAAATTGAAGATTATTTAACATTTCCTGATCACTATAATTATTCAAAAATAGATATTTTAAAAATTCATAGTAGGGCCAAAAAAAAAGGTTTAAAAATAATTACAACAGAAAAAGATTATTTGAGACTTAATAAAAACAATCAAAAAAATATATACTTTGCTAGTATTGAACTTAAAATAGTTAATCAATCTTCTTTTAATAAATTTTTAATAAAAAAATTATGAAAAAAATTATATACTTTTTGCAATTTTTAATAGTTTATTTCTTTTTTATTATATTCAAAATAATAGGTTATAAAAATGCATCCAATTTAGGTTTTATAATAGGGAAGTATTTAGGAGCTTTCTTTAAATCTAAAAAAAAAATTAAAGAAACTATAAATCAAATCGAGGAAATTAAAAAATCTAATAATACAAATTTTTCCTCTGAGGTGCTTGGAAATTATGGAAGAATATTTGCAGAATATCCATTTATAAAAAACTTTAGGAATGATAAACTAAAAAAATATCTTCAAGTTGAAGGTGAAGAGCATTTAAAAAATATTATACAAGAAAAAAAAATTGCAGTTTTTGTATCCGGTCATTTTAGCAATTTTGAATTAATGGCGATGCAAATAGAAAAGTCTGGGATCGATCTAGCTGCAATATATAGACCTCTAAATAATCCTTTTTTAAATCAAGTTATGGAAAAAATAAGATTAAAATTTATATGCAAAAAACAAATTAAAAAAGGTAAGTCGGGAACAAGAAAATTATTAGAGTGTATTAAAAAAGGATCGTCTGTTGCCTTAATGATTGATCAAAGAGTTACCGAAGGAAGTAAAGTAGATTTCTTTGGGAAAGAGGCAACCACCACAACCATACCTGCACAATTAATTAAAAAATATGAATGCATTTTGGTGCCAGTTTATATTGAAAGATTTAATAAATTTAATTTTAAAATATATATTTCAAGGCCAATAAATATAAACAAAAATAAAACTATTGATGAGATCACTATATATTTAAATCGCGTGTTGGAGAAAATGATACTTAAAAACCCCACGCAATGGATTTGGACTCACGATAGATGGAAAAAATAATCTATTTATTATTATTCTCTCTCTTTTTTGATGCTTCAATATAAGAAAAATAAGGTTCTTGCTCATTTACATTCCAATAAGTTAGATTTTCTAATTGAATTTTTTTTCCACTTATCGCACAAATAACATGATCTCCATCTTCTAATATTTCAAAACTATTTGGCAAATATTTTAATTTAGCTAACTTATTCTTCATTATTAAGTTATATATAAAAAATTATGAAAATTGCAATTTTAGGAAGCGGTGGAAGAGAGCATGCAATAGCTGAATCAATATCAAAATCAAAAAATTTAAAAAAATTATACTGTATTCCAGGAAATGCAGGAACTAATCTAATAGCAGAAAATATTGATATAGATCTAAACGATTTTTCTAAAATCGGAAAGTTTGCAAAAGATAAAAATATAAATATCATAATCGTTGGACCAGAAAAACCTTTGGTTGATGGAATTGCTGATTTCCTTGAGAAAAAAAAAATTAAAGTTTTTGGTCCAAATAAATTTTGTGCTCAACTTGAAGGATCAAAAACTTTTACAAAATTAATTTGTAAAAAATATAATATACCAACAGCAAATTTTAATATTTTTAAAAAAAAAGAGGACACGATTAATTTTTTAAAAAATTCAAAATTTCCAATTGTTATAAAAGCTGATGGTTTGGCGGCTGGAAAGGGTGTTTATATTTGTGAAAATTTTGAAGAATCATCAAATGCTGTTATGGAAATTTTTAACGGAAAATTTGGTAGAGCTAAGCAAATCCTTATTGAAGAATTTTTGAGAGGGGATGAAATGAGTTATTTTGTTATCTCTGACGGTAAACATTTTAAAAATTTTAATACTGCTCAAGATCATAAAAGAGTTGGCGAAGGAGATACTGGGAAGAATACTGGCGGCATGGGAGCATATTCTCCATCTGGCTTAATAAATAGAGAGCTTGAAAAAAAAATAATTGAAAAAATAATTAAACCAACCTTCAAAGCATTAAATGAATCAGGAAATAATTATAAAGGTTTTCTTTATGCGGGATTAATGATCAAAAATAATGAGCCATACTTAATAGAATACAATGTAAGAATGGGAGACCCGGAATGTCAGACAATTTTACCACTATTAAAAAATGATTTATTAGAAATAATAAATTTTTGTGTTGAACAAAAATTAGATAAAAATTATTTTATTAAATGGATTGATAAGAAAAGTCTTTGTATCGTTCTTTGCTCTAAAGGATATCCTGAAAATTATATAAAACAATCTGAGATACAAAACTTAAATATTCTTAAAAAAGAAAAAGACACTCATATTTATCATGCAGGAACAATAAATAAAAATAATACCATAGTGTCTATTGGAGGAAGAGTCCTAAATATTATTTCTATTACAGATAAATATAAAACATCAAGAGAAAAGGCAATCTCAGTAATTAAAAAACTTAATTGGAAAGATGGTTTTTTTAGAAAAGATATTGGATTTAAAATTATTAAATAAGATGAGATTAGTTGGAGGTTTTTTAAAAGGAAAAAGGATTAATAATCCATTAGATAAATTAACCAGGCCATTAAAAGATTTAGTAAGAGAGTCTATTTTTAATATCATAACACATTCTAAAGATGAGTACGTAGACTTAAAAAATGCAAAAATTTTAGACCTTTTTTCAGGAACTGGATCATTTGGCATTGAATGTATTTCAAGAGGAGCTAAGGAAGTATACTTTTTTGAAAATTATAAAAAATCTTTACAAGTGTTAAAAAAAAATATCGAAATATTAAAATTAAAAAAAGAAGCAAAAATTTTTAATAAGGATATTTATAAAAATTATTTAGATTTAAAAAATATTAAATTTGAAATTATATTTCTTGATCCTCCTTTTAGAGATAGCAACATAAAATTATTGCTTAAAAAAATTAAAGACTCGAAAATTGTAAGTAAAAAAACACTAATTATTATTCACAGAAATAGAAAAACTAAAGAAGAATTTAAAAATGAATTAAATATTAGTAGAGAGCAAATCTATGGTATATCAAAAATTATTTTTGGTAAGATAAATTAATGCAAAATTTTTTGAGTCTCTTTTTTTATTAGATCAACAGAAGGTTGGTTTAAAGGATTTACTTTTAATAATCTACTTAGCAAAATTGTTTCTAAAATGAAAAAAGTAAACAATTCACCCATTGCTTCTTCATTTCTTCTAATAATTTCAAAAACTCTATAAGGAATTTTTTTAGTTTTGAAAACATTTTCTGTTGCTTTCTTTTGTGAAATGATTATTTGCTGAAAATTTTTTTTTTTTAAAATTGAGTAATTGTTATATAGTAAACTTTTATTTATTTTTTGCGAATTTTTTTCTCTTACACTAAAAAAAGTAAAAAAATTGTTTTTAGGACCATCTAAATATAACTGAAGTAAGCTATGATTGTCTTTTGGCATAGAAGAAATTATTGGAAATACACCCTTTGATTTTTTTCCTAGACTTTCTGAAGTTAGTTGTTGATACCATTTAAAAAAATTTAATGATTTTTCATCATAATTTAAAATAACCGAATTTTTCTTTCCCTCTTTAATTAATTCATAGATAAAAGCTACATTATCAACTAAAGAATTTATAAACTTTTTACTTTTAACTAAGTTATTAAATTTTTTAAATTTTCTCGGATTTAAACCCATAAGTTCTGCTGGAAGCATTCCAACTTCTGAAAAGACCGAATATCTTCCACCTATATAATCTTTGTGTTCAAGAATCTCGGCATTTAATTTTTCACCTATTTTTCTCAGAATATTATTCTTTTGCTCTGTGATAATTATATTTTTATTTTTTTTTTCTTTATTCAATATCAAATTGAAGTTTGAAATTGTTTCAAGTGTATTTCCTGATTTTGATATGATTATATTGGCTTTTAATTTTCTAATATCTAAAATTCTACTACTCTGAAGATTATTGAAAAAAAAAAAATTTTTTTTTATTTTATTCTTCAAAAAATAATATATAGCCTCGGCACCTAGTATTGATCCACCCATTCCAATTATATTAAATGAATTGTATCTTTTAAGTTTTTTTATTAAATTTCGTCCATAACTATATTTATAATTTTTATTTAATGAATTTAATAAAGGATAAGTTTCTAAAATCTTATCTGTATTAAAAATTTTGATTAATTTATTTCTTAAACTATTATTTTTTTTTTTATAAAAATTAGAAAATTTAATATTTTTTGTAAGCATCAATTATTGAATTTTTTGCAAAACTGTACTTTCGATTTCTGTGCTTTTATTATTTGTTTTATTGTTTTTATCTATTTGATTTTGTTCACTTAAATTTAACAAATTTTTAACATCTGCTGAATCTTTGGTTGAATTAGATTCTTCATCTTCACTTTGTCCTGGAATTGGCAACTTATTAAAATCTGGCGGCATGGCTAGAGGATTTTTTTTTTCAACTAAGAATTCATCTGCGCTTTTAGATCTTTTTTTTCCTTGAACAATATCTCTTGCACCTTGGCATGAGTGCAAAAATATGAGTATAAGCAAAATTAAAATAACTTTAAATTTATTTATTTTCATTTTAGATTCTTATAATTGAAAATTTCAGCAAAAATAAGACATATAATTCCAATTGTGATAAATATATCGGCTACGTTAAAAGTAAACCAATGATATCCTTTATAATTCAAATCTATAAAATCTGGAACCGCGCTATAATAAAATCGGTCAAATAAGTTTCCTAAAGATCCACCCAAAATAATTAATAAAAAAAAGGTTTTTAAACCTTTTTCAGTAAATATTAGATAAATAATTATAAGGTTAATTAAAAAAATAAAAACCGTAACTCCATTATAAATAAATTTTTGATCGAATGATAACAAGCCAAATCCTATGCCTTTATTCCACACTAAAAATAAGTTTAAAAATGAATTAACATAAATATCAACTTTTCCTGTTTCTTCTGCGATGTTGAGTATTATTGTTTTAGTTGCCCTATCTAAAATAAACACAAAAAATAATAATAGAATACTAATGATTATTTTTTTATTTTTTTCACTTTTCATTAAAGTTTTAAATGGCTATGTCTTTTACAGTCATCTTTGCTAATTTTCCAACAAACTGGACATTTGTCTCCTTCAGCTTTTTTTGTAAAAACTTTTATATCATCTTCAATATTATCGTCTTTAATAATTAAAGCAGAAGATGTTATGCAAATTTCTGAAAAATCCTCTTTTTTTACTATATTGTAAAGTTGTTCTTTTAATTTAATTTGAATATTCGCTTCAAGACTTGAGCCTATATTTTTTTCTGCTCTTTGTGCTTCGATACTGATATTAGCTTGATCTCTAATTTTTTTAATTTTTTGCCAATTACTATTTAATTTTTCATTTTTCCAATTCTCTGGGATTTTAGCAAAATTGTTTAAATGGATACTATTTTTTTCGTCACCTTTATTTATTAACCTATAAATTTCTTCTGTTGTAAATGATAATATTGGAGCAAACCATTTTAACAAACATTGGAGTATAATATTTAAGACCAATATGCAGTCTAATCTTTTTTTTGAATCTATTGGATCACAATAAAGAAGATCCTTTCTAATATCAAAATAAAAAGCTGAAAGTTCAACAGTACAAAAATTTAATAATTCTTTATATAGATTATGAAAATTATATGATTTAAAATATTTGTGAAAATTTTTATCTATTATATAAATTCTATGTAATATATATTTTTCTAGATCTGGTAGATTGCTAATATCTAAATTTTTAAAACTATTATCTTTATATTCGTCACAAATATTACCTAATAAATATCTATAAGTATTTCTTATTTTTCTATATGACTCTGCATGTTGATCTAATATTGAGTAATCAATTCGTAAATCTTCTGCATAATTTGAAGATGCTACCCAAATTCTTAAAATATCTGCACCATATTTTTTTAATATATCTTCTGGGGCGATAACATTTCCCATTGATTTAGACATTTTAAGTCCTTTTCCATCAACCACGAATCCGTGAGATAAGATGCTCTCAAAGGGTGCTTTGCCTCTAGTGCCACATGATTCTAACAAAGATGAGTGAAACCAGCCTCTATGTTGATCTGAACCTTCGAGGTACATTGAAGCGGGCCATTTTAAATCTTCTCTTTTTTCCAAAACATAGGAGTGAGTAGATCCACTATCAAACCAAACCTCCACAATGTCTGTCATTTTCTCGTAGTCTTCTGATTTATGCTTATTTCCTAAAAACTTCTGTGGATCATCTGAAAACCAACAATCAGATCCTTCTTTTTCAAATATTTTTGCAATATTTTCAAATACTTCCTTGTCTATAAGTGGCTTACCATCATTTTTAGATAAATATATTGGTAAGGGGACTCCCCAAACTCTCTGTCTTGAAACACACCAATCTGGCCTAGTTTCTATCATTGATTTTATCCTTTCTTTTGCCTTACTAGGATAAAATGTTGTTTGATCAATTGCCTTGAGTGATTTTGATCTTAAACCATGACTTTCCATAGATATAAACCATTGTGCTGTGGCTCTATGAACTAATGGAGCTTTTGATCTCCAAGAATGTGGATAGGAATGAGTTAACTTGCCATTTGCAAGAAGTTTTTTTTGGTTAATTAAATTTTCGATAACAATAGGATTGGCTTTAAAAATATGGATACCTTCAAATTTAATTATATTTTTTGTATACTTTCCATCATCATCTACTGTTTCTAATGCTTTAATATTATTGCTTAAACACAAATTAAAATCATCTGGTCCGTGACTGGGTGCACAGTGTACTATTCCGGTTCCTTGTTCGGTTGTAACAAATCCTGCTTCAAGCATAGGAATATCATAGTTATAACCCATGTCTAAAAATGGGTGTTTACAGATTGTACCTTTAAATTCTTTTCCTTTAAATTCTTTAACAATATCAAAATTTTTAATTTTACATTCTTTAATTACAGTTTCTAGAAGATCCTTAGCAATTACAATTTGCTTATTTTTAAAATTTCCTTCATCATTAATTTTTATTATTGCATAAGTTAAAATTGGACTGTATGCCAATGCTTTGTTAGCTGGAATTGTCCACGGAGTAGTGGTCCATATTATTATTTCGGATCCAATTAAATCTTCTATTTTACTTTCCTTAACTAGAAAACAGGCATAGATTGTATCAGATGTATGATCTAGGTATTCTACTTCAGCATCTGCTAATGCTGTTTTTTCAACAGTTGACCACAAAACTGGCTTATAACCTCTATATAAGCTTCCTTCTGATAAAAATTTTCCTAGCTCTCTAACAATTTGTGCTTCCGCATCATAACTCATTGTGGAATAATAATTTTCCCAATCTCCAACTACACCTAATCTTTTAAATTGTTCTTTATGAACTTTAATCCATTTATTAGCAAATTCTCTGCATTCTTTTCTAAATTCTACAATCGGTATATCATTTTTATTTTTTTTGTTTTTTTTATACTCTTCTTCTATTTTCCATTCTATTGGTAAACCATGACAATCCCATCCTGGCACATAAACTGAATCCTTTCCGTCCATTTGATGAAATTTAGTAATTATATCTTTTAGAATTTTATTTAAAGCTGTGCCCATATGTATATTTCCATTTGCATATGGAGGACCATCATGAAGGATGAATTTTTCTTTTCCTTTAGTCTTTTCTCGAAGTTTTTTATACAAATTTATTTTATCCCAATATTCAATTATTTTAGGCTCTTTGACTGGTAATCCCGCTTTCATTGAAAAAGCTGTTTTAGGAAGATTTATGTGTTCTTTGCTCATTTAATTTTTTTTACTTTTAAAATATCTTTTTTTATCTGAATTTTTAATTCATCTATTCCTTTAAACTTTTTTTCTTCTCTAATAAATTTTAAGAACTCTACTGATAGTTTTTTATTATAAATATTTCCAGAAAAATTAAATAAATTTACCTCCAATAATATTTTTTTTTGGTTAAAAGTTGGTCTAAACCCTAAATTTGCTATTCCCTTATAAATTTTTTTTGTTTTATTTATTGTTGCTTTTACTGCATATACGCCTGGTTTTGACATAACATAATTTTCAATATCTATATTACATGTAGGAAATCCTATTTTTTTTCCCATCATTCTTCCTCTGGTAACTTTACCTTCTATAGTCCATTTTCTTGCTAAAAGTTTATTTGCTTTATCCAAATAACCTTTTTCTAGTAATTTTCTTATAAAGGTAGATGAAACAATTTTATTATTTTTTTTTAGAGGTTTTGGTTTTATTAATTTGTAATTACAAATAGATTGGTAGTATTCCAATAATTTTACATTTCCTTCTCTTTTGTAACCAAATCTAAAATTATTACTTACAAAAATAAATTTTGCTTTTAATTTTTTTGATAAAATTTCTATAATAAATCTATGGCTAGTTATTTTTGAAAATTGTAAGTTAAAATTTTTATTTATTAAAAAATCTACTTCAAATTTATTTAAATAATCTATTTTTTGATCAAAATTTGAAATTCTGTAATTTGTAATTTTATTATTAAAAAACATTTTTGGCATAGGATCAAAAGTTACAACGCCAATTTTTACTTTAAATTTTTTTTTATATTTTTGCGCTTCCTTAAAAAGTTTTTGATGACCAGAATGTAAACCATCAAAATTTCCTATCAGTATGATTGAATTTTTGTGAGATTTATCTATTTTAAAATCTTTATAGATTTTTATTTTGTTTACCATTTTAAATCTTTTTGAAAATAATTAATATTAACTTTATACTTCTCAACCACTTGACTTAATTTATATTTTGAAATTTCCTGTCTATGTATTCCACCAGTAATTAATAAACAATCATAATTTTGAATATTTGCTCCTTTTATATCAGTGTTTAAATTATCGCCTATACATAGTACTTTTTTATTTTTAGTATCTGAAGATAAATTATACACTGGAGGATATGGTTTTCCAAAATAAATGACCTGGCCTTTAATTTCTTTAAAAACTTGCGCTACTGAACCGGCACAAAATTCTCTTTTATTTCCTCTATCAACAATTAAATCTGGGTTTGTGCAGATCATTTTCTTATGAACATGATCTAAAAATAAACTTTTATAATAATTCAAATCATCATTATATTCGTCAAAAAGCCCCGAACATAATAAGTAGTCAGCATTTTTTATATTTGAAACTTTATTTTTTTCAAAAGATTTAAATAAATCAAAATCTCTTGGTGGCCCTATATGAAAAAATTTCTGATCTTTTAAGTTTTTAATCAAATACTTAAGAGCCGCTTCTCCAGAAGTAAAAACATTTTCATGATAGTTATTAAGACCCATTTTTTTCAAAAAATTTATTACTGTAGAATTTGGCCTTGGAGCATTAGTTAAAAGCACAAATTCTTTCTTTAAATTTGATAAATTTTCTAAAACTTGAATTGAATTATTATGTAAATTAATTCCATTATGCACCACTCCCCAAATATCTATAAAAAACAAATCATAATTATCTACAATAGATTTTAAGCCAAATTGATCTAAGTTTTCTCTCATAATGGAGGTATAACTTAAAAATGTCTTTAATTCCTTGCTTTTTTAAATTCTATATATTTTATCCTTGATCTTGAAAAAATTCGGTTAGGTAGCTATATGAATGCTAATTTAAAGGAGTTTATATGAAGTTTAAACCGTTACATGATAGAGTATTAATCGAAGTATTAGACAGTAGTGAAAAAACTGCTGGTGGTATTATCATTCCAGATACAGCTCAAGAAAAACCTCAAGAAGGAAAAGTAGTTGCGGTAGGTGGTGGAGCTAAAACTGATGATGGAAAACTAATCCCTATGGATGTTAAAGTTGGTGACAAAGTTCTTTTTGGAAAATGGTCAGGAACTGAAGTCAAAATTGATGGTAAAGAATACAGTATAATGAAAGAGTCTGACATTATGGGTATTTCAACTGGAAAATAATAATTAATTAAGGAGAATTTATAATGGCTAAAATAGTAAAGTTCGACTCGGATGCTAGATCAGCAATGTTAAAAGGAGTTGATATACTTGCAAATACAGTAAAGGTTACTCTTGGACCAAAAGGAAGAAATGTAGTTATAGACAAATCTTATGGTGCTCCAAGAACTACAAAAGATGGTGTTACAGTTGCAAAAGAAATTGATCTTGAGGATAAATTTGAGAATATGGGTGCTCAAATGGTAAAAGAAGTGGCTAGCAAAACTAATGACGAAGCTGGCGATGGGACAACAACAGCAACAATACTTGCTCAAGCAGTTGTGAAAGAAGGATGTAAATATGTTACTGCTGGCATGAACCCTATGGATGTAAAAAGGGGAATAGATGCTGCGGTAGAACATGTTAAAGAAAAATTAATTTCATCTGCTAAAAAAGTTAAAGATAGTGATGAAATTGCACAAGTCGGAACAATTTCTTCTAATGGAGATAAAGAAATTGGAAATATGATTGCTAAAGCTATGCAGAAAGTTGGTAATGAAGGCGTTATCACTGTAGAAGAAGCTAAAAGTATCGAAACAGAACTTGATGTTGTTGAAGGAATGCAATTTGATAGAGGTTATCTTTCTCCTTACTTTGTTACTAATGCAGAAAAAATGACAACAGAATTAGAAAATCCTCTAATTTTATTACATGAAAAAAAATTAACTAATTTGCAACCTATGGTTCCTCTTTTAGAAGCTGTTGTACAAGCTGGAAGGCCGCTAATGATTATTTCTGAAGATGTTGAGGGCGAAGCATTAGCAACTCTAGTTGTTAACAAACTTAGAGGAGGTCTAAAAGTTGTTGCAGTTAAAGCTCCAGGTTTTGGTGATAGAAGAAAATCAATGCTTGAAGATATAGCAATATTAACAGGTGGACAAGTTATCTCTGAAGATCTAGGTATTAAATTAGAAAATGTAAAAATTAATGATCTTGGATCGGCCAAAAGAGTTAAAGTTGATAAAGAAAATAGTACAATTGTAAGTGGTTCAGGTAAAAAATCTGATATTGAAGCAAGATGTGCTCAGATTAAACAACAGGTAGAAGAAACAACTTCAGATTACGACAGAGAAAAACTACAAGAGAGACTTGCTAAGTTAGCAGGTGGAGTAGCTGTTATTAAAGTTGGTGGATCAACAGAAGTAGAAGTAAAAGAAAAAAAAGATAGAGTTGAAGATGCATTAAATGCAACTAGAGCAGCAGTAGAAGAAGGAATAGTAGTTGGCGGTGGTTGTGCACTTCTTTACGCTTCACAAGATCTTGACAAAGTAAAAGTTAAAGGATCAGACCAAAAAGCAGGTGTTGATATTATAAAAAGTGCATTGGAAGCACCAATTAGACAAATCACGACAAATGCAGGAGTTGATGGTTCAGTTATAGTGGGCAAACTTTTAGAAGGAAATAAACCTACTCAAGGTTATGATGCTCAAACAGAACAATATGTTGACATGTTCAAAGAAGGAATTATTGATCCTGTAAAAGTTGTAAGAACTGCATTACAAGATGCAGCCTCAATTTCAGGACTTTTAGTTACAACAGAAGCAATGGTTGCAGATAAACCTGAAGAAAAAGATGCAGGTCCTGGTGGAATGCCTCCTGGAGGAATGGGCGGCATGGGAGGAATGGGCGGCATGGGAATGTAATCCCCATTATACGCGAACAAAAATTCAAAAAACCCCCGATTTATTTGGGGGTTTTTTTTTTATATCATAATTATAATATAAGTATCATGAAACTTATTATTTCTTTATTTTTGGTTTTAATTTCGATAAAAGCTTTAGCTCATCAACCAAAACTAATTAATTATAATCCAACAAAAGAAGAGCCTCATGAAGTAATAAATCCGGAGATTTCAAAAGCATATTATTCAAAATTAAACGGTGAGCCACATTATTATAGAGTTAAAAGTGAAAAAGATTTTTTGTTTTATGCAAGCATATTAAGTCCAAAAGTTAATGATAATTATATTTGGTTATCTTTAGAAGTTACTGATGAAAATAATAATATTGTATATCAAGCTAATGGATCTAATTTTAATTGGGAACCTTGGTATGAACCTTACGCAAGAGACTGGTATTGGAAAGGTCCTGAAATAGGTGGGGAATTGAATGAGGAAACAGGTTTTAAAAAAAGTTTTTTAATTAGTTCAGGAACTTACATTATTAAAGTATATAATAATGACAATATTGGAAATTATTCTTTAGCTGTTGGTGAAGCTGAATTTTTTGGATCAAATACTTTTGAAAAAATACTTACTTGGACACCAATTATTTTTTATATTGGACCCTATATGGATATAGTTCATTGGAAAAAATTTGATGTTGCGGCATATATACCTCACATTGTATTATTAGTTTTATTTTTTTTAGTATATATAATTATAAAAAAATTATTTTTTAAAAAAAAAAATTATCTTGAATAAAAATCTTTTTATTTTTCTAATCTGTTTATTAGTTTATCCATTTCCTGCAATTGCTCATAATTTTACTGGCATGGTTGGTTTCTTTGATGGAATTTCTCATCCGGTATTAGGTTTTGATCACTTTCTTGCAATGATAAGTGTTGGAATAGTATCGGCACAAATTGGTGGAAAAGCTATATGGACAGTGCCAGCAACATTTGTGATTATAATGACTCTTGGAGGCGTGTTTGGTTTTTTATTAATTATTAATGAATTCTTCTTTGTAGAAGTTGGAATTATTTTGTCTGTTATTCTTTTAGGATTTGGAATTAGTATTGAAAAAAAAATTCCAACAATGTTAATTATGGTTTTTGTTGGAATTTTTGGTTTATTTCATGGAATTGCTCATGGAATAGAAGTTCCTGCTGCTGCTAACCCGCTTTTGTTTGTGTTAGGATTTATTTGTGGAACATCAGCTCTACATATTTTTGGAGTTGGGATCGGCTACTTTTCAATTAAAACAGCTATATCTTCGATTTTATTGCGTCTTACAGGAATACTTTTTGCTATTTATGGACTTTATCTATTTACTACTCAAATTTTATAATAAAAATTAAATACCTTATTCAGGGTGGTCTAATGGTTAATCTAACAAATTTATGTAGTCTTTTTCTAACAAACCACATGATTCGATTATACTAAATCATTATGGTTGCATGTATCACTTTTTAAGGGAACATTTTATTTACCAAAAATAATCCTAAAGCTACAGCAGGTCCTACGCCAAAAGCAAATAGTAAAGTTCCTATACCAACAGTTCCTCCTAAATACCAACCTATCGAAACTACAGTTATTTCCATAAAAGCTCTAACTAAAGCAATTGGCAAATTAGTTTTCCTTTGTAATCCTGTCATTAATCCATCTCTTGGCCCAGGTCCTAAATTTGCAATTAAATAAAATCCACTTCCTATTCCAACCAAAAATACAGAGAAAAAGGCCAATAAAATTTTAGCAGTAAAAGTCTCAGGTGTTTGAAAGTAATTCAGACAAATATCTATCATTACTGCAATTATAATTGCATTTAATATTGTTCCCATGCCTGGCTTTTGACTTAAAAAAACCCAAAGAAGTATTACAACTAAACTAGTAAAAAAAGTAATTAAACCTATCGAGTAATCAACATGTAATGATATACCTTGTGCAAATACACTCCAAGGTGAAGCCCCAATATAAGAAACTAATAAAAGCCCCTCTCCAATTCCAAATAAGCTTAAACCAAAACACAAAAATAGAAACGTAGTTAATTTAGGCTTTAGGTTAAGGGGTTTTTTCGAGCTCCAAGAAACCTTTGGTATTTTTTTTATAGTTAAAAACATTTTTTTAAACTATTATTTATACTTTCTTAAATTAAAATCCAATTAAATGAGAAAATTTATATTTATTATTACCCTATTATTTACGTCTAAAGCTTTTTGTCACACTAGTCACTATGAAGGTATAAAAAAAATCGAAATGGATGTCATTCGAAATGGAGAAGTTATTGGTTACAGCAATTACTTTTTCGAACATAAAGACAAAAATATGACTGTCAAAAATTACACTAAGTTCAAAGTTGAGTTATTAGGAATAACAGTATTTTCAATATCAAGTGAAGCAACTGAAAAATATGAAAATGATAAATTAATTCAGTTTAAGTCAACCACTTTTCAAAATGATAAGGAAAAGTATGTAAATTTAAATTACGATAAATCGTTAAAAAAATTCATAATAGATGGATCTTCCTACAAAGGAGAAGCAAGCTTAGATTGCATAATAGGAAATTGGTGGAATCATAAAATTTTTAAAGCTAGTAAACAAATTAGCCCTCTTTCTGGAAGTATAAAAGAACAGATTGTTACTTTTATTGGAAAAGAAAAAATTAATATAAATAATAAAGAATATTTAGCTGAACATTTCAAATTAAAGTCAAAAGATGAAAATTTATCAGAGGACAAAAAATTAAATTTTGATATATGGTATAATCCAAAAAACAATTTAATAATAAAAGTTTCTTATTCCAAAATGGGTAATTGGGAATATAGATTAAAAAATTTTGAATAATGGCAATTTGGGGAAGTTTAATTGGTGGAATGATAGGTTTGTCTCTTGGGGGACCTTTTGGAATGTTATTGGGTTCTTTGATAGGTGGAAAAATATCTAGAGCGAAGTCAAGGGCTGGTTTTGGATCTTTTGCTCAACCTCAGCAAATTTTTGCATTATCTTTAATAGTATTATCAGCCAAGCTAAGTAAAGCCGATGGACAAGTGAGCAAAGAAGAATTGATAGCTGTAAAAGATAAGTTAAAAATTCCAGAAAATGAATTAGATCAAGTCGGAAAAATATTTAATAAAGCTAAAGAAGAAAGTGCAGGCTATGAGCCATATGCTCAACAAATTGCTCAGATCTATAAAGGAAATATTAATGTTCTGGAAGAAGTTATAAATATACTTTTTTATATAGCTGAGGCCGATGGAAAGGTCAGTGACTCTGAACATAAAATGATTGAACAAATTTCACAAATATTTGGATTAACTGAAATTCAATTTAATAGCATAAAAGAAAGTAGAAAATCCTCTGATAAACTCAATCCTTATATTGTTTTGGAGAGTAAACCTGATGAAGCTATTGAAGTTATAAGAAAAAGATACTTGAAATTAAGTAAAGAACACCATCCTGACTTATTAATAAGTAAAGGAGTTCCTCAAGAAGTCATAGAAGAAAGCAAAACTAAAATGAGGGTTATTAATTCTGCATGGGAACAGATTCAAAAGTTAAAATCTAATTAAAATTGTTCTGATTCAAAAGCTATCGAAGATTTACAACAAGCTAAAATAATTTATCCTCTTATAAAAAATAGCAAAAGTATAGAGTTAATAAAAAAAATTATAAAAGATCTTCAAATTTAATTTTTTTTTGATCTTTTTCTTGCTATTAGTTGAGTTAGAGCATCAACCATCATATCCGATGCTTTAAAAATTTCACTAGGTTTAAATTCATGAGAAAAATTCTTTTCTTCATTGGATTTATCTTCAATTACTATACCTTCATCGGGAGAATTATTTTTTATATAAATTAAAATTAACCACTCATCATCGTTGGATTCATCCCATTTAATAAAAATTTCTCCTGTTTCAAATCTTCTATCTATACATCTTAAAATTGACATATGTTTTGTTATATATTTTTTATTTAATTGAAAAACTAAACTATTTGCACTTCTATAAAAACTTTCTAAAGCTAATTCAATTTTTTGTCTCGCTATATTGTATTCTTTTTCTTTAAGTAATAGTGCTTCTCTATTGTCACCTTCTTTAACTTGAACGCCAAGAGCTTCGACCCTCTCTCTAATTTTTTGATCTCTGATTTGTTGATATTTAACTTTTAATTTTTCAATTCTATCTTGAAGACCTGCATAATCCTCCCTTTTTTCTTTAAGTGCTAATTTTTCAAGTTGTTCTAATTCTTTTACTTCTCTAATTCTAAATTTTTCTATTTGTTTTTCTAATTTCAATTCTTGTAAGAATTTTTTTTGTCTTTCTGCTTGCTCTTTTCTTAGTAGAGCTTGCTCCTTTCTTAAAAACAGTTTTATATCTTTTGCTCTTTCTCTCTCCAGTCTCTCTTCATCTTTAAGCTGTTTTTCTTTCAACTTTAACTTTATTTTTTCTTCTTCAATTATTTTTTTTTTATATTTTATTTTTTCTTCTTCGGCCTTTTGAATAGCCTCAAGCTTTATTTTTCTTTTTTCTTCAGCTCTTATTTCTTTAAATTGTTGAATTTTGTAATCAAGCTTTTCAAAAATTTTAGATATAAAATTATCTATAACTAGGATATTGAAATTAAATTTGAAATTAAATTTTGATTTTATACTTTCCTGTAATCTTATCGACTGTGATATTAGGTTGTCAGACTTTTTAAATTTAGTTTTTTTTTTTAATTTTTTATTTTTTTTATTTTTTTTATTTTTTAATTTTATTTTAGTTTTTAATTTTATTTTAGTATATTTAATTTTTTTTTTTTTTGGTTTTTTTTTATTTTTATTTTTTTTCGAATTCTGCCTTTTGATATATTTTTTTTTAACTATTTTTTTTTTCTTTTTTTTCATTTGATTTAGTTTTGATTTATCAATAAAATATTAATAAATATAGTCTCTAGTATTGGGCACTGTTGTTAAATTTTTACTTAATTGCAGTTGAAAAACAATCTGATCTCCCCATTTAAATGCCATTTCACAGCTAGCAAGATAAAATTCCCACATTCTTAGAAACTTCTCATCAAACATTTCTAGAACAATATCTTTTTTCGATAAAAATCTTTCCCTCCAATGTCTTAAAGTGTGAGAATAGTGCATTCTTAGGACCTCCATGTCAGAAATAACTAGCCCTGAATTCTCAATTGGCCTTGATATTTCACTTAAACTTGGAGTATATCCCCCTGGAAATATATACTTTGTAATCCATGGTTGTGGGTCTCTAGGCGGGTTAACAGATCCAATAGTGTGAATTAAGGAAATACCATCTTCATTCAAAAGATTAAAAATTTTATTAAAATATGTTTGATAAAATTTCCTCCCCACATGTTCAAACATGCCTACGCTAACTATTCTATCAAATTTTTCATTCAGTTGTCGATAATCCATTAGTTTGAATTGAACTTGATTTTCTAAATTAAGTTCTCTAGCTTTTTTTTGACTATATTCTAATTGATTCTGAGAAAGTGTAATTCCGGTTACAGATGCTTTTGTTTTGTTTGCAATTTCAATTGCTAATGTGCCCCATCCAGATCCTATATCTAAAATTTTTTGATTTGGTAAGACATTCAGTTTTTTTATTATATGATTAATTTTATTGTTCTGAGCATCTTCTAAAGTGTCGTTTTCATTTTTAAAGTAAGCACAAGAGTATTGTCTTTTTTCATCCAGAAATAAATCATATAATTTTTCAGAGATATCATAATGATGTTTTACATTTTTTTTTGATTTTAAAATTTTATTAAAATTTGTAAGATATCTGTATGTACCTTTAATTTTATTTAAAGTCTTGCTAAATATATTTATATCACCTCTGCCAATATTTTTAAAACTTAAATCAAGAAAATCAGTTATACTTCCGTTTTGAATTATTAAAGATCCGTCAGTATATGCCTCACCAAAATATAAATCTGGATATAAGAGCAATTTATAATTTAAGCTTTTATCAAGTAATTTAACCTCTATTGGTTTTTCTTTTTTTGGTTTGCCAATGACAAATTTATTTAATTTATCATCAATTAAAATAAATCCATCATATTTAAATAATTTATTTAAAAAGTTAACCAAATACATTTCAGGCAGCTTTTAGTTTATTAATTTCAAATTCAATGTTTTTAAGATTTGTGAGAAGATCAATTTTTTCTTTACTTTCTAAAATTTTTAATGGTGGCAATAAATTTTTAAATTTGTCATCTTTTTGAGACATGAATGTATGAAGCCCTGAGATAAGATTGTATTTTTCAAAAACTTCTCTTATTTCACATAATTTTTTATTTGATTTTTGAGTTAAGTCTTTTGTAAATCTGTCATAAACGTTTCTAGCTATTGATGCTGTCACATTTGTAGTAGCTGTAATGATCCCAGAGCAGCCTAATTCTAAACCTTTTAATAATTTTGACTCTGAACCTGGCATAACAGAAAAATTTTCTATTTTTAAATTTTCAAATAAATTGTATGAACTATCTTTTACTCCAACTATTTGATTAGGAAAATTTTCTACTAGTTTATATATACATTCATGACTAAACTTATAGCCAGATAATTTTTCAAAGTTGTATAATATTATTTTGCAGTCTTTTACTTCTTTAATTATTCTTGAATAAAAATTGAAGACTTCTTCATCTCCATATTTATAATATGCTGGTGGCATAATAAGAAATTTATCAAAACCTATTGATTTTGATATTTTCATCATATTTATATTATCTCCCAATGAATTTAGACCCGTGCCAATTATAAATTTATCTTTATGTCGGCTTGTTGGTAATTGATTTATTAGTAGAATTTTTTCTCTTAATGAAATTAGCTGAGATTGACCAGTGCTCCCGAAAAAAACTATACCATGGCATCCTAAATCGATAGTATTTTCAGCATGTTCAATGGTGGATTTGCAGTCTAAGCCTAGCTCTTTATCTAAAACAGATAAACCTGCGGCATAAATACCTTTAATTTGTTCCATATGTAAAATTTATATTAAATAATTTTATGACACAATTAAATTTATCTAATCTTTTAAAATTTCATTATATATATTGCTAATTTTTTTACAATTTTTTTCATAATCAAACATTTTCAAATTATATTTATTTTTATTTAATTTTTTTTTACTTAGACTAATTATTTTTTTTTCTATATCTTTTTCATTCTTTAAATTAATCGGAAATATATTAAATTTTTTGATCCAATCTTTATTTCCAATATGTATACTTGAAATAATTGGAATTTTAAATTTCATAGACTCAATTAATGAAAATCCAAATGTCTCCCATCTAGAAGCAAATATAGCTATATCAAATATATTGTAATAGTTAGAAACGTTTGCTACGTGCCCTAATAAAATAATATTTTTATAACCTTTAATTTTATGTGCATATTCATTATGATCATTGCCAATTAAAAGTAGAGTAGTATTTTTTGGGCTAGCTCTCTTAAAACAATTTAAAATTATATCAAATCCTTTTTGGGGATGGAATCTTCCTATTGATCCAAAAACTTTATTTTTTAAAGGTATATTTAATCTTTTTTTAATTATATTTTTATTTTGTGATATTTTCTTTAAATTAATCCAAAGATAATTTTTAAATATTTTGCCTTTAAAAATTTTAGAAATTTGAGAAAACTGAGTTTTATTTGAAACAATAATTGCATCACAATTTTTATAATATCTATGTTTATAATTCATATGAAGAGTAGAAATAATTTTATATTTATTAGATTTATTTAATAATTTTGTTGCCTCTCCAAGATGTGAATGAATTATATCTGGTTTCAAATTTTTAATTATTTTATTAATTTGAAATTTTTTAAAATAATCAGAAATTTCAATTTTATTAACTTTTTTTGGTAATAATTTATTAAAATAAGAATTTTTATTAGAAGTTATTATGGATATGTTAGAAATTTTATTTTGATATTTCGCCAAATCACATACATACTTTTCTGAGCCTGAATATTTTTTAGAGAGGATTATATGCATAATATTTAATTTCTTTTTCATAAATTTTTTAAAATATTATCTTTGGCTTCATTTACAATTGTAGCTATATTATTTAATTCTGGACTTATATCTGGATGAATTCTTTTCATAATCTTTTTGTAAGAATTTAAAATTTCATCTTTTGAGTATTTTTTTTTTGGATCTAAATTTAGGATTTTATATGATTCATCAACTGACATACCTTCCCTGTTACTACTATAATTAAAATTATTAAAATTAAATCTTCCAGATTTTTTTAAAACTCTAAATAGACCCCATAATCTTAAAAGTTGAAATAAAGATATTCCAGCTTTTGTTTTAATTAATGGCAATATTGCTAAAAGAAAAGGTAGAGAAAATACATATCTTCCTGCGTAAGCCATGACTAATGCTAAAAAAATTGATGAAATAATAATTAATGTTCTTATCATTTTTGAAATTTTCTTTGCTGAAGTTTTTGCAAACCAATTAAGAAAAATATACACAAAGACAAAAATAATAAGTGTTATCAAAACGATTTTCATATATATAAAATAATTTCAAAATGAAAATACCACAGCTTCAAAAGAAACCAGAATTAAAATCTTGTCACAACATATCTTGGGAAGACAACTATAGCTGGATACACCAACCAAATATATTAGAAGTATTAAGAGATAGTTCAAAACTTTTACCAGAAGTAAGGCAATATTTAGAAAAAGAAAATAATTATTGTGAATATCAAATGAAAGATACAGGCATTATAAAAAAGAAACTTTTTGATGAAATTAAAGGAAGAATAAAATTAGAAGATGAATCTTTGCCATATAAAGACAAAAATTATGAATATTGGACAAAAACTACAACTAAAGGAAATTATTCTATAAAGCTTCGAAAAAAGATAGGAACAAATAATATTGAAGAAATATGGAATGGAGACCTAGAGAAAGAAAAATTAAAAACTGAATATTTTGGTTTAGGAGATTTAGAGGTAAGTTATAATGATAAATATCTTGCTTATTCTTTAGATCTTAAAGGTTCAGAGTATTACACCATTTATATCAGAAATATAGAAAGTCAAAAGCTAGTAACTGAAAAAATTGAGGAAACAAGTGGAAGTATAGAATTTAGTCTGGATGATAAATATATTTTTTACTCAAAGCTAGATGAACATCATAGACCAAGAAAAATATTTAAACATAAACTTGGAAGTCCGGTAAAGGATGATAAATTAATTTTTGAAGAAAAAAGCGAAGCTTTTACTGTTGGTATTGGATTAAGTTCAGATGAAAAATACTATTTTATCAATACATCAGATCATAATACATCTGAACAATATTATTTTGGAGTTAATGAAAAAAACCCAGAACCTAAACTAATTAAAGAAAGGAATAGAGGAATTATTTACGCTGTAAATTCTTGGGATGGATATTTTTATAAACATACCAATGAAAATGCTGAGGACTTTAAAATTGACAGGTGTAAAGATTTAGCAAATCAAAATTGGGAATCATATATTCCAGCAAAAAATGAGGTATTAATTGGAGGACTTAATTTTTTAAATAACTGGATAATAAGATCAGAAATTTCAAATGCTTTAGCAAAATTATATGTTAAAGACCTAAAAAATAATAAAGAAGAAGAATTAATATTCACAAAGGAAAAAGTTATAGTCCCTGGTGTATCTAGTATTCAGAGAGACAAGAATACTGATTTAGTTTATTTATCATATTCTTCTCCTAAAACTCCAGGGAGAACATATTTGTATAATTTAAAAACTAAAGAAAAAAAACTTGTAAAAGAACAAGAGATTCCATCTGGGCATAATCCTGATGAATATATTGTTGAAAGGCTTGAATGTGCTTCTCACGATGGAAGAATGGTACCATTAACGATTACTAGACATAAAAATACAAAAGTAGATGGTTCAGCAAATCTATTATTATATGGTTATGGTTCATACGGGAATTCTATGACACCAGGTTTTTCATCAACAAAATTAAGTTTGATTGACAGAAATATCATTTGGGTAACCGCACATATTAGAGGTGGAATGGAAAAAGGAATGAAGTGGTGGAAAGAAGGAAAATTAATGAATAAAAAAAATACCTTCGAAGATTATATTGCTGTTGGAAAATATTTAATTGATAAAAAATATACTTCCAAAGGAAAGATAATTGGCATGGGAGGTTCTGCTGGTGGATTATTAATGGGTGCTGTTGTTAATAAAGCGCCAGAACTATTTTTGGGGATAATTATGGCAGTTCCATTTGTTGATTCATTAACTACTAATCTTGATCATTCTTTACCCTTAACTGTTGGAGAGTTTGATGAGTTTGGTAATGCTAAAGATGATAAAGAACATTTTGAATATATTTATTCCTATGCACCATATAACAATATAAAAAAAATGGATTACCCTAATATTTTAATAACAACTAGCTTAAGCGATAATAGAGTTTTGTTTGATGAACCGGCTAAATTTACTGCAAAACTAAGAGATTATAAAACAGACAACAACCTTTTGTTATTAAAAACAGAAATGAATGCTGGCCATGGTGGAAAATCTGGAAGAGACGGAGCTATAGAAGAAATTGCTTTTGATTATGCATTTGCATTAAAAATTTCAAATAAAATTTCTTGAAAATATAGAATTAGTTCCCATATAAATCATGTAAGTCGCCTAATAATGGGGCTTACATACTATAACCTTGCTAACAAAGGAGGATATAATGACAAGTAAGGATCTATCTATATTCAACTCATTAAGACCTTTTTCAGTTGGTTTTGACGATATGTTTGATCAATTTGAAAGTATGCTAGGAAATGGAGGTTTGAGCACGCAATCAAACTATCCACCATACAATATAAGAAAAGCCGGAAAAGACAAATATGCAATAGAAGTTGCTCTTGCTGGTTTTAGCAAAAATGACGTTGAAGTTGAGTTTGAAGATAAATTATTAACTGTAAGAACAAAACAAGTTGATAAGTCTGAAGACAAAAATGAAGATGGTGAAATTATTCACAAGGGCATTTCTCAAAGACAATTTGCTAGATCATTTACAATAGCAGAAGATGTAAAGGTAAGTGGTGCTGAGTTAAAAGATGGTCTTTTGACAATAGCTTGTGAAAGAATTGTACCAGAGTACAAAAAGAAAAAGCTTATTGAAATTAAATAAATATTAAACCTTGCTTGTGGGGATTTCTCCCCACAAGTTTTAAATCAATTTATTTTTTTGGTAATACAGCATTTAAGAAAAATGCTAATAATCCGGCAGGTATTAAACCTGTTGTTAATAATAGTTTAAGCTTTATTCCAAAATCTGGAATGTGAGCTACAAACTCTGGAAACGCATTCAAACCTATTCCAAAAGAAAGAGATAAAGCTAATATTAAAATATTTCTTTGACTCATTTCAGATTTTGAAATCAG
Organism: uncultured Pelagibacteraceae bacterium; assembly: GCA_902568235.1. Taxonomy (GTDB): domain Bacteria; phylum Pseudomonadota; class Alphaproteobacteria; order Pelagibacterales; family Pelagibacteraceae; genus Pelagibacter. The sequence continues at coordinate 138,200 of CACFPS010000002.1, read as the reverse complement.
TTTGATTCCTGCGCCAACAATTAGTCCAAACATAATAATAGCCGCGCCACCAATTACTGAATCAGGCATAGCTGCAATAATTCCACCAAGTTTAGGAAATAAACCTAATAAAATTAAAATTACTCCGGCAACTGTTCCTACGTGTCTACTAATTACACCTGTAAAAGCAACTAGACCTGCGTTTTGTGAATAAGAAGTATTAGGCATAGCATTAAAGATTGACGCAAAAGCTGTACCAACTCCATCTGCCATTATACCTCCAGAGAGCTCCTTATCAGTTGCTTCTCTATTCGCTCCGCCCATTGTCGTAGCACTTATGTCTCCAATAGTTTCAATTGTTGTAACAATAGACATGAACAACATTAATATTACAGCACCCCAAACAAAATCTATTCCATATTGTAATGGCATAGGAAACGCAAACCAGCTTGCTGCTGCTATTTTTGCCCATCTAATTTCTCCTAACATAGCAGCAACTATGAAACCTGCAATTATTCCAATTAGAATAGAAGCCGCTGATACCATTCCTTTTCCTCTAAGATTTGTTAAAAGAGCCACAATTAAAACTGTTCCCGCTATACTTAAATGATGCCAATTAGCAAAAATTTCTGGTTTATTGTTCATCAGCCATACACCGCCTCCAGCATATTTAAATCCAACTTTAAGTAGACTAAAACCAATCATTAAAACAACCACACCAGTTACTAAAGGTGGAAACATATGACGAATTGGTTTTAACATTTTACCAATCCATATTTGAAAAATTCCTCCTATAAATGCAGCTGTGAATATTGCTCCTAAACCAAAAGCTTTGAAGGGTAACATTATTGGAATAAAAGCAAAACTTGTACCTTGTATTATTGGAAGTCTTGCACCAATATTTTTATAACCGACGGTTTGTATTATTGTTGCTACACCCGCGGCAAACAATGCCATTTGAATTAAAAAAATCTTTTCTCCAGTCGTTACTCCAAAAACACCTGCTACAATCAATGGAACAGTAATGTTTCCTGCAAACATTGCAAAAACATGCTGAATACCTAATGGTATTGATTGATTCAGTGGCATTTTCTTATTGGTAGCGTCTGAAATTCTTGTTCTTTTCCTTGTTCTCGCCATTTCTCCTCCGATATTTTTTATGAAGTTATATTTATTAAGAACTTTTGTAAAACCAAAAAAAAATTATATTAACAATTTCCTTATTTTATTAAAGTTTTTGTCCTAAATTGAGCAAGTTTTATTTATTCCATCAACCAAAACATCAAAAGTAAATTGTACAGTTACGTCTAAAAGAATATATTCAAATATAGATATTTTTAATTTTTTATTTCACAATATTTCAAATACAGCCGCTTGAAGAAAAGCCAACTATTATACCACTTGTATTAACTTCAAATTTTCTCTCACAAGGTATTCCATACTTCTTAGTTTTGTAAACCAATACTTCATTGCCAACTTCATTGATAAAATCTTCGGTTGGCGCACCTAATTCTAGCCTCATTACATTTACTTCTTTGCCAACAAAAAGTCCAAATTTCTCATTTTCTTTTTCTGCAACTTCATCCGATTTCTTTTTAATTGTTTGACAACCCGAAATTAAAATTAAAATAATTAACAGACCAAATATTGATTTAAAATTTTTCATTAATTAAACATACCATTTTTAATAATAATCAAGTACTAACTTTTAAGTTGTATAATTTTATCTATTTAATAATTCATTATTGAGTTTAATTATACTAACAATTGTGGTTTTTATTTGATATTTCAAACATATGAGTGAGATCCTATTAGATAGATTTTTAGATGTTTTTAAAAATGATATTTTACCCTCAACATTTAAGGGAGTTGAGCTAGGCAATAAAATTTTTGGTGCAGCTATAATAAAAAAGGATGATTACTCATTGGTAGTTGCTGGCACAAATAATGAAACAGAAAATCCATTATGGCACGGAGAAATTCATACCATAAAAAAATTTTATGAAATAAATAAAGAAATGAGACCTAATGAAAAAAATTGCATCTTTTTAAGTTCTCATGAGCCTTGTAGTTTATGTTTAAGTGCAATTACTTTTTCGGGTTTTGATAATTTTTATTATCTTTTTCCGTATGAATCGACTTCGGGTGAATTTAATATTCCTCACGATCTAAACATACTTAAAGAAGTTTTTAATATTAGTGATGGAAAATATATTAAAAAAAACTCATATTGGAAAAGTCATAGTATAAATAACATCATAGATGAATTGACGGATATGAAAAAAAAAAAAATAACTGATTCATTTAATGATATTAGAAAAACGTATATTAATTTATCAAATAAATATCAAACTTCGAAAGAAAAGAATTCTATACCTTTAAAATAAACTATGAAAACAAATCTAACTGTATCAAATATAACTAAAATTTATCCTGGATGTGTTGCAAATAGTAATATTTCTTTAGAATTTAAAAGTGGAAAAATTTATGCACTTCTTGGAGAAAATGGAGCCGGAAAATCTACATTAGTAAAAATTCTCTCAGGAGTTATACAGCCTAATGAAGGTGAAATAATATTGAACAACAAAATTATAAAATTAAATTCACCTATTGACGCAAAAAAAAATAAAATTGGCATGGTATTTCAGCATTTTAATTTGTTTGAAACTTTATCTGTATTTGAAAATTTGATTATAGATTCAAATGAAACTAGAGAAAATCTAAGAGAAAAAATAATATCAATAATGCAAAAATACAATTTTAGTATTGATTTGGATATTCCTGTTTTAAATCTTTCCGCAGGTCAAAAACAAAAAGTAGAAATAGTTAGATGTTTAATTAGAAATCCTGAAGTACTGATTATGGACGAACCAACTTCAGTATTAACCGAACAAGAAACTAGTGAGTTATTTTCATCTTTAAAACAATTCTCTAAAGAAGGTATTTTAATCATTTATATAACTCATAAACTTAAAGAAGTAATGTCTTTGTGTGATGAAGTTGCCGTTATGAGGAGAGGTAAGCTTGTATCTGTAAGTAAAATTATTGATGAAAAAATAGAAACATTGGCAAATAAAATGGTTGGCCAAAATTTAAAAACTGTTAAAAAAAAAATATCTAAAGAAGGATCTACAGAACAATTAATAAAAATATCAAATCTTAACTTTAGTAGCGAAGATCCATTTGAAACAAATCTAGAAAATATAAATTTTGAAGTAAATCGTGGAGAATGTTTTGGTATAGCTGGAATTTCTGGAAATGGACAAAGTGAATTATTTCAAGTTTTAAGTGGAGAAATTATTTCAGAAAATAATTCAATAAAATTAAATAATTATCCTATAGGAAATCTTAATCCCCAACAAAGAAGAGAATATTTGATGGCTTTTTCTCCAGAAGATAGGATGGAACAAGCGGCAATTCCACAGATGAAAATTTTTGAAAATGTGGCTTTAAATAATTTTAAATCTTCAAATTTTTTTAATAAAGGCTTAATTAATGAAAAAAAAATAAAACAACATTCTCAAAAAATTCTTTCAGACTTTTCTGTAAATACAGACAATGTTGAATTAAAAAGCCAATTTTTATCAGGAGGAAATTTACAAAAATTAATTATAGGAAGGGAATTAATAACATCTCCAGAACTTTTAATATGTTTTAATCCTACTTGGGGACTAGACGTTGGTGCAATAAATTATATCCATGAAACTCTTATTAAAATAAACGAACAAAATAAATCAATAATATTAATTTCCACAGATACTGACGAATTATTAAAGTTAAGTGATAAAATTTCAGTAATATACAAAGGAAAATTATCAAAAAAAATGAATGCAGATGAAGTAACCTCTGAAAAACTTGGAATATTAATGGGAGGTGGAGAATTTGATTAAAATTATTAAAAGAGACCAGCCTTCAAGAGCTATATTTTTTCTTACGCCTGTTTTAGCAATTTTTCTTACATTATTAGCAGGAGGTTTAATTTTTTATATTTTAGGATTTAAACCTTTTGAAGCTCTAAAGTTTTTTTTCATAGTTCCAATTGCAGACATGTACGGTTTCAGTGAATTACTATTAAAAGCTACGCCACTTTGCCTAATAGCGATTGGTTTATCTTTTTGTTTTAAAAGTAATAATTGGAATATTGGAGCTGAAGGTCAATTGACTTTTGGAGCTATAGTTTCGGGAGGAGTTGCTTTACTATTTTATAATCAAGAAGGTTTTTACATTCTACCAATAGTAATATTAGCTGGTGCAATTGGAGGAATGTTATATGCATCCATACCTGCAATTTTAAAAACATATTTTAATACCAACGAAATACTAGTTAGCCTAATGTTGGTGTATGTCTCAAAATTAATTTTAGACTATCTTGTTGTTGGGCCTTGGAGTAATCCAGAGGGGTTTAATTTTCCAGAAACCAGACAATTTAGTGACTCTGCAAGACTTCCATTATTGGCAGAAGGATTAAGAATTCATGCTGGGATATTTTTAGCTTTAGCTTCAGTAGTTATAAGTTGGTTTATTTTTTATAAGACATATTTAGGATTTCAAATGAAAGTTTCAGGTTTTAGTTTGAAAACAGCTAAATATGCTGGCTACAAAGGTAAAAAAATGATTATCCTTGTTTTTTTAATAAGTGGTGCTTGCGCGGGTCTCGCAGGAGTTGGAGAAATAACTGGACCTATCGGACAACTTCATAGAGAGGTATCTCCAGATTATGGTTTTACTGCAATAATTGTTGCTTTTTTAGGTCGTTTAAACCCTGTTGGAATAATTTTCGCATCATTAGTTGTTGCAATAACTTATTTAGGTGCAGAAACGGCTCAAATATTTATGCAAATACCAAAATATACTGGACAAGTCTTTCAAGGAATGATTTTATTTTTTCTTCTTGCTTCAGACTATTTACTCTTTTTCAAAATTAAATTTATAGGTTCAAAAAAATGATCATAGAAATAAATTTTGTTGGACTAATAATTGCATCAATAATGGCCTCTGCAGTACCTTTGATTTTAGCTTCTTGTGGAGAGCTTATTACAGAAAGATCAGGAGTTCTAAACCTTGGTGTTGAAGGCATGATGATCATCGGAGCTATTTCAGGTTTTGCTCTAATGACTGTTACTGGAAGTTTGATTATAGCTGTCTTTGGTGCAATGTTAGCTGGAGTTTTAATTTCAACAATTTTTGCATTTCTTACCCAAACTTTAATAACAAATCACGTAGCTACTGGTTTAGCACTTACTATATTTGGGATTGGAATATCTGCAATGATTGGAAAAAACTTTGTTGGTATTCCTGGAAAAGAGTTTCCTGTTTTATTTGGAAATTTAAAAGATGCAATACCTTTTTTAAGCCCAATATTATTTGGACATTCAATTGTATTTTATTTTGCTTTTGCTTTACCTTTTATAACTAACTATTTTTTAAAAAAAACAAAAATAGGATTGATCGTGAGAGCTGTGGGAGACTCGCCTGATTCAGCATCAAACCAAGGAATAAATGTTAGGCTGGTTCGTTACTTATGTATTCTTTATGGAGGTGCAATGTGTGGGCTTGCCGGTGCATATTTATCAATGATTTATACCCCGCAATGGATTGAAAATATGACTGGTGGAAGAGGTTGGATCGCATTAGCTCTAGTAGTATTCTCTACATGGAATCCAATTAAAATTTTAATTGGCGCAATGATTTTTGGTGGATTAACTATAATTCAATTTCATATGCAAGCAATTGGTGTGAGAATTCCTGTACAATTTTTAACGGCACTTCCTTATATAGTAACAATAATAGTATTAGTTGTAATTTCTCGTGATAGTAGAAAAATAAGACTAAGTACGCCAAGTTCTTTAGGTAAATCATTTTATAAAGATAATTAATTTAAAATAATTATTTTTTTTTGAATAATTTACTTTAGATTTGATTTTTTAAAAAAAAACAAAAAGGGAATATAAATTTATGCATAAAATATTTATTCGTTCTTTGGTATCTTCTTTAGTTTTCTTATTTACATTAACTGTGTCAGCTGTTGCAAAAGACGTTAAAGCAGCATTTGTTTACATTGGTCCAACAGGTGACCATGGATGGACGTATCAGCATGATGTAGGAAGAAAAGCTGTTGAAGCTGCCGGATTTAAAACAACTTACGTAGAAGGTGTTCCAGAAAGTGCCGATGCTGAGAGAGTACTTAGACAATTAGCAAATTCTGGTCATGATGTTATTTTTACAACTAGTTTTGGATATATGAATCCAACAAACAAAGTTGCAAAAGAGTTTCCAAACGTAAAATTTGAACATGCTACTGGATATAAAAGAGAACATCCAAATGTTTCAACATACGCAGCTAGATTCTATGAAGGTAGAACTATCCTAGGAACAATAGCTGGATCAATGACAAAATCTAATGTTATTGGATATGTTGCATCTTTTCCAATTCCAGAAGTAATTAGAGGTATTAACTCATTTACTCTAGCAGCTCAAAAAGTAAATCCAAACATAAAAACAAAAATTGTTTGGGCTTTTACTTGGTATGATCCAGGTAAAGAAGCAGAAGCAGCTAAAGCATTAATTGATCAAGGTGCTGATATTATTGCTCAACACACTGATAGTACTGCTATAGTTCAGATTGCTGAAAAAGCAGGAATATTTGCTTTTGGACAAGCTAGTGATATGGACAAATTTGCTCCTAAAGCTGTATTAACTTCAGTTGAAAACAACTGGGGTCCTTACTATGTAGATAGAGTTAAAGCTGTAGCTAATGGAACATGGAATCAAAAAGATACTTGGCATGGTATAGGCGATGGTATGGTAGTTATATCAGATCTAGACTCTGCTATTCCAGCTGACGTAAGAGCTAAAGTTAATCAACTCGAGAAAGATTTAGCATCGGGCAAAGTTCATTCTTTCACTGGACCAATTTATGACCAAAAAGGTAATTTAATGGTAGCTGAAGGCAAAACTGCTGACGATGGAATGCTTGCAGGTATGATGACTTATGTAAAAGGGGTTGAGGGAGATATACCTAAATAATATTACATAATAAAATTTAAATTTAAAAGGCCAGTTTTTAAGCTGGCCTTTTTTATTTCTGATGTTTTTTTTTTATTTCTTCAATTCTTAATTCTTCATAAATTTCAAAAGGCTGCACAATCCAAGGATTATTTGGAAGTTTATTTGCGCAAAAATCTGGTTCAAACGTTGATTTCTTTTTTTTAAATAAAGTTGCTGTTTTAATTTCTTCTATCTTATCTTTTATTGGCTCATATTTTTTCAACCAATCTATACTTTTATTAAAAGTAATTCCTGTATCAGATAGATCGTCACACAAAAGTATTCTTCCACCCATGTTTGGAGCAATTGAACTCATTTCTCGTGAAAATACAATATCTCCCTGCTCATCCTCTACACCTTTGCCACTATAAGACTCAACTGCTAGGTAAGCGCATTTTAATTTAAAAATTCTACTTAGCACATCAATCATCGGAGCTGCCCCACGCATAATACCAATCAGTATTGTTGGCTTATAGCCACTATCATGAATCTGTATTGCAAGTTTTTCAACTGTCTTGTTATATTCATCCCAGCTAACAATTAATTTTTCGGACATAATTTTTTTTATTAATTATTTAAATAATAAAACTAAAACTGCAAGAACGATAAGTGCTATTATTGAAGAAATTAAAATATACAACCTGTGAATGTTTCTTCCTCTTAAGTTAAAATAATGTCTTGCCACACCAGAAATAACAGCTATCGCACATAATATTAACCAATTATATTGATGATAAACTAAAAAACTAGAATGCCCAGAAAGCATTATAAACAACACTAAAAAAGTGGAATAATTATTATGAATTGATCGTTGTTTAGCTGCTAAGGATAGACTCATATCAAATTTTTCACCCCTTTCACTACTACTAATTATGTTCATCTGATTAGGTATAATTATCGTAAAAACATTGCCGAACATATTAGTGCCTATAATTAATCCAACACTTAAAATTGCAAATTTTGGTCCAAATAATTTAGTCAGACCAAAAGAAACAAGTGCTAGCAAAATGATTGCTGTAGAAATAAATAATATATTATTTTCAATCAATTTAGATTTACACAAAAGATCATAAACAAACCAAGAAACAATTAATGATAAAAGCGAGATAATAATGGCATAACTAGGAGGTATTAATAAAACACGTTTATCAACCATTAATACACCAGCGTTATAATAATAAATTACAACTAAGAGCAACATTCCAGTTACAAAAGTTAAGTAACTTTGCCACTTAAAGATTACTAATCTATTTAAATAATTCTGAGGTGGTGATGTTTTTAACCTTGATAGTTTATAAAAAAAACCAGAATGCATCAGATATCCTTCACCATCGATATCGTCACTTGTTATATTTTTATTTAAATTGTTGTCTAAGTAATTAAATAAAAAACTATTACCTACCCACAATATTGCAAATAATACATGGCCCCATCTTAAAATAACTTCTAGCCATTTGATTGTATAAGGTAAAAATTCCATTTAATATTTTATTTTATCTACTTTTTTATCCCAAATTTCAAATGCATTTAAAGCTTCGTCTCTGAGCATTTGTATCATTTTTATTTTTCTATCACCTATTTTTTTTGGAATCTCTAAATAAATAAATGAGTCATCAAAGTCTATCTTTTTTGCATCTTCTCTTGTATTTGCATAATATATTTTATCTAATCTTGACCAATAAATTGCAGAAAGACACATTGGGCAAGGTTCACAAGATGTATAAATTTCACAACCCGACAAATCAAAAGTGTTTAATTTTTTACAAGCTTCTCGAATTGCTACAATCTCTCCGTGGGCAGTTGGATCATTTGAAGAAGTTACTTTATTAGAACCCTCTGCAACAATCTTGTTATCCTTAACTATGACACTTCCAAAGGGTCCACCAATAGTGTTTGCACTATTTATAGAAAGTTCAATGGCTTTTGCCATAAATTTTTTTTTATCTTCCATTTTGATTTTTTATTTTATTTTTAATTTTATTAATACTCATTAAAATTTTTTCTGGAGTTGCTGGTGCATTAAGTTCTGGAGCAATTTTATAATTTCCAATTGAGGCAACTGCGTCTTTAATTGCATAAAAAACACTCATAGCCAACATTAATGGAGGTTCTCCAGTTGTTTTTGCTTTGTTTACTACTTTCTCTTTATTCAAGCCCTCTTTAAATATTTCAACATTAAATTTTTTAGGAATATCACTTACTGCAGGTATTTTGTATGTTGATGGAGAAAAAGTCGTAATTTGACCATTAGATTTCCAATTCAATTCTTCAATTGTTAACCATCCTTGTCCTTGAACAAAACCACCTTCTATCTGACCCAATTCGAGAGCTGGATTAATTGGTTTTCCAGCATCATGTAAAATATCAACTCTTTCTAAAACATTTTCACCAGTTAATGTATCTATTGTAACTTCTGAAACAGCAGCGCCATAACAAAAATATAGGAAAGGCCTTCCTTTAAATCTTTTTTTATTAAAGTTTATTTTTGGTGTTGAATAAAAACCTGATGACGAAAGAGATACTCTATTTAGATAAGCTTCTTGAATAATTTTTCTGAATTCAAAACTTCTATTACCGAATCTTATATATTGATCTTTATATTCTGCCTCATGATTATAAATTTTGTAATTTTTTTTTATAAAATTTTCTAAATTTGTTTTAATTTTTTCAACAGCATTTAATGCAGCCGCACCATTTAAGTCTGTTGTTGAAGAAGCTGCACTTGCAGAAGTGTTTGGCACTTTTGATGTGTTTGTCGATGAAATGTGAACCAAACTATAAGGTAATCCAAAAGAATTAGCAACAAGCTGTGCAATTTTGGTATGTGTGCCCTGCCCCATTTCTATTCCACCATGATTTAGATGTACACTTCCATCAGTATAAATATGAACTAGTGCTCCAGCTTGATTTAAGTGTATTGTTGTAAATGAAATTCCAAATTTTACAGGGGTTATCGCTATTCCTTTCTTTTTAAATTTATTTTTTTCATTAAATTTTTTTATCTCTAAATATCTTTTTTTATAATTTGATTTTTTTTCTAACTTTCTAAATATTTCATTAATTACATTGTCTTGAATACTCATTCCATAATGAGTTATATTTTTTTTATTATTTTGATAAAAATTTTTTTTTCTAATTTCTAGTGGGTCTTTGTTTAAATATCTTGCAATATTGTCCACAATATTTTCAATTGCCATCATGCCTTGGTTTCCCCCAAAACCTCTAAAAGCAGTTGAAGAGCAAATATTTGTTTTACATAAATAATTAGTTACTTCAATATCTGAAATATAATATGCATTATCTATATGAAGCAATGCACGCTCGTTGATTGCTGCAGATAAATCAGCTGACATTCCGCAATTTGAAGATAAATTTACCTTTAAACCTTTTATAACTCCATCATCATTAAAACCAACTTCATATTCAGAAAAAAACTCATGTCTTTTTCCAGTTAAAATTATATCATCATCCCTGTCTAATCTTAGTTTTACTGGCTTGCCTGTTTTTCTTGCCAACAATGAACAAACGCATGCAGTCATAAAATTAGTTTCTTTTCCTCCAAAACCACCTCCTATTCTTCTGACTACTACTTTAACTGAATTGCTTTTTTGATTTAACATTTTTGCGATTAATTGTTGTGTTTCAGATGGATGTTGTGTTGAGCTATAAACTAAAAGATTATTATCCTCATTAGGTATTACGAAAGCAGCTTGGCCCTCTAAATAAAAATGTTCTTGGCTCCCTGTTGTAAAATTCCCTTTTAAACTATTTTTAGATGCTTTTATTTTTTTTGATGGATTGCCTTTTTTAATTTTCTTTGGCTTAAACAAAAAATTTTTTTTCTTTAAGGCATCTTTAATTGTAATTATTGGTTTTAAATCTCTATATAAAATTTTAGCTTTTAATACTGCTTTTCTTGCAAGCTCAACAGAAGTGGCAGCTACAGCAAATAATGGCTGGCCGTAAAACTCTACTTTATTTTTTGGAAATATAGGATCTCCATCAAAAACTGGTCCAACATCATTTCTTCCAAGAATATCATTGTAAGTAACAACTGAAATAACACCATTACTTTTATAAACTTCACTTAAATCGATTTTTTTAATTATTGCATGTGCTTTTTTACTTAAACCAATAGCTCCATATAAAGTGCCTTTTGGTTCTTGGATATCATCTGTATATTCGGCAAATCCACTAACATGTTTAAAAGCACTGTCGTGTGGTCTAATTTTTTCAATATAATTTTCTTTGCTCATTTAAATAACTCTGGTTAATTTTTTTGTATTTATTTCTACGAAACATTTAATTAATAAATTTTTAGCTACCTCTAACCTATATTCTTTGCTGGCTCTCATATCGCCAATCGGCATAAAATCTTTCTCTAAATAATCTTTTGCTTTTATAAACGTATTAATTGTTAATAATTTATTTTTAAGTATTTCTTCACAGGCTCTTGCTCTTTTTGGTACTGCTGCCATACCCCCATACGCAATATATGCTTGCTTAATTTTATTATTGATAATTTTAAAATTGAAGGAACCACAGATTGATGAAATATCGTCATCAAATCTCTTTGATATTTTAAATGCTTTAAAAATATTTTTCTTAAATAATGGTATTTTTATTGAACGAATAAATTCATTTTTTTTAAGTTTAGTTTTTCTATAACCAATAAAAAAATTATTGATTGGTACTAATTTTCTTTTATTAATGCCTTCAATTAAGACCTCTGCATTTAAAGATAATAAAATTGGCAAAGTATCACCAATTGGCGATGCAGTAGCAATATTGCCACCTATTGTGCCTACACTTCTTATCTGAACAGACCCGTATCTTTTTAATACTGAATAAAAATCTGGGTAATATTTTTTAATTTTATTTTCAAATTCAATTAAAGAAGTTGTGGCTCCTACTTCAATATAATTTTTATTAACTCTAATAAAATCTAATTCTCTTATTTCTTTTAAGTTTACTATACATGATATTTCTTTTCTTTCTTTTGTTACTTTTAAAGATAAATCTGTTCCTCCAGCAAGAAAACTTAAATTTGAATTTTTTTTAATAATATTTTTTAAATCTTTAATTGTTTTAGGAGAAAAAAACTTCTTATCCTCATTATTAATATAAATATTTTTTGTTTTAATTTTTTTTAAAAGTTTAATAACTTTATTTTTATTTTTACTAAACTCATCTTTTTTATTTACTTTATTTAAACTTTTAGCTGCATCAATTATTGGTCTATACCCAGTACAACGGCACAAATTTCCTGAAATTGAATCTTTTATTAATTCACCATCGTAACTTTTATTATTTTTAAACATTGAAAATAAAGACATAACAAAACCAGGAGTACAAAAACCACATTGTGAACCATGAAATTTAACCATTGCTTCTTGAACTGGATGTAGCTTTCCATCATTAGAAACTAAATCTTCAACAATCAAAAGTTGTTTACCATTCAAAGACGGAACAAATGAAATGCAAGAATTAATGGAAATATATTTTACTTCACCATTCACTAATTCGCCAAGTACTACTGTACATGCGCCACAACCACCTTCAGCACATCCTTCTTTTGTGCCAGTTTTTTTTAGCTCTGTTCGTAAATAATTAAGAATTGTTTGATTTGGATCTGGATTATTAATTTCTACAATTTTATCATTCAGTAAAAATTTGACAGTGTCTGATATCACTTAACTACCTCTATAAGTAGAATAACTCCAAGGTGAAACTAGTAAAGGAACATGGTAGTGTTCTGAAGGATTTGAAATACCAAATCTAATTACTACATCATCAAGAAAAGGAATGTCCTTATCTGAAGATATATTTTTAAAATAATCGCCAATATAAAAAATTAATTCATATTTTCCTTTAATAAAATTTTCTCCTTCTACTAAGGGAGAGTCCGCTCTACCATCATTGTTTAACTTCACTGAAGTTATTTTTTTTCTTTCTGAATTACTTATATAATACAAATCAACAGAAATTCCTTTGCCAGGTTTACCTGAATATACATCTAAAACATGAGTTGTTAGCTTTGTCATAAGATTATATTATCATTTAAATTTTAAACTTAAATTATTAAAACTTTAATGAGAACAATAGATAACATTAACGATCTTAACAAGTCTGATTTTTTATCGATATTTGGTAATGTTTTTGAAAAAACTGAGTCTGTGGCAGTAGAAACTTTTAAATTGAAACCATTCAAAGATTTTAATGATATTATTTTAAAAATGCTAAATATATATGAAGCTTATGGAAAGGACAAAATATTGGAAATTTTAAACTCACACCCCGAGCTAGCTGTAGCAAAAAAATTAACCTTGGAGTCTAAATCAGAACAAGCTTCAGCAAAATTAAATGAATGTTCAAATGATGAATATGAAGAATTTAAAAAATTAAATCTCGAATATAAAAAAAAGTTCAATTTCCCGTTTATTATTGCTGTCAAAGGTAAAAATAAAAATGAGATATTAAATAATTTTAGACAAAGAATTTTAAATGATGTAGAAATTGAATTTCTAGAAGCAAAGAAACAAGTAAAAAAAATTGCAAGTTTTCGTCTTAATGAAATATCGAGCAAATGAAAAAATTTATAAGTGGCAAAATGATTAATTTGGCAGATCCAAGAATTGGATCTAAGGTAATTTTTAGAACAGATGAATTTTTTGCACCAGCTAATAGAATTTTAAAAACTGATAATCCAATTTTTAAAGAAGGTTTATTTGATAAACATGGAAAGTGGATGGACGGATGGGAAACAAGAAGAAGAAGATCAAAAGGATATGACTATCTTATTTTAAAATTAGGAAAGCCAGGAAGGATATTTAATGTAGACATTGATACAACTCACTTTAATGGGAACCAGCCAACCTATACATCAGTAGATGGGTGTTTTAGCAAAAATAAACCAAATAAAAATACAAAATGGTTTACAGTATTTAGTAAAAAAAAACTTGGACCAAATAAAAAACATAACTTTACTTCAAAAAATAGATCAATTTTTAATTATATTAGATTAAATATTTTTCCAGATGGTGGAGTTGCAAGAATTAGACTTTATGGAAAAATAAATATGGAAAAGATAAATCTAAATAAAAAAAATATTAATTTAACTTCTATTTTAAATGGAGCTTCAATCATTGGTTGTAATAATGAACATTTTGGTAGAGCTGAAAATATTATAGCGCCTGGTAAAGCCAAAAATATGGGCGATGGTTGGGAAACAAGAAGAAGTAGAGGAAAAAACTTTGATTGGCTAATAATTAAGTTTGGAAAATCTGCTTTGATTAAAAAATTAGAAATAGATACTCACCATTTTAAAGGAAACTATCCTGATACATGCTCAATACAAACTGCAAATATAGTAAAAAATGTATCAAATAACTTTATTGTGAAAAATTCGAAGAAATGGAAATATATTTTGAATAAATCAAAATTATCAGCAAACAAAAAACATGTTTTTAAAAAATTTCTTTTTAAAAGAAATAAAGAAAATTTATTGAAAATAAATATCTATCCTGACGGCGGTATTTCAAGAATTAGAGCTTTCGGAAATTTTGTGAAATGAAAGTAATTAAACCAATAAAAATAACAAAAAAAAGATTTTCTAAATTTGGAGATTTAATTGATACATCAAAAAGAAAACCAATGAGTATTAATAATGGTTATGCAAAAAGATTTCATGATTTAATGAAAATAGATGCCTCTACGAAAAGAGGTAGTCCAATAGTTAGTATTTTTAAGGCTAAAAAAAGAAGATTTCCTATGAGGATTGATATGATGGAAAAACATCCTTTGGGCAGCCAAGCATTTATACCAATGGAAGATACAAAATTTTTTGTATTTGTTGCTCCAAAAGGAAATAAACCAAATATAAACAGGATAAAATCTTTCATAGTTCCAAAACAAACTGGTATAAATTACAAGGCTGGAATTTGGCATTTTCCATTAATATCTATTAAAAATATGAACTTTCTGATTATTGATAGAAAAGGGAAAGGAAATAACCTAGTTATTCATAAATTTAAAAAAGATAAAATTTATTTTAAAAAATGAAAAAAAAATATCCAAGAGATATGATTGGTTATGGTTCAAAAAAAATAAAGGTTAAGTGGCCTAATAACGCAAAATTAGCTCTACAATTTGTACTTAATTATGAAGAAGGTGGAGAAAGCAACACTTTACATGGAGATAAATACTCTGAAATTTTTTTATCAGAAATTATAGGAGCAAAACCAATAAGGGGGAGACACCTTAATATGGAATCAATTTATGAATATGGATCAAGAAGAGGCTTCTGGAGAATTCATGATTTGTTTAAACAAAAAAAAATTCCTCTTACTATCTTTGGAGTTGGAATGGCTTTAGAAAGAAATAAAGAAATTTGTAAAGCTATTAAAAAAGCTAAATATGAAGTCGCTTCACATGGCTGGAGATGGATTGATTATCAAAATATTTCTAAAATTAAAGAAAAGAAAGATATGAAGTTAGCCGTTGACTCAATTAAAAAAATTTTTGGAGATAGGCCTTTGGGATGGTACACTGGCAGATGTAGTCCTAATACTTTAGATTTAGTTATTGAAGAAGGTGGTTTTTTATATTGTAGCGATACATACAGTGATGATCTTCCATACTGGATAAAAAAAGGTAATAAAAAACAATTAATGATTCCTTACACTCTTGATAATAACGATATGAGATTTGCAACAAATCAAGGTTTTAATTCGGGAGACCAATTTTTTTCATATTTAAAAGATAGTTTTGATGCACTTTATCTTGAAGGTAAAAATTATCCAAAAATGATGTCTGTTGGACTTCACTGTAGGTTAATAGGCAGACCAGGAAGAATCCAATCTCTAAAAAAATTTTTAAATTATATTTTAAGTTTTAAAGATGTATGGATTTGTAAAAGAATTGACATAGCTAGACATTGGATAAAAAATTATAAGTAAAATTTTATATTAATTTTCTGCACTAATAGAAACATAATGCCCAACAGCTTCTATTTCTTTAGGAGTTAACTCACCTTGGTAAGCAGGCATAATGCCTATACCATTAGTGACTGCCATTATTACCCTGTTTATATCTGGTCTTATTTGATTTAAATTTGGTCCAATATTTGAATCTGATGCTGCATCAGCAAGGGCATGACAAGCGGCACAATTGCCCTTTTCCAGAAAAATTAATCTTCCTTTTTCATATATTTCATCCGAATTAGCTTGATTAAAAACATATATAAAAACTATAAGAAAAAATAAAAATTTTGAAAAATTGATAATTAATTTTTTCATTATAAAATTTGGTATCATAAATAAAAAAAATTAAAAAGGAGATTTTATGAAAGGTTATATAGTAGTGGTTTATGAAGAAATAAATGACGAAGAAGCAATGAAAAATTACGCCGAAAAAGCAACTTTAGCCATAAAAAAATATTCACCTAATGTTTTGGTCAGAGGCGGTAAAAGTATCAATTTAGAGGGTAAACCATCTCCTAGAACAGTAATAATTGAATTTCCAAATGTTGAAGATGCAAAAAATTTCTATCACTCAAAAGAATACCAAGAAGCAATTAATGTTGTGGGAGATACTATAAAAAGAAGTTATCAAATTGTTGAAGGTGCTTAATACTGAATAGGCTCATTATCTATTGATCGCCACAAATACCATGTTGCTACAGAACAATAAGGTGAAAATTTTTTTTTGAGTTTATCTACAAAACTTTTTGGTGGTAAATATTTTTTTTTGTAATTATTTGAAATAGCTCTTAGTAAACCTATATCTTGTACAGGCCATATATTCTGTCTATTATAGGTAAATAATAAAATCATTTCTGCAGACCATTTCCCTATTTGTCTTAAACCTGACAAGTACTCAATTGCTTCCTCATCAGTCATATCTTTAATCAATTTTGGATTAAAAGATTTTTTTATAAACTTCTTGGCCAATTCTTTTATTCCTTTTACTTTTTGTCTACTTAATCCACACTTTTTCAAATTCGATGATTTTAATTTATTTACACTTTCTGGATTAATTTTTCCATTGCATGCCAATTTAAATTTAGTAAATACTGAATTAGCGGCAGCAACACTTATTTGTTGCCCAATTATGCTTTTACATAGAGAGAAAAAAACATCTTTTCTAGTAGTTAAATTTTTATCTGAATATTGTTTAATTAATTTTTTCATAACTTTATCTTTTTTCATAAGATTTTTTTTAGCTCTGTTCCAATAAAAAGGGGATTTATTCATGTCGAGCAATTGAAAGTTGTTTTTTTAAATAAATTTCTCTTCTAAAAATTATAAAAGATGAAATAATAACTAATGATGCTCCTGTCAAAGTTTTGATTGATGGAACTTCATCCCAAATTAAATAACCAAAAAAAATTCCAAAAACTAATGCTAAATATTTTAATGGTGTAACCAAGGTTACTTCTGATAATTTATATGATTGGGTAAGCCATAAATTGGCAAGACCTCCAAGAATTCCAACCATTGATAGTAAAAATAAATCTTTTAAATTAGGCATTAACCATTCCTGTGAAATAGTAAAAAAACTTATAATCATTATAGAAAAAGAAAAATATAAACCAATAAGCCACACAGGTTCTGTAGAAGATAGCTGTCTTATCGCAATAGCAACATATGAAAGTCCTAAACAAAATATTATTGGATATAGGTAGTTTATATTAAGCGAAGTATATCCTGGTTCAGAAATTACAATAATACCTATAAACCCAACAAAAACTGCCAACCATCTATAAAAACCTACTTTTTCTTTTAATAAAAAAATTGAAAAAATTGTTGTAAATATTGGTGCTGCAAAAGAAATACTAACAACTGTTGCTAGCGGAAGTTTTCTTAATGCAATAAAAATTGCAACAATAGAAATCAAACCAGCTAAAACTCTTTTGAAGTGAAGAAATGGTCTTTTTGTCTTATAAAAGTCAAAGTATCTTTCTCTTGGTATAAGAAAAAATATAGGAATCATGCCAAATAAACCCCTAAAAAATAATACTTGGCCTACTGGATAAGTATCTGACCATTTAACAATTGCATCCATTATAGAAAAAGCACAAACAGACATAAACATGTACAAAAAGCCTAATTGATTTTTTGAAAGCATGCTAATAACTTTAAATTAAAAAAATTATTTATCAATGGAAATAGCAGTTTTAGCTTTAGGATGCTTCTGGGGACCAGAAATTAAATTTAGCAAACTAAATGGTATCATAAAAACAGAAGTTGGTTACTGTGGTGGAAACAGCGCTCAAACAACTTATAAAGAAGTTTGTACTGGCAATACTAACCATGCGGAAGTTGTAAAGTTAGAATTTGATCCTGAAATAATTTCATATAATAAAATTATAGAATATTTTTTTGAAATTCATGACCCAACGACATTAAATTTACAAGGGCCAGATAAAGGCACTCAATATAGAAGTGAAATTTTTTATTTAAACGAAAGTCAAAAAAAAATTGCTGAAGAAATTATTAATTTAGAAAATAAGAAACTTTCTGGCAAAGTAGTTACAAAGTTATCGATATTAAAAAATTATTGTCCAGCAGAAGAATATCATCAAAAATATCTTGAAAAGAGATAAAATGTCTTTGGTAACATCAGATTGGTTAGAAAATAATTTAGATAAAGTAAGATTAATAGATTGTTCTTGGCATATGCCTAATGTTAAAAGAAATGGATATGAAGAATATCTAAAAGAACATATACCTGGTACTATTTTTTTTGATCTAGATAAATATTCTGATGCAAATTCAGACCTTCCTCACATGTTGCCCAATCCAACTAGATGGGAAGAAATTGTATCCAATCTAGGAATATCTAATAATGATAGAATAATAATTTATGATAATTCTGACGTTTTAAGCTCATGCAGATGTTGGTACAATTTTATTTATTTTGGTCATAATCCAAATCTTGTTAGTGTTTTAGACGGAGGATTTAAAAAATGGAAATTAGAAAAAAAAATAACAAACAATACTGAAACTAAATTATTTAAGTCAAAATATAAATCTCTAGAAAATAAAAATTTGGTAAAAAATAAAAATCAAATTGATATAAATATTAATAATAAAAAATTTGCGGTTATAGATGCAAGAGGAAGAGAAAGATTTGAAGGAAAAGTTCCAGAACCTAGAAAAAATGTTAGGAGTGGCTCAATTCCAAACTCATTTTGTCTTCCATATAAAGAAATAATAAACGAGAACAACACATTTAAAAACATAGCTGAAATTTCAAAAAAATTTGAAGAAATAGTAGATCTGAACAACGATAATATGGTATTTTCCTGTGGTTCTGGGATAACCGCATGTGTTTTAGCTCTTGCATATTCTCTAGTAAATAATAAATATTCTCCTAAAATTTATGACGGTTCTTGGGCTGAATATGGCAAAATCTAAATTATGAAAACATCTACAAAAATAACGAGCATAATAATTATATTTTTCTTAATCATTGCAACCGTAATTATTGGAAGAACAATGATTGGAAATCACTTCAAAAAAAAATTTAGCAAAAGACCACCACCAGGAATAATAGTAACCACTACGCAAGAGAGAGTTTTTGAAAATGTTATCAGCACATACGGAACTGCAGCTCCAATTCAAACGCAATCATTTAAAATTGAAAAATATGAAATACTAAAACCAATAAATTTTAATCAAAAAGTTAAAAAAGGAGATGTTATTGCTAATCTTAAAAATAGAAAAATTATTGCTCCATTTGATGGTATTATTGGTAAAAGAGAATTCTCTGATGATATAGAAGTTTCAAAATCTTCAATACTAATTAATCTTGAGGATACTAGTTCAATTTATTGTGATGTAGATATACCTGAAATTTTTGTACCATACATTAAAGTTGGTTTACCAGTAAATATAAAATTTTCTGGTTATAAAAATAAAATTTATAAAGGAGAAGTTGACTCTTTTGCAAGTAGGATAAGCGAAGACACAAGGGCTTTAGCTACGAGAATAAAGATGAATAATATGTCTGGCGAAATACTACCTGGCTCATTTCTAGAAATTTCAATTAAATATAATGTAAGAGAAGGCTTAAGTGCGCCCGACACAAGCACGATAGTAGAAGGTGAAAATATTTTTATTTATAAAGTTGATGAAAAAAACAAAGTAATTAAAACAAAAGTAATCATAGGTGATAGATATTTAGGTTTTGTTGAAATTTTAGATGGGTTAAATAATGGGGATAAAATTGTTGCTGAAGGTACAAAAAAAGTAAGACCAAATTTAACAATCAGGCCAATTAAAAAGGGAGCCAAAAAAAAACAGGGAGATTCAAGTTGGGGCAAGAAAAAAAAGTCAAAAAAAAATGAAGAAAAAAAAGGAAAGTTTGATTGGCTTAAAAAATTTAATATATTTAAAAAATCTGAATCAGAAAAAAAATAAATAAATGTATATAACTGAAGTAAGTATTAAACGACCAGTTGTTGCTTGGGTCATGTCTTTAATTTTAATAATATTTGGTATTTTTGTTTTTTCAGAGTTGCCAGTAAGAGAACTGCCAGATGGTATTCAGCCTCCAGTTGTTCAAGTTCAAACAGATTATAAATCTGCATCAGCAGAAATAATTGATGAAGAAATAACTCAAAAACTTGAAGACGTTATAGGTGGAGCAGAAGGTATTAAAAATATCGACTCAAGCTCTTTAAATGGAAGAAGTAGAATTAACATTCAATTTAATACAGATATAGACTTAGATGATGCTGCTAACGATATAAGAGAAAGAGTTGCGCGTGTTGTGGACAATTTACCAAGTGAGTCAAATCCACCACAAATTTTAAAACAAGCGGCAGGTTTCACAACTACTATGTGGATAGCGCTTTCATCTCCTACCTGGGATGATCTAGATCTTGGGGATTATGCTGATAGATATCTAATTGATGCTTTTTCAAGTGTTCCTAACGTTGGTAGAATTTTAGTTGGTGGGCTAAGAGAACTTAGCGTTAGAGTATGGATAGACCCAATTAAGTTAGCTGCAAATAATCTTACTATACAAGAGGTGGAAAGAGCTCTAAGAAACGAAAATGTAAACGTTCCAGCAGGAACACTAGAAGCAAACAATAAAGACTTAACTTTAAATATTGATAAATCTTACACAAATATAAATACCATCAAGCAATTACCTCTGAAAAAAAACAAAGATAAAGTAATTATTTTATCTGATGTAGCTAATGTTGAATTTGGACCTGTCTCAGAAAAAACTTTATTTAAAGCACAAAGAAGAAATGCTGTAAATTTAAAAACTGTTGGGATTGGAATTTATGCAAAAAGTGGTGCTTCAACAGTAGAATTGTCTAAACAAATAAAAGTCAAAATTAAAGAACTTAATAGAACTTTGCCAGATGGATTAAAATTAGAAGTTGCGTTTAATAGAGCCACATACATTAGTGCTGCAATTCAAGAAGTATATAAAAGTTTAGTTATTGCTTTTGTTTTGGTTGTTTTAATTATTTATCTTTTTCTTGGTAATCTTAAAGCTGTAATTGTACCTGCTGTAGCATTGCCAGTTAGTTTAATTGGATCATTTCTTGGTTTATATATATTTGATTTATCTATAAATATTTTTGTATTACTAAGTTTTATTTTAGCAATTGGAATAATTACTGATGACTCTGTAATTATGACTGATGCTATTTATACAAGGATAGAAAATGGCGAAACGCCATTGGTTGCAGCATACAAAGGTTCTAAACAAATTACCTTTGCCATTATTGCAACCACATTGATTTTAATTGCAGTGTTCTTACCATTAATTTTTATTAAAGGAATTTCAGGAACATTATTTAAAGAAACAGCAATCGCGTTATCTTTCTCAATTGTGGTATCTTCTTTTGTTGCTTTAACTTTATCCCCAATGCTAGGTAGCAAATTCTTAAATAAAAAAGATAAAATTAATTTTTTTGTAAGAAAATTTAACAATGGGTTTAGAGCTTTTACTGGATTTTATATTGATTCACTTCAATATTGGATTAATAAGCAAAAAACTATTTCAATATTTATAATCTTAATAATTGCAGCATCTGCGTATCTTTTTAATTTTTCAAAAAAAGAATTAATTCCAACTGAAGATAGGGGTTCTTATTTAATAATAGGATCAACAGATGAAGGTAGTTCATTTGAATACACTCAAGAAAAAGCTCAAATAATCGAAAGTAGAATATTGAGGTTATTACAGGCCGAGGATAGCCCTTATGAAAGACTAATAATGAGAGTTCCAGGTTTTGGTAGGTCGGCAACAACCTATAATACATTTATTATAATTGCTTTATTAGATGAATGGAAAAATAGAGAAAAAAGTAGCCAAACTGTAGTAAGAGAAGCAATTGGGCAAGTAGTTTCTGTACCAGAAACTTTTGCTTTCCCAATATCTCCTCAAGGAATAAGAGTTTCGAGCTACAACAAACCCATACAAATGGTTATTTATGGATCTAGTTACAATGAACTAGAGAAAGTTCAAAATAATATCTTAAGAGAATTAAGAAAAAATAGAAATATGTCTCGAATAGAGAGCGATTATACAAGAAATAAACCCGAAGTTAAATTAATCACGAATAAAAATCGAGCGAATGACTTGGGTGTATCTACTGAAAATATAGGAAGAACTCTTGAAACTTTATATGGCGGAAAAAGAGTAACTTCTTTTAGCAAAGAAGGAAGAGAGTATCCAATCATTTTACAACAATATTTAGCTGACAGAAGAGACAAGGATGGGTTATCAAAAATTTTTGTTAGATCTGAAACTACAGGCAAACTAGTTTCTGTTGCGAGCCTTGTTGAATTCAAAGAAAAAGGAACTGCAGAAGCATTGCCAAGATATAATCGTCAGAGAGCTGTTACTATTTCTGCAGCACTTTCAGAGAATTATACATTAACAGAAGCAATAAAATACCTGGAAAACGTTATGATTAGAGTTGCTCCTCAAAATCAGATTACATGGAAAGGAAAATCAGAAGAATTAAAAGAAACGACAAATGAAATATATTTAATTTTTGCACTAGCGCTATTAACTGCCTACTTAGTAATGGCGGCAACATTTAATTCTTTTGTTCACCCATTTATAATTATCCTAACTGTTCCACTTGCAGTCTTTGGTGGATTAGTTTTTATTTTACTTTTAAACAGCTCAGTTAATATATTTTCTCAAATTGCTTTAATCATCCTAATTGGTATTTCTACAAAAAATAGTATTTTAATTGTAGATTATACTAACCAGATAAGAACTACCGGGATCAAGATACATGATGCTCTGATAAAAGCTTGTAAGCTTAGAATTAGACCGATCATAATGACTTCTTTAAGCACCATGATAGCGATGTTACCATTAGTTATTGGAAATATTGGTCCTGGAGCAGGTGAAGGATCTAGACTGGCAGTTGGTGCGACAATTCTTGGCGGCATGATTATATCTACTTTTTTTACATTATACGTAACACCAACGATGTATTTAACTTTGGCAAAAAATACAAAAAGAATTGATGCAGTAGATATAGAATTAAAAAAACAATTAAATTAAAAAATAATATATTTTCTTGTAGTTAATGAATTACTACATTTTTTGAGTTGTCTTTTATATTTATTAGATTGATTTTCAACTTTTTTTGCAAGCAATATCACTTTTTGATTTTGTTTATAGTTTTTATAATTCCCCCATCCTTCATGATAGGCAATATATTGTCTAAAAGTATCTTTTTTAGAAATTTTAAGAATTTTTTCAGTTTTATCTGTATACCAACCAATAAAATCAACACTGTCTTTAAATCTTGTTCTTGTTGCTAATTTATTTCCTGTTTCTTCTTTATATTGTTTCCATGTGCTTTTTACTGCCTGAGAATAGCCAAAAGAACTTGATGGTCTCTTAAATGGAAAAATTTTAAATAATTTTTGTCTTGGTGGCTTTGCTAGCCAATCAAAATCTGACTCCATTTTAATAATTGCTAATTGAAGATAAATTGGTGTTCCCCATTTTTTCTCAGTTTTTTTCGCATGTTTATACCAAAGATATCTTTCTGAAAATATTGAACAACCATCTGCAGTATTTTGGGGAATAGATGAGCAGGCAGAAATTAAAAAAAAAATAAGTAATAATAATTTTTTCATTTTTTTTCTCTAACTTTTTTTTTCCATATCCACGGATACTCGAACTTCATATTCCATAAACCCAATTTGTTCATCTTTGCATATTCCTGATCGTTTGAAAACTTTCCCCTTGAATAGTAAGGCCAATCAAAAGCGTAACCGTTTCTCACCATAAAAACAGATAAACTTTCCTCTTTTATAAAACACTCACCTACTGATCTTTTGTATTTGTCTTTATTTTTTTCAATTTTACAATTTACATAATTATTTCCAATTTTTTCTATCAACTTATCTTTGGAAATTTTTCCACAAAAAACTTCTTTATTATCTTGAGTACAAGTTTGTTTTGTGCCCATGTAATAACTTTCTGGAGCATCTATGCCACCAAAACGAATTTTTTTTCCATTGATTTTTATTGTGTCTCCATCAATAATTATCGCTTTTCCTTTAATAATATTTTTTTCATCAGCGTAACAAAATGTTAAAATAAATAGGAATATAATTATAAAACTAACTAAAGTCAGACTTAGCTTTTTCATTAAGCTCGTCCATTTTATTTCGAAGGTCTTCATCCGATATATTATTGTTTTTTAAATCTTCTTTTACTTTTCTAAAGACATCCTCATCACCTGCTTCAGCAAAATCTGCTTTAATTACTGATTGTATATATTCTTTTTCCTGTTCTAAATTATAGCCTAAAATTTTAGAAGCCCATTCACCAATATACTTATTTCTACGAGCGCTGACTTTAAATTGTAATTCCTCATCATGAGCAAATTTTTTTTCAAAACTTTTTTGCCTTTCATCAAACGAACTCATTTCAATCTCCTTAAATTAAATAATTTATATAAAATTAAAGATAATATTACTCCTAATACATTTCCAAGTAAATCTGCAACTTCAAAACCTCTATTTGGAATAATAATATGCAACATCTCTAAAAATACTGAAACTGAAAATAAATAGTATGATATTTTCTTTAAGTATCCTTTAAATGATAAAATTCCTAAAAAAGAAAATATTGCAAAAACATACGCGTGATTAGATGAAATAATTATATAATCAAATGTAAAATCACTAGTTAATTGTGGTTGAGTATTACAATCATTATATAAAAAACAACCAAAAATGCTTCCAGGATAAAGATAGAAAATAAACAAAACTAAATTTGAAAAATAAAATGATAGCTTTAAGAATCTCATAATTAATCTATATTAAAAAAATAATCATGAGTCACTTAATTCTAGTTAGACATGGCCAAAGCCAATGGAATTTAGAAAATAGATTTACAGGTTGGGTAGATGTTGAATTGGCTCCAAAAGGAAAACTAGAGGCTTGTAAAGCGGGAGAATTGATAAAAAAACTTAGTATATCATTTAGTCATTTTTATTCTTCTTATCAAACAAGATCCATAGATACACTCAAACTTATTTTAAATACAATGCGAATTAAAAGTGACAACATAATAAGAGCTTGGGAATTAAATGAAAGACATTATGGTGCCCTAACAGGATTAAATAAAGATGAAATGAAAAAAAAATATGGGGAAGATCAAATTTATACTTTCAGAAGATCTTGGAACAACCCACCCGATCCTTTAAAAAGGGATAGCCCTTATCATCCTTTAAATATAGATATTTATAAAAATATTCCTATTAAAAAAATACCAGATACAGAGTCTTTAAAAAACACTTATGATAGAGTTGTTCCTTATTACAAAAAAAATATCAAAAAAAAAATGAATGAAAATATTATTGTTTCAGCTCATGGTAATTCAATAAGATCTTTGTGTAAGTACTTGTTTAATATAAATAATGATGAAATATCTAAATTAGAAATTCCAACTGGCAATCCCTTACTAATAAAATTTAAGGATGATATTGTTACGTCTGCTAATTATCTAGATAAAGAACGAGCAAAAGATTTAATAAAATTTGATTAATTCAATTTTTTGAATATCTCAATATCTGTTAGGTGTACAAATTTATTTAAACTTTCATATCCATAAAGTTCTTTTTTTATTAACAAATCGTCCCAAATTTCTGAAATTGAAAAAATCTTCTTTTTGTTTATTTTAAAAATTTGTCTATTTAATATTTGACAACCAGTATAGATAAAATCATTTTCATGACTTTTAGATAGTTTATTTTCTTTTAAATTAAAGTCTCCTTTAAATCGAGTATCAAAACTTCTATTTTTTTTTACTACCATTAATAAATTCTTAATTTTATTTCTAAAGTAAAGTTCTTTCATTTCATCAAATGTTTTAATGTATTGTGAATTCCATAAAGTGTCAGGATTTAAAATTAAAAAATGTTCTTCCTCGGAATCTTTAATTAAATTATATATTCCACCTCCTGTATTTAAAATTTTTTTGCCATCAGATATAATATCTATATTTAAAGAATAATTTTGATTATCAATAAATCTTTTAATTTGCTCACCTAAATAAAAAGTATTTATTTTTAATTTATTTATTCCGATAGATTGAACAAACTTTAAAGTATTATCTAATAAATTTATATTATTCACATTTAATAAAGGTTTTGGAACATCATTTGTTAAGGGCATTAGTCTTTTTCCAAAACCTGCACATAATATTAAAGCTGTCTTAATTTTCATAATTTCTAATTTTTTTTGGAAAATTTTGATCTAAAACTATTTTTAAATCTTGGAACTTTATATTATTTTTTATTCTATTCTCTATCAGATTCCATGCATGAGGTATAAGTTTTAAATATTTATGTTTTCGATCTCTTTTGGAGAGTCTTGAAAAAATACCAATTATTTTAAAATTTCTTAATACTGATAATATTTCAAAGTCATTTTTAAATTTTTTGTAGGGAATTCTATTTATTTTAATAAATTCATCAAAAATTTTATTTTTTAATTCTATAGTTGTTTTTAATCGAACATCATCAATTAATGATGCAAGATCATAAGCTATATTACCAATTACTGCATCTTGGCTATCTATTAGACCTAATCCTCTTTTAGTTATCATTATATTTGAAACATGAAAATCACGATGAACAAAAACCTTTTTTTTACAACTTAAACTATTTAATAATTTTTTAAAAATTTTATATATTTTTTTTTTTTCTATTTTTTGTTTTTTTCCTTTTATAAATTCGGGCATATACCATTTTAAAAATAAATTAGCTTCATTATTTAAAATTTCTTTGGAATAATTTGGAATTTTATATTCGGTATTTATAAAAGTTTTTGTTTTTTTTGTTTTTATTTTTTGAATTTTTTTAAGTAATAAAAGTATTTTTTTATAATAAATTAATTTATTTATTTTTTTTTTTCTTAGTAATTTTAAAACTGATGTGTCGCCAAAATCTTCTACTTCTATATAATTTTTATTGTAGTTATTATTTATCAATTTTGGAGCTTTTAACTTATTTTTAATTAAAATTTTATTTATCGCATCATAATTAATTAAATTGCTTTTTTTTTGTTTTTTACAATAAATTATAACTGAAGATTTTTTAAAATTTTTTTTTCTAAAAAAAAATCTAAAAGAAGCATCTCCAGATAATTTTTTTAAATTACTAAAATTCATTTATAAAACCAATATCTATGTTTGAAGAAATAGTAAGATATCTTTTATTATAATCTTCGTCATACTCAAAACATAAATCTATTATATTATCTAATTTATAATTTTTAATTATTTCAGGCCATTCTATTAATGTAATTTGATTAAAATAATTTTCAAAAATACCAATATTATTTAATTCTTCGTCTTCTTTAATTCTATAAAGATCATAATGTTTTATAATCAGAGAATCTAGATGATATTCATTGACTAAGTTGAAAGTGGGACTGGGCACTTCAGTAATAGATTGATTATATTTATTTTGTAAAAAATTTATTAGATATTTTATAAAAGTAGTTTTGCCAACTCCCAACTCTCCATTTAAAAATAAAGTATTTCCAACTTTAATATTATCAGAAAATACTTTTGCAATTAATTTTGTTTTTTTCTCTTCTGAGATATTTATTCTGCTACTCTTAGTAGCGGTAAGCATCTGGTTTATAAGGTCCTTCTGTTTTAACGCTAATATATTTTGCTTGATCTTTGGATAATTTAGTTAGTTTGGCCCCAACTTTCTCTAGATGCAGTCTTGCTACCTTTTCATCAAGATGTTTTGGTAATACATATACTTTTTTTTCATACTTTTCAGAATTATTCCACAATTCTATTTGTGCGGTAACTTGGTTCGTGAAAGAAGCACTCATAACAAAGCTTGGGTGACCAGTTGCACAACCTAAATTAACCAATCTTCCTTCTGCTAATAAAATTATTCTTTTGTTATCTGGAAATGTTATTTCATGCACTTGAGGTTTAATTTCATCCCATTTATAATTTTTCAAAGCTTCAACTTGAATTTCATTATCAAAGTGACCTATGTTACAAAGTATTGCTCTATCTTTCATTTCTCGCATATGATCTGCTGTAACTATATCTTTATTTCCTGTTGCGGTTACTACTATGTCTGCTTCCTTAATCATTTCATCCATTAACACCACTTCATATCCTTCCATAGCTGCTTGTAATGCACAAATAGGGTCGGTTTCTGTAACCATAACTCTTGCACCACTTTGCCTCAATGATGCAGCACTACCCTTTCCTACATCTCCAAATCCAGCAACTATGGCAACTTTACCTGACATCATTACATCTGTGGCTCTCTTAATTCCATCAACTAAACTTTCTCTACAACCATATAAATTATCAAATTTAGATTTTGTAACAGAGTCGTTTACATTAATGGCTGGTACCATTAATGTGCCTTCTGATTCCATTTTCTTAAGAGCTAATACTCCTGTGGTAGTTTCTTCAGATAATCCCTTAATTGATTTCATTAAATCTTTATAATCCTTGTGCATTAATGCAGTTAAATCGCCACCATCGTCAAGAATCATATTAGGCTTCCAATCCTTTTTTCCTTCTATTGTTTGTCTAACACACCACCAATATTCCTCCTCAGTTTCTCCTTTCCAGGCAAATACTGGGATTCCTACTTTTGCTATCGCTGCCGCGGCATGATCCTGTGTTGAAAATATATTACATGAAGACCATCTTACTTCAGCTCCCAATGCTACTAATGTCTCTATTAGTACCGCTGTCTGAATTGTCATGTGAAGACATCCCAATATTCTAGCACCTTTAAGAGGTTGTTTTCCTTTATATTCTGCTCTTAATGCCATTAAACCTGGCATTTCAGTCTCGGCTAATGAAATTTCTTTTCTACCAAATTCAGCATCATTAATATCTTTGACTTTATAATCTTGCATTGCGATTGCTTTAAACAATTTTTATAATTTAATCAACAAAAGATTTAAGCTTGGGGAAATAAAATCTCTATTCTTGCACCCTTTACTTTATTGTTTTCAGCAAAGATTTCTCCTCCATGAAGTTCTACAAGGTTTTTAACAATGTTAAGACCCAGTCCCGAATGTTCTCCAAACTTTCCTGGTCTGTTGCTATAAAATCTATTAAACACTTTGCTTGTATCTTTTTCACTAAATCCAATACCTTGATCTGATACTACTAATCCAATTTTATTTTTTTCTTTGTGGTTTATTTCTACAATAATTTCTTGATTATCAAGGCTAAAAGAAATCGAGTTTTCGAGAAGATTTGCAATAATTTGTTCAATTCTATTTTCTATACCAAGAATATTATAATTTTTTTCACTATTAATTTTAAGTTTAATTCCAATAGATCTTTTTGAATCATAAATGCTATTAAAATCATCTACTACTGATTGTGCTATTTCCTTTAAATCAATTTTTTTCATTCTTTCATATGAAATCGCAGCTTCATCTTTCAACATTTGAGAATAATCGGTAATTAATCTTTCGATTCTCTCAACATCATGTGAAACTATGCTAATTAGCCTATTTCTCTGATCTTTATTATCTGTTTCAGAAATAATATCTGAAGCGCTTTTTAAAGATGCAAGTGGGTTTCTTATCTCATGAAGGAGATCGGTAGAATAATTTTCTGCCGTTGCAATTCTTTTATTAAGTTCATTTGTCATTTCATCTAACGATGCTGACAAAGTCCCAAGTTCATCGTTTCTTTTTTTAATATTTTCAATATTGGTTTTTTCATTACTTTTGTTTTTAATGATATTTGTATAACTTACCAAATTTTTTATTGGTTTTAGAAAGTAACGATTAAGAACAAAAGAAAAAATTAAGATAACAATACCAACTACAATAGCAGTCCTAACGATAAAGTTTTTTCTTTCATTTATTGCTGCTTTAATATCATTAGCATTTTCACTTATAGCTAAATATCCAACACTTTCATTGTTATTAAAAACATTTTTTATCGTTACCAAGAAAAATTGATCATAATTTTCATCAGTAAAAGTATAAGGTTGACCAAAATATTTTGATTTTGAATAATTTTCTAATTGAAAGAAAACATTTTTTTCCTTTTTTTCCTTTTGAATTTTTTTTTTTTCATTACTGGGCTTTTGATCATTATTTAAGTCATCCATTTCCACTATGTCTAATCTTTTTGAAAAAGCTCTTGGATCTAAATCAAGTGTATCCGTATCACCAATTAAATTAAATTTATTATCAAAAATTTGAACTCGATCAATATTTTGAAAAAGAAATTTTGTTGAGAATAAAAACTTTCTTATATCTTCTTCATTAAATTTAATTTTAAGCCGATTTAAATTTTCAATTGTATTATTTAAAGTTTTAATATGATTAGAAGTTTTATTTTTAATTAACGTTGGTTGTGCACTGTTAAAATAAAATAATGTTAAGACAGTTATTGCTAAAAAAACTATAAAATTAATAAATAAGAATTTTTTTAATATAGATAGATTTTTAAGTGAAAAACTTTGCATTATTTAACATTCCAACGATATCCACTTCCGTATCTTGTTTCAATCGCTGAAAAATTATTATCAACTTTTTTGAATTTTTTCCTTATTCTTTTTACGTGACTATCAATAGTTCTATCCTCAATATCTGTATCCTCTCTATAAGCCACATCCATCAATTGTGACCTTTCCTTAATAATTCCAGGCCTTTTTGCTAATTCTTTTACTATAAGAAATTCTGTTGTTGTAAGCTTATCTGGAAGTTGCTTGCCATCCCATTCACACTCAAGCTGCATCGGATCTAATCTTAGTTTACCATGTGAAATTATATTTTTGTTTTCTTCGATATTTGTATCTTTTTTTCTTAATTGTACTCTTATCCTCTCAATTAATACTTTCGTGGAAAAACCACCTGATTTTTTAACAAAATCATCAGCTCCTAATTTTAAACCTAATAATTCATCTACTTCTTCATCTTTAGAAGTTAAAAATATTACTGGCATTGAAGTTTTCTTTCTTAATTTTTTTAGCAATTCCTCTCCATCCATTCTGGGCATTTTAATATCAATTACTGCGAGATCAGGCGGAGTTCTTGAAAGTCCAATTAATGCACTTTCTCCATCCAAATAAGTCTGAATATTAAAACCTTCTTTTTCAAGAGCTATACTCAAACTTGTAAGTATATTACGATCGTCATCTATTAGTGCGATTGTATGTTTCATAAATACTTATAAAAATACTAAATTGTTTAAATTTGGGCAATTAATAGTTTATTAATGAAGTTGACCCCAATTATCACCAATATTTACATCAACCAACAAAGGTATTGAGAAAGAATGAAGATTGCTATCTTTTACACTTGTCATAGTATCTTTTATTAGACTAGTAGCAGACTTAACCTCATTTAAATCAGTTTCAAAAATTAGTTCATCATGAATTTGCAACAACATTTTAAGTTTCTTTTTTTTTTTATTTTTAATTAAATCATTTAATCGAATCATTGCCATGCGCATTATCTCGGATGCAGATCCTTGTATTGGAGCATTAATAGAAGCTCTTTCTTGAAAATTTCTAACATTAAAATTTTTATCATTTATTCCAGTAAGGTGTGTTTTCCTTCCAAATATATTCCTGACATAGCCGTTTTTTCTACAGAACTTAATCGTATTAAACATATAATCTTTTATTTCAGGAAATTTTATAAAATAAGAGTTTAAAAATTCTTCAGCCTCATTATTTGAAACTCCAATTTGTTTGGCTAATCCATACTGAGATATTCCATAAATTATTCCAAAATTTATAGCTTTCGCTTTTCTTCTCATATCAGAACTAATTTTTTTTATATCAATACCAAATACTTCACTTGCTGTTAGAGAATGAATATCTTCATTATTTATGAAAGCTTTTTTTAATTCTTTAACATTGGCTAAATCAGCAAGAATCCTCATTTCAATTTGGTTATAGTCTGCTGAAATTAGTTTCTTTCCTTTATCTGAAACAAAAGCTTTGCGTATATCTTTTCCTTCTTCTGTTTTAATTGGAATATTTTGTAAATTTGGATCGCTTGAAGCCAATCTACCAGTTGTTGTTGCGGCCAAAAGAAATGAAGTATGTACCCTATTTGTTTTGTGGTTTACGTGTTCGGGAAGAGTGTCTGAATACGTATTTTTAAGTTTGCTAGATTGCCTCCATTCTAAAACTAATTTTGGAAATTCATGTCCTTTAAAAGCTAAATCTTCCAAAACTGAAGCTCCTGTTGCAAAACTTCCTTTCTTTGTCTTTTTTAACGATGAAATCTTTAAATCATTATACATTATTTCACCAAGTTGTTTCGTTGAAGCAATATTGAATTCTTTTCTAGAAATTTTATATATTTTTTTTTCTAATTCATTGATTTTTTTTTCAAATTTAATTGAAAGTTTTTTTAAGAATAATTTATCAATTTTAATTCCATTTATTTCCATCAAAGCTAATATTTTAATTAATGGTTTTTCAAAAATTTCATAAATATTTAAAAGATTTTCTGATTTTAAAGATTTAGAAAACATCTTGTATAATCTATAGGTTATATCTGCATCTTCTGCCGCATAGTCTTTGGCTTGATCAATATTTACATCGGTAAAATTAATTTTTTTTTTTCCAGTTCCAACTAAATCTTTAAATTTTATAGTTTTATGACCCAAATGAATTTCGGACAAACTATCCATATTATGTCTATTTTTTCCAGCATCTAAAACATATGACATTAACATTGTGTCTTCCATTGAGCTAATATCTATTCCTCTATGCCAAAAAATAATATAATCGAACTTAATATTTTGACCAATTTTTTTTATACTTTTATCTTCTAAATATGGTTTTAAAATTTTTAAAACTTTTTCTTCATTTAAATTTTTATTATGATTGTGTGAAATAGGTACATAGCAAGCTTTACCAATGGCATTGCTTATTGAAATGCCAACTAGCTTTGCTTGATGCGGATCTAAAGAATTAGTTTCTGTATCTATAGCAAACTCACCAACCTCTTCTCCTACTTTTAGCCAACTTTTTATTTCATCTTCATTTTTAATTAAAACATAGTTTTTTTTTGAAATTTTAGAATTTTCATTTTTTAAAGAAATGCTATTTTCTTTTTTCTCGAAGTGAGTTTCTCCATAGGTTGAGATCGCTGAACTTAATAGTCTATTAAATTCCATCTCTCTTAAAAAATTATAAAGTTTTTCTCTATCAATTTCCTTTAGCTTAAAATCATCAAGTTTATCTTTAACCGGTACATCTTTTTTCAAAGTAACTAATTTCTTGCTAATTATTGCTTTTTCTTTATTTTCTATTAGCGTTTCCCTTCTTTTATTTTGTTTTATCTTATTTGCATTTTTAAGAAGGTTTTCTAAAGTTCCATATTCCTTTATCAATTCGGCTGCAATTTTGACACCAATACCTGGTACACCTGGAACATTATCAGTGCTATCTCCAGCTAAGGCTTGTACATCTATTACACTCCCTGGCTTTACTCCAAATTTTTTATCTACATCTTCATCGGTAATAAATTTATTTTTCATTGGGTCATAAATTCTGACATTTTTTTTGAATAGCTGCATCAAATCTTTGTCTGAAGAGATAATTGTAGCTTTTGCTCCACTTGCTAAAATTTGTTCTACATATGTGGCTATTAAATCATCTGCTTCATAGTTTAAAAGCTCAATTGATGGTAAATTAAAAGCTAAAACTGATTTACGTATATAATCAAACTGAGGTATTAAATCTTCTGGGGCATCGGATCTATTTCCCTTATATTCACTATAAATTTCATTTCTAAAATTTTTTCTTGCAGAATCAAAAATGACCGCAAAATGAGTTGGTAATTCTAAATTACTTTTTGATTTCGAGTCTTCAAGAAGTTTAAAAAGCATATTGCAGAATCCACTAACTGCACCAACTGGCAAACCATCACTTTTACGAGTTAAAGGTGGTAAGGCATAATAAGCTCTAAAAATATAACCAGATCCATCGATAAGATAAAAATGGTCTGTTTTTTTTATTTTACTCATATTTAGATTTTATCTTAAAAAATTTGAATAATATAAGTTAATATTGCCTGTTAATAAAAAAAACTAGATTTATTAAATATAAGATAGTAATTTAAATTTATGGAACTTACAAAATCAATTACAAATAGTAAAATCATTAAATTATTTTTAATAGCATTATTAGGGTCGATTTTATTGACAATATCTGCAAAGATAAAAATTCCGTTTTATCCTGTTCCGATGACCATGCAAACTTTTGTTGTACTGTTTTTAGGAATATCTTTTGGTTATAAAGTTGGAACTGCAGCTGTAGTTCTATATTTAATTGAAGGAATATCTGGATTACCAGTATTTTCTAATTCACCTGAAAAAGGAATAGGAATATCTTATTTTGTTGGACCAACTATGGGTTACTTAATTGGTTTTGTCTTTACAAGTATGCTTGTTGGTTATTTAAAGTATAATAATAATTTTTTTCTAAACTTTTTAAAAATTACATTATCAACTTCTTTAATATACTTCTTTGGAATTTTGTGGCTTGGAACTTTAATTGGATGGGATAAACCAATACTCCAACTTGGAGTATACCCCTTTCTTTTCGCGGAATTATTTAAAATTCTTTTAATAACACTGTTAATAAATAAAATTATAAAACTTAGAAAGTTTATCTAGGCGATCTTTTAGAGAGAATTCTCTGAAGAGTTCTTCTATGCATCTTTAATCTTCTTGCAGTTTCAGAAACATTTCTATTACACAATTCAAATACTCTATGAATATGTTCCCATTTAACTCTATCCGCTGACATAGGATTTTCTGGTGGATCAGCTTTTTTATTTGGATCTGCTAATAATGCTTTTTCTACATCATCGGCATCTGCCGGTTTAGCTAAATAATCTATAGCTCCCTCTTTTATAGCCGCAACAGCAGTTGAAATATTCCCATATCCAGTAAGCATAATGATTCTACTATTTGAGTTATTTTTTTGAATTTCTTTTACAACTTCTAAACCATTTCCATCATTCAACCTTAAGTCTACTACTGCAAAAGCTGGTTTTTTTGAATTTACAGAATCAATTCCCATCTTTACACCTTCAGCTTGTGAAACCTGAAAGCCTTTTTTTTCCATTGCTCTGGCCAATCTTTCTCTAAATGGATTATCATCATCAACTATAAGCAGAGATTTATCCTTAAATTCAGTAATTTTTTTAATATTTTCAGTTTGTGCCATACAATCTATATGGAAACATTTTTTCAAATATCAAGATCACAATTTACTTTACATTGCTCAACTTACAGCTTAAATGCTGGATTCATACAAAATTTGCATAACTTTTATGTGAATTTTTTTTGTTAAATTTTTTTAGGTATAACATGCAAAAATTTAAATCAGTTGAAGAACTAGTAAATCAACTGAAACCGACAGAGCCAGTGTATTGTATTAGAAAGAATTCAATACAATTAGCGTCTAAATTTTTTCAAAATAAATTTCCTGGTAAAATTTTATATGCAGTAAAAACTAATCCTCATAAGCTAGTTTTAAAAACTATAATTGAAAGTGGTATTAATAATTTTGATGTTGCCTCAATTAAAGAAATAGAAACTATTAAAAATTTAAGTCCTGAAGCAACTTGTTCATACATGCATACAGTTAAAACGAGGGAAAGCATCGAAGAAGCTTACTCAAAATATGGGGTAAAAGCTTTCGCATTAGACACAAAAGAAGAATTGATAAAAATTATTGAGAGCACCAATCGAGCCAAAGATTTAGAACTATTTGTTAGAGTTTCTGTTTCAAATGAGCACGCTGAAATAGATTTATCAAAAAAATTTGGAGCAATTAAATCTGAAGCAATTGGATTATTAAGATTAACAAAACAATATGCAAAAAAAGTTGGCTTAAGCTTTCATGTTGGCTCACAATGCATGCATCCAATATCTTATACAAAAGGAATTTTGGAAATTGGCAACATAATTAAAAAAACTAAAATTGTGCCAGATGTTATAAATGTTGGAGGTGGATTTCCAACTATATATCCAGATTTAATTCCACAATCATTACAATCTTATTTTGATGAAATTAATAAGGGGCTGCTAAATTTAAAACTTAAAAAACTTCCAGAAATTATTTGTGAACCAGGAAGAGCTATTGTTGCAGAAAGTGGTTCAACCATTGTTAGGGTTAATCTCAGAAAAAAACAAAAGCTTTATATAAATGATGGAACTTATGGAACATTATTTGATGCTGGTGTCCCAAATATCGTTTATCCTTCAAGATTAATAACTAATAGAAAAATTATTTCAAAAAAATTAACTTCTTTTGATTTTTATGGTCCTACTTGTGATAGCATGGATTATATGAAAGGCCCTTTTATTCTGCCAAATAATATTAAAGAAAACGATCATATTGAATTGGGCCAGATAGGAGCCTATGGTTTAACATTTAGAACTAAATTCAATGGATTTTACTCAGATAGTATTTTTGAAGTAGAAGATGATCCAATAATGACAATGTATAACAAAGAAACTACGAAAAAGTTTCTTGTTGCTTAATGTCAGAAAATAAAAATTTATCAAATAACAGAAAAAGAGACCTATTAAGTAAAAAGGTTGAACATATCGATATAACTAAATTTGATTCAAGAGAAATTATCTCCTCAATGGAAAAAATGTCATTTGTATCTCGAGAGACTGCTAATGCAGCAAATATTTTTAATGAAATGTTAAAAGATAAAGATTGTACAATTTTTTTAACTTTAGCTGGCTC
Source organism: uncultured Pelagibacteraceae bacterium (assembly GCA_902568235.1). Taxonomy (GTDB): domain Bacteria; phylum Pseudomonadota; class Alphaproteobacteria; order Pelagibacterales; family Pelagibacteraceae; genus Pelagibacter. The sequence goes on along the minus strand of CACFPS010000002.1, from coordinate 100,909 downwards.
TACCTCTGCTGCAGGGTGTATGCATATCTATAGAGATCTTGTAAAATATAATATGGTTGATGCAATAGTTGCTACAGGAGCATCAATAATTGATATGGATTTTTTTGAAGCTTTAGGTTTCAAACATTATCAAGGATCTCAATTCCAAGAAGATGCTGAATTAAGAGATAATTATATAGATCGAATATATGATACTTACATTGATGAAAACGAACTTCAAATGTGTGATAAAATAATTGGAGAAATAGCAGATAAACTTGAACCTAAAAGTTATACCTCTAGAGAATTTATTTTTGAAGTTGGAAAATATTTAAAAGGTCATGCTAAGAAAAAAGGTTCATTAATTGAGATGTCATATGACAATAATGTTCCAATTTTTTGCCCCGCATTCACTGACTCAAGTGCAGGATTTGGTTTGGTTATGCATCAGGAGAGAAATCCAAAAAATCATATTATTATAGATTCAATAAGAGAGTTTAGAGAATTAACGGAAATTAAAATAAGATCCAAAGGTTCTGGATTATTTATGATTGGTGGAGGAGTTCCTAAAAATTTTATACAAGATACTGTGATCTGTGCAGAACTACTTGGTAAAAAAGTAGATATGCATAAATATGCTGTACAAATTACTGTTGCAGACTCACGAGATGGAGCATGTAGCAGTTCAACACTTAAAGAGGCAAGTTCATGGGGTAAAGTAGATGTAACTAAAGAACAGATGGTGTTTGCTGAAGCAACAACAGTATTACCTTTGATAGCAAGCGATGCATATCATAAAGGTGAATGGAAAAATAGAGAGAGAAAAAACTTTTCAAAATTATTTGGTTAAAAATTTGAATTATTTATCTAACAAGCAAGGTTTTCTAGGAATTGACAATAAATTTTCTTTTAAAGAAAAAGTAGTTGTAGTTCCATTCGGGTTAGAAAAAACTGTAAGCTATGGAAAGGGAACAAAAAATGGACCAAAAGAAATAATTAAAGCTTCCCATCAAGTAGAACTGTATGATGAAGAATTAAATTGTGAACCATATAAGAAAATTGGAATTAAAACACTAAGACCATTTAAAATTGATAAAAATATTAATAAAGCACTAAATAAAATTTCTAAAATAAACGAGAAAATTTTAAATAAAAATATGTTTCCTTTAACATTTGGTGGAGAACATTCTATTACAGCAGGATGTGTTGTTCCATTTATCAAAAAATATAAAAAACTATGTCTTTTGCATTTTGATGCTCACGCAGATTTAAGAAATAGTTATGAGGGAGAAAAATACTCACATGCGTCTGCAATAAGAAGATGTCTAGATCACAAAAACGTATCAGTAATATCTTTTGGAATAAGAAATATTTCTAAAGGCGAAATTCCTTTTCTAAAAAAGAACTCTAAAAGAATTAAAATTTTTTGGGCTAAGGATAAAAGAAAATGGAATTTAAATTCTTTTAAAAAATTAATAAAAAATAAAAATGTTTATTTGACATTTGATGTAGATGGTTTTGATAGTAGCATTATGCCTGCAACTGGTACACCAGAACCTGGGGGGCTGCTATGGAACGAGACTTTAAAAATTATTAAAATTGCAATGAAAAATTCAAAAATAGTTGGAGCTGATATTAATGAACTTGCTCCAATAAAAGGCTTTAATTCATACAATTTTCTTGTAGCAAAATTAGCTTATAAAATTTTAGCTTATAAATTTCTGTGCTAAGCAGCTGGCTTAAAAGTATTTAACAATAATCTAAATGGTATAAGCATTAGTAAAGCAACAAAAAACTTAACTGCAAGATCTCCTAAAGAAAGAGTTATCCAAGGAACTCCTGTTCCAACAAAAGCTATGGAGAAAAATAAGAATGTATCTACTATAGAACCAATAGATGAAGATGCTAGCGGCGCAATATACCAACTATTTTTTCTTAGCTTATCAAAGATTTGAACATCAAGTAATTGTGCAATTAAAAAAGCTGAACCTGAACCAATGGCAATTCTAATTGATATTAAATCACCAAAAAGTGCAGGAAAAAAAGTAAATATAATTCCAATTAAAAAACCCAAATATACTATTTTACGTGCAATAATTTTTCCATAAGATCTATTTGCAAGGTCAGTAATTAAAAATGCTATAGGATAACTAAATGCGCCATAAGTAAGTATCTCATTTAATCCGTAATGATTAACTGGAAATTGTACTAAAAAATTAGATGACAAAACAACCACTCCCATAAAAAATGAGAGCAAGATGAATTTATTATTCATTAAGCTGATTTACTAATTAATGATTTTTTTAACTTTTTCAATCTTAATGAAAGATCTCTTGATTTTGCAGTTTTAATAAACTCATCAAAACTTCCTTTTTTATCTACTGATCTAACGCCAGCATTTGAAACTATTAATCTTAAGCTTTTTTTTAATATCTCACTTTTAAATTTAACTTTTTTTAAATTTGGTAAAAATCTTCTTTTAGTCTTATTGTTAGCGTGACTAACATTGTGTCCTTTAAGAGGAATTTTTCCAGTGAGTTCACATTTTTTAGACATAAATTATGAGATTGTATAGGTTCTGAATCTTAATGCGTCAAGTTCAATTTTGAGTTCCAATCGCCTCTGAAACATTTTTAAAACCTTTATTTTTCAGTATATCTATTAATTCAGAACTAATTAAAGAGGCTATTCTTGGACCCTTATAAACCATACCCGTATAAAGTTGAACAAGACTGGCTCCTCTTATAATTTTTTCGAATGCAGCTTGCCCAGAATCTACGCCTCCTACTCCTATTATCTTTATCTTCTTACCGACATGCCTATAAAATTTGCTAATTATATTATTCGAAACCTCAAATAATGGTTTTCCTGAAAGTCCTCCTTTTTCTAATTTATTAATGTTATTTAATTTGTCTCTATTTTTGTCGGAGGTATTTGACACTATCACAATTTCTATTTCATGGTCTAATAAAATATTTGAAACAATATCAATTTCTTCATCATTTAAATCTGGTGATACTTTTATTGCAATCGGAACTTTTGAATTTAATTTATTTTTTTCAATTTTTAATACTTTTATTAAAGAGCTGAGTTCATCTTGTTTATGAAAATCTCTGAGATTTTCTGTGTTAGGTGACGAAATATTTATTGATATATAATCGGCTAAACTATGAAATTTTTTAAAACAATTTAAATAATCTTCAATTCTATTTTCTGTATCTTTGTTGGGTCCTATGTTTATCCCCAAAATTCCTTTTTTAGTTTCTTTAATTATCCTTGAACTAATTTCTTCTGAACCATTGTTATTAAATCCAAGTCTATTTATCAAAGCTTCATCTTCCTCTAATCTAAACACTCTGGGTTTAGGATTTCCATACTGTGGTTTAGGAGTAATAGTGCCAACCTCTACAAAACCAAAGCCAAGATTAAACAGGGGATTATAAACTTCTGCATTTTTATCAAATCCGGCTGCTACACCCACTGGTGTATAAAGTTTTTTTCCACAAAACTCGGTTTCTAGTATTTTACTTTGTACTGTTTTATTAGTAGGTAAATTATTTAATTTTAATGCTTTAATTGCCAAAGAATGAGCAACTTCTGGGCTAAATTTAAATATAAACGATCTAAAAAAATTAAACATTATTTAATTTATTTTTTATCAACTCTTTAGTTTCTTGCACTCCAAAAAAGCTTATAAAAAAACCCATTCTTGGTCCATTTTCATCACCAAAAACAACTTCATATATAAGTTTAAACCATTCTCTTAAATTCTCTTTGTAACCATTTTCTTTTCCAACCGTATAAATGTTGGTCTGTATGTCCTCTGGTTTCATGCTGTCATCACATTTATCTAGCGCCTCAATTAGAGCCAGTAGAGCAGTTATTTCATTATCGTTTGGCTTTTTATAAGCCTTTTTAGATTTTATTACGTCATTAAAATATTTAATTGCATACTCAATTAAACTATCAAATATTGGATAATTTTTTTCAGAAATATCTTTTTTATATTTTTTTACAAACTTCCAAAGTAATTCTTTTGAATCTGCATTACTAGTTTCAACTAAGTTCAATAACATAGAAAAAGACATTATAGAATTTTCATCAGGTATTTTTCCATTATGAACATGCCAAACCGGGTTCATTAATTTTTGTAATTCATTCTGAGTTTTACCTTTCTCTATAAAATCTAAATATTCATCTACAGCTTTTGGTACTACCTCATCATAAAGCTTTTTTGCTCTTTTCGGATTTTGATACATATACAGAGATAAACTTTCTGGTGATGCATATTTTAACCATTGATCGATACTTATTCCGTTTCCTTTTGATTTAGAGATCTTTTCACCTTTTTCGTCTAAAAATAATTCATAAGCAAAACCAGAAGGATTTTGCTTACCAAGTAATTTAATTATTTTTGTTGATAAAATTGCACTTTCTATGAGATCTTTTCCATACATTTCAAAATCAACATCTAATGCATACCATCTCATTGCCCAATCAACTTTCCACTGGAGTTTGCAATTTCCATCTAAAATACTTTGTTCAAATTTTTTTCCATTATTATCAAAAAGTATCTTAGAATTTTTAGTATCAATTTCTATAACTGGAATTTCTAAAACATGACCTGTATCCGGACAAATCGGTAAAAATGGAGAATAAGTTTTTTGTCTTTCCTTTCCAAGTGTTGGAATTATTATTTCCATAATTCCTTGGTAGTTTTTTAATATTAATTTTAAAGTTGGGTTAAAAAAACCAGACTTATATAATTCTGTTGAGCTTTTAAATGAATAATTAAATTTAAATTTATTCAAAAATTTCTTTAACATTTCATTATTATGCTCACCAAAACTATTAAACTTTTCAAACGGATCAGGAACTTGTGTAAGCGGTTTATGTAAATTTGTCTGAAGTTTTTCTAAATTAGGAATGTTTTCAGGAACCTTTCTAAGTCCATCCATGTCATCAGAAAATGTAATTATTTCTTTAGGCAGATCTGATAAATTATTTAAAGCATTAACTACCATTGATGTTCGTGCTACTTCTCCAAAAGTTCCTATATGAGGAAGTCCACTAGGACCATATCCGGTTTGGAGAATTATTTTACCTTTTGATTCAATATTTTTTTTTCTTTCTCTGAGTAATTTTTTAGCTTCTACAAAAGGCCATGCATTTGTTTTATCAATATTGGTTTTATCGATCACAGTGTTAAATAACTTGTAAATTAACGTTTTTAATTATTCTTATAGAGTTGAAATTTATTTACCATAAAATAGTGTTCATTCAAAATGTCGAATTATAAAACAGTTTTTTTTACTCTTGGTGTATTGCAAATAATTTTGGGTTTATCGATGATTGTGCCCATTATGGCTCAATTTTTCTATAATCAATTAGATGGTGGATTTTTTAGTTCCTGTCTGGTTACAATAATATTTGGAGTATTATTTTTTTTAACAAATTTAGATCACGAAAAAAAATTAAATTTAACACAAGCTTTTTTGTTAACGGCTTTATCTTGGTTAAGTATTGCTATTTTTGGTTCACTGCCATTTATATTTTCTAGCACCGGATTGAGTTTAACTGATGCTTTTTTTGAAAGCATGTCTGGTATAACAACTACTGGCTCAACCATTATTACCAACTTAAATGAAACTTCTAAAGCTATTTTGCTCTGGAGAGCAATGCTACAATGGTTAGGTGGAATTGGTATTATTGTAATGGCAATTACATTGATGCCAATAATGAATATTGGAGGTATGCAATTATTTTTAGTTTCATCAAATAATACTCCAGAAAAAATTTTACCTAAATCAAAAGAAATTTCTCTTAGATTAATTTTAATTTATTCATCTCTTACTCTAGCTTGTGCGTTAATTTATAAAATCTTTGGTATGAGTTTTTTTGATAGCATTGTTCATTCAATGACAACTATAGCAACTGGAGGATTTTCAAATTACAATGAGTCTATTGGATATTTTAATAGCTCATTAATAGAAGTTAATGCAATGATATTTATTATATTGGGAAGTATTCCATTTATTGCTTATATAAAATATTTAAATGGTGACAAAAAAATTTTCGTAAAAGATACACAGGTTAAAACATTTTTTTTTATAATTATATTTTCAGTACTGATAATGTTTTTTTATTTATCAATTAAAAATCAAAGTATATTTCAAATAAGCTTAATAACAGTTGCTTTTAATATAATTTCTATTCTTACCGGAACTGGTTATGTTACTGAAAACTTCAGTAACTGGGGTCAGTTTCCATTAATATACTTTTTGATTTTAATGTTCATAGGCGGATGTGCTGGATCAACAACTTGTGGAATTAAAATATTTAGGGTTCAAATTCTTTTTCAATTTATTTCAAATCAACTAAAAAAAATCATTTATCCAAGGGGAATTTTTAATATTAAATATGAAAATAATAATGTTAATGAAAAATTTATGGCTTCAATAATATCTTTTATTTTTCTATACATATTAATTTTCTTTATAATTACAGCTTTGTTGTCCATAGATGGATTAGATTTTACTACCGCAATCTCTGCAGCTGCAACTTCAATATCAAATGTTGGCCCTGGTCTTGGCAATATAATAGGTCCTAATGGAAATTTTTCTCAATTATCTGACTTCTCTAAATGGATTTTAAGCGCAGGGATGATTTTAGGTAGACTAGAATTGTTTGCTATATTAGTATTATTCATTCCGTCTTTTTGGAGAAAATATTAATGATTGAAAAAAAACAAAGTTGGATCGATTCATTACTGGTTTATAAAGATATAAGAATGTTAAGAATTTTGTTACTTGGAGCCATAAGCGGTTTTCCATGGGTATTAATAGCAAGTAGTTTAAGTCTTTGGTTAAAAGAAGAAGGTTTAAGCAGATCAACTATAGGCTGGGCAGGTTTAATTTTTGGTGTTTATGCTTTTAATTATTTATGGGCTCCAATAATTGATAGAATTCAAATACCATTTTTGACAAAAAAACTAGGCCACAGAAGAGGTTGGATAGTTTTAATGCAAATTGCAATATTGATTAGTTTAGTAGTTTGGAGTTTTATTAACCCAACGCAAAACTTAGCTTTATTAATTAGTGTTGGATTAATTATTGCAATAGCATCTGCTACTCAAGATATAACTGTTGATGCTTTAAGAATTGAACAGATTAATGCAAATGAAGGAAAAGCTATGGCGGCTGGTGCTGCAATGGCAGTAGTTGGATGGTGGACAGGTTACAAGCTAGGAGGAGTTATAGCTTTATTTACTGCAGAGTATTTTGAAAACATGGGTATTGCTGATTATTGGCAAGCTACTTTTTTAGTTTTAGGGTTTGTAATAATTTTAATGAATATTGGTTTGATGTTTGTTCATGAACCAGTTGAAACTGATAGACAAGCAAAACAAAGAGAGACTGATAAGCTAATCGAAGAAAAACTTGGATCTAGTAACATTGTAACTACTTTTATTGCATACATTACAGGAACTATTGGTGGACCCATTATAAGTTTCTTTAAAAAAAATGGATTTGCTATTGCTGCAGGAATATTAGGATTTGTATTTTTATTTAAAATTGGCGAAGCATTTCTTGGACGAATGTCTATTGTTTTTTATAAAGAAATTGGATTTTCCAAAGGACAAATTGCTATTTACTCAAAGGGACTTGGTTGGATTACAACTGTTGTTTTTACATTACTAGGCGGAGTAATGGCTATGAGAGCTGGAACTATTAAAACAATGTTCTTTGCCGGAGGACTAATGGCTCTAACAAACCTTCTTTTTGCAGTTTTAGCTTGGACAGGTAAATCTGAAATATTATTTGCAATTGCAGTAATAGCTGACGATATTACAGCTGCATTTGCTACAGTAGCCTTTGTTGCTTTTATATCATTGTTGGTCGATAGAACTTATACAGCTACACAATATGCATTACTCGCTTCAATTGGAACTGCTGGAAGGACAACGCTTGCCTCGTCTTCAGGGGCATTAGTTGATTGGTTAAATGGAGACTGGGGAACATTTTTTGTATTAACTACAATAATGGTTATACCATCTCTGATTTGCTTATGGTTTATAAGACATAAAGTAAAAATTAGTGCAGAATAATTATTACTCAGTATATCCCTGGGTAAACATATACGAACGTCCTTCAATTAATTCTAAAATTAGCTCACAAATTATTTATGGTGAAAAATTTAAAGTTTTAAAAAAAGTAAAAAATTTTCTTAAAATAAGAACATATTACGATAGATATCGTGGTTATATAAAAAACAAAAAATTTATTAATAAAATTAAACCTACACACAAAGTAAAAGTTTTAAAAACAAGAATTTATAAATCAAATAATTTTTTACCATTTTCAAGTGAAATTGAAATTTTAGAAAGAAAAAAGAATTATGTTATGTTTAAAAAAAATAAATGGATAAAACAAAAGGATATAGCTCTTATAAATAAAAAGGAAAAAAATTACATTAAAATTTTTAAATCATATTTAAATTGCAAATATAAATGGGGAGGTAAAACACATAATGGTATTGACTGCTCTGCGTTAATTCAAATATTTTATAAATTTAATAACAAATTTTTTCCAAGAGATACTGTTGATCAAATAAAATATAAAAAAGGAAGCATAATAAAAAAAAAATTTAAAAAAGGTGACATAATTTTTTGGAAAGGTCATGTTGCAGTATGTATTAATTCAAAAGAACTGATACATGCTTACGGTCCAGAAAAAAAAGTTATTATAATGCCAATTCACAAAACAATAAAAAGGATAGAAGAAACTGCCAAATTAAATGTGAAAAAAGTATTTAGAATTTAATTTTCTCTACCGAAATCTGGTTTACTAATATCTTGTTTTAATAACAAGATTTGTTGTCTGACATTTTTTGATTTTTTAAGCTTGTCAAGTAATAAAGAATTTCTTTTTTTATTAATATCCATCTTAAAGTTCTTTAAGTTTCTAATGAATAAATCGATTATTTTAGAAATATTTTTACTATTATTAAAAAATACATCTCTCCACATAATTTCATTTGATGCCGCTATCCTAGAAAAATCTCTTAAACCACCTGCGCTGTATTTAATTATATTTTTTTTATAAGTTTTTTGAAAATCTTGAGCAGTTTTAATTAAATTGTATGCAATTAAGTGTGGTAGATGACTTGTAACTGCAAAAATTTTGTCATGCTCGTGTTCTTGCATAAACAAAACTGTAGAACCTAATTTTTTCCAAAACCTGGATAATTTACTTTCTAGTAATTTGTTTTTCTTACTTTTAATCAAAATGCACCATTTATTTTTAAATAAACTTTTACTTCCATTTTTTGGTCCACTAGCTTCAGAACCAGATATAGGGTGGCTCATTACCCAATTTAATTTTTTTGATAATTTTTCTTTAATTAATTTTGCAACATTTCCTCTAGTTGACCCAACATCAGTAATTAAAGTTTTATTACTCAAATTTTTATTTAGTTTAATGATTATTTTTTGGTATTCGCTCATTGGAGTTGAAATAACTACTAAATCCATATCCTTTATTTTTTTATCAAGTTTTTTGATTAAAATAATTTTCTTATTTATTTTTTTTATTTGGTTTTGGTATTTAATATTTTTTTCAAATACATAGATCTTTTTACATAATTTTCGGCTAATGGCCCCTCTAAGAATAGAAGATCCAATCATACCGCACCCAATGATCAGAATATTTTTAAACATTTTTAAATATAGATTTCATTTTATTTAATAAAAATAAATTTTCCTTTTTACTTCCAATTGTAAGTCTTAAACAATTTTTAATTCCATAAGATTTCATTTCTCTTAAAATTATTCCATAGTCTTCAAGTTTTTTTTCAATTTTATCTGCTGATAATTTACATTTGTTAAAATTTAGCAGAAAAAAATTTGGGCCTATATCATTTGTAATTATTTTATATTTTTTTAATTCTTTTTTAATTTTTTTACACCATAAAGTATTATGTTTAATAGATTTTTTTATAAATTCTTTATCTTTCAGAGCCTCTTCTGCACATACCTGGGCAATTCTATTTACATTGAAAGGGGGCTTTATTTTATATAATTCATTTATTATTTTTTTATCTCCATAACCCCAGCCTACTCTTAAAGATGCAAGACCATGGATCTTTGAAAATGTTCTTAGAATAAATACATTTTTTTTGTTTTTAAAAATTTCTAATCCAGATCTGTAATCTTTATTAACCATATATTCAAAATAAGCATCATCAACTACCAGAAGTATTCTACTGTTAAGTTTTTTTCTTAATTCTATTAATTCATTATTATTTATATATGTTCCAGTAGGATTATTGGGGTTGGCCAAAAATACTATTTTAGTTTTTTTTGTTACTTTTTTTAATATTTCTTCAATTGAAACCTTAAATTTAATCTCTTTTGAAAATATTACTTTGGCATCTACAATTTTTGCATAAATTCTATACATTAAAAAACTATATTGTGGAACTATTACCTCATCACCTTTTTTTAAAAAAAGCTGACATAACATTTGGATTATTTCATCAGAACCAGATCCACAAATAATTTTATTTTGATGACATTTATACTTTTTAGAAATTGCATAAGTTAGACCTTTAAATTTACCATCTGGATATTTTGAAATTTTGTTATCAAAAGCTTTAATAACTTTCTGAACTTTTTTTCCTATACCTAAAGCTGATTCATTAGCAGAAAGTTTTATAACTTTTTTACTATTTTTTGATATAGATCGACCAGGCTTATAAGCTTGAAAATTTATTCTTCTGAAAGTAGGATTAATCATTGTGCAATTTTAACTAATAAATAGTTAATTAATTTAATAATACAATCAATTAATTATAAAGAAATTGACATATATATGCCTATCTTGTAAAAGTTTTTTGCGCTGATTTATACTGAATTGCGAGCGCTATAAAAAACCTGCTAAACAAGTTTTTTTCCTCACAATTCACAAAAACTATAAATATGAACAATTTAAGTAAGATAAAAAATATAATAGTTAAAAATACACAAAAATTAGATTGTGGTATGGAAATTTCAAATTTTCCTTTAGCTTATGAAACTTATGGCAAGCTAAATGAAAAAAAAGATAACGCAATTCTTGTTTTTCATGCTTTATCAGGTGACCAGTATGCTTCAGGAATAAATCCAGTTACTAACAAAGAAGGTTGGTGGAATCATGCGGTAGGTGCAGGAAAACCATTTGATACAGATAAGTTTTTTGTAATATGTACAAATGTTATCGGTGGCTGCATGGGATCATACGGACCAAATACAATTGACTCTAATACAAAAAAACCCATAGGAACAAATTTTCCAGTTATAACTATTAACGATATGGTAAATGCGCAATATAATATTTTAGATTTTTTTAAAATTAAAAAACTGTTTGCTGTAACAGGAGGCTCGATGGGTGGAATGCAAGTCTTACAATTTGTATCAAACTTTCCAGATAAAGCTCAAGTTGCTATACCAATTGCTTGTACCGCAAGCCATTCAGCCCAAAATATAGCATTCAACGAACTTGGAAGACAAGCAATTATGGCTGATGAAAATTGGAAAAATGGTTTATATGGAGAAAATAAAAATAATCCTGATAAAGGTTTGGCAGTGGCAAGAATGGCTGCACACATTACTTATTTATCAAAAAAAGGATTACAGGAGAAGTTTGGAAGAAAATTACAGGAAAGTGATGATGTAAAATTTGGTTTTGATGCAGACTTTCAAATAGAAAGTTATTTAAGATATCAAGGATCAATGTTTGTAGATCGTTTTGATGCAAATAGTTACTTGTATATAACAAGAGCAATGGATTATTTTGATTTAACTAAGCAATTTAATGGAAATTTATCTAAAGCATTTGAAAAAAGTAAAACTAAATTTTTTATAATCTCATTTACATCGGATTGGCTGTACCCAACTTCTGAAAACAGAGATATTGTTATTGCATTAAATGCAATTGGAGCTGATGTAGGATTTGTTGAAATTAAATCAGATAAAGGACATGATTCATTTTTACTTAATGTACCGGATTTCCTTGGTACATTAAAAAATTATTTAAAAACAACTTACTTCAATTTGAATGAAAAAAGAATTTAAAGTTATAACTGAATTAATAGAAGAAAATTCAAGAGTGCTTGATGTAGGGTGTGGTGATGGAGATTTAATGAAATTTTTATTACAAAATAAAACTATAGATATAAGAGGATTAGAAATTTCAAAAAAAAATGTTCAAAATTGTTTATCAAAAGGTTTGGCTGTAATAGAAGGAAATGCTGAGAATGATTTGTCGCAATTTCCAAATAATTCTTTTGATTATGTGGTTTTAAGCCAAACGCTCCAAGCCTTTTTAAATACTGAAAGAGTAATTAATGAATTATTAAGAATTGGAAAAAGAGCTATAGTTACTATTCCTAATTTTGGTCATTGGAAAATGAGACTTCATTTATTAATAAAAGGCACTATGCCAGTAACTGAGGTGCTTCCTTATGATTGGCACAACACACCAAACTTACATATGTGCAGCATTAAAGATTTTTTTATTTTTTGTGAAAAAAGAAATATTAAAATTTTTAGATCTCTAGCTTTAAATAAAGAAAAAATTTCATCTATTGATTTATCAAATTTAGGTATTAAAAATTTAATTTCTGAGTTAGGTATATTTTTAATAGAGAATAAATGAAAATAGAAATAATTAAATGTCTTCAAGATAATTATTCCTATCTTTTGATTGAAAAAGAAAATAATTATGCGTGTGTAATTGATCCAAGCGAGTCAGACCCTATAATAAAATATATCGAGAACAATAATATAAAATTAAAATTTATATTAAATACTCATCATCATTTTGACCATGTTGGTGGAAATAAATATTTAAAAAAAAAATATAATTCAAAAGTAATTGGTTTTAAAAAAGACAAAGATAGAATTCCTGAAATAGATATTTGCTTAGATGACAAAGAAACTTGGAAAAATGAAAAATTTGAAGCAAAAATTTACCACATACCTGGGCATACATCTGGACATATTTGTTATCATTTTTTTAAACAAAATATTTTATTTACTGGAGATACTTTATTTTCACTAGGTTGTGGTAAAATATTTGAAGGCACATATGAACAAATGTTTTCATCTTTACAATTGATTAAATCATTTCCTAAAGATACAAAAATTTATTGTGGTCACGAATATACTTTAAAAAATTCTAATTTTTGTTTGAAGTATGACAAAAATAACTCTGCTTTGAAAGAAAAAATTTTGTTAGTCAAAGAGAATTTAAAAAAAGGTTTGCCTTCTATTCCATCAACGCTTCAGGATGAATTAAACTGTAATATTTTTTTGAGATCGAAAGATATTGAAACATTTTCAAAATTGAGAGATTTAAAGGATAATTTTTGACTTATTCACCTTGACTAAAATAAGCCTCTGACTATATTGCTGTTTATAAAAATTGAGAATTATATGTCATTTGCAATAATACAAACAGGCGGCAAGCAGTATAAAGTTAAGGCTGGAGAAATATTGAAGGTTGAAAAATTGGAAAACTCTAAACCTGAAACAAAAATAGAATTTAAAGAAATTTTAGCTTATGGTGATAACAAAAATATAGAATTAGGGGAACCGACTATCTCGGGAGCTAAAGTCGAAGCAGACCTAATTAAAAATTCTAAAAATAGAACTATATTAATATTTAAAAAAAGAAGAAGAAAAAACTCAAGAAGAAAAAATGGACATAGGCAACAATATTCTTTAGTAAGAATTAATAAAATTTTTTCTAAAGATGGAAAAATTATATCAGAAGCTGAAAAAATGAAAAAAATAATTAAAGAAGATAAGTTAAAAACTAAAGAGGCGATTAAGTAACTTATGGCAACGAAAAAAGCAGGTGGATCATCGAGAAATGGTAGAGATAGTGCCGGGCGTAGATTGGGAGTAAAGAAGTATGGTGGCCAGTTAGTAATTCCTGGAAATATCATTGTTAGGCAAAGAGGAACTAAAATTTTTCCAGGTGAGAATGTTGGGATGGGTAAAGATCACTCAATATTTTCAGTAATAAAAGGTAAAGTAGAATTTAAAAAAACTAAATCAGACAGAACCTACGTTTCAGTAAAACCCAATTAATAATCACAACTAATTTTAATCAGTTGTATCATGAAATTTTTAGATCAAGTAAAGATATTTTTGAAAGCAGGAGATGGAGGATCTGGCTCTCCAAGTTTTAGAAGAGAAAAATTTATTGAATTTGGTGGACCTGATGGTGGAGATGGTGGAAAAGGTGGATCAGTATTTTTAATTGCAGAAAGAAATCTCAATACTCTTATTGATTTTAGATATCAACAACATTTTAAAGCACAAAAAGGTGGTGATGGAAGTGGAAAAAATAAAACAGGAAGAAGTGGTAAAGATTTGTATTTAAAAGTCCCAGTAGGAACTCAAGTTTTCGAAGAGGACAACAAAACCTTAATTTTTGATTTTAAAAAAGAAGGTGAAGAATTTTTAATTGCATCAGGCGGCAAAGGAGGTTTTGGAAATACTAGATTCAAATCTTCTACCAATAGAGCGCCAAAAAAGTTTACAAAAGGTATAAAAGGAGAAGAGTTTTGGATTTGGTTGCAGCTTAAGACAATAGCTGATATTGGAATTATAGGACTTCCCAATGCAGGTAAATCTAGTTTGTTGGCATCTTTAACTGATGCAAATCCAAAAATAGCAAATTATAAATTTACTACACTTAACCCAAATCTAGGCGTTACTAAATATGACGATAAAGAAGTCACTTTGGCAGATATCCCTGGTTTAATCGAAGGAGCTCACAAAGGAACAGGTCTTGGAATAAAATTTTTAAAACATATTGAAAGATGCAAAACTCTACTTCATTTAATAGATGTTACTGAGAAGGATCTTTTTTATTCTTATAAACAGGTTAGGGCTGAGTTAGAAAAATACAGTAAAGAACTTATTAAAAAAGTCGAATTAATTGTTTTAAATAAAACTGATTTATTGGATAAAAAAGAGTTAGATGAAAAATTAAAAATATTTAAAAAAAAAATTAGGAAAGATATTCTTTTAATGTCTAATTTAGAAAAAAGATCTATTTTAAAAATAAAAGCAAAACTTTTAAATCATGTATCTTGATCAGGCAAAAACAGTTGTAATTAAAATTGGCTCATCATTATTAATAAATGATAAAAAAATTATAAGAGAAAAATGGTTATCCGAATTTGTAAAAGATATAAAACATCTCCAGAAGTATAATAAAAATATAATTATTGTAAGCTCAGGCGCAATTGCACTTGGATGCAAAAAATTAAAATTAAACAAGCGGAATTTAAAGTTAGATAAAAGTCAAGCAGTTGCATCCATAGGCCAGATAGAACTAATGAACCTTTTCAAAAAAAAATTTAATTTAAATAAAATTAACCTATCACAAATTTTAATTACTCTAGAGGACACTGAGCAAAGAAGAAGGGCAATAAATGCAAAAAGAACTTTTGAAAATTTATTTAGTCTTGGTTTCATTCCAATTGTAAATGAAAATGATAGTATTGCCACTTCAGAAATAAAATATGGAGATAATGATAGATTGGCATCTAGAGTTGCTCAAATTGCTGGGGCAGATTGTCTAATTTTATTATCTGATGTTGATGGTTTATATTCACAAAATCCAAAAATTGACAAGAATGCAAAACTAATTCATCAAATAAAAAATATTGATGAATATATCGAAAAAATTTCAACTAATAGCACCAGCGAACATGGCACTGGTGGCATGAAAACAAAAATAGATGCTGCCAAGATCTGCCAACTATCTGGCTGCTATATGGCAATTGCAAATGGATTAATAAACCGACCAATAAAAAATATTTTAAGTACTAATTTGTGTACATGGTTTATTCCCAAGGTATCAAAGCTTGATGCTAGAAAAAAATGGATAATTAGCTCTGTATCTCCTAAAGGCCAAATAGTAATAGATGATGGAGCCTTGAATGCATTAAAAAATGGAAAAAGTTTACTTGCCGCAGGTATAAAAAAAGTTAATGGCCAATTTAGAAAAGGTGACCATATAAGAATTATAGATAAAAATATGGTTGAGTTTGCAAGAGGACTAAGCAGTTTTACATCAGATGAAATTTCTAAAATAAAAGGTCAACATTCAAACAGAATTAGTGGCCTGCTTGGATATGAAACTAAATCTGAAGTAATTCACAAAGATGATATGGTAAAAGTTTAATGAGTAAAACTTTAAATAAGATAGGTCAGAATGCAAAAAAAGCCTTTGAAACTAAAATTAGTTCTAAATTAAAGAACAAGGTTTTAATTGATTACATAAAATTAATTAGGAAAAATAAAAAAAAAATAATTAATGAAAATTGGAAAGACTTAAGAGCTGCACAATCAAAAAAGCTCAAAGAAAACTTAATTAAAAGATTAACTCTTGACGACAAAAAAATTGATTCCATAATAAAATCCATTGAAACAATAGTAAAAATTAAAGATCCAGTTGATAAAGTTTTAGTTCAATGGAAGAGACCAAATGGATTGAGAATTAAAAGAGTTACCATACCAATAGGGGTTATAGCTGTTATTTATGAAAGTAGACCAAATGTAACTTCTGATATTTCTACACTATGTTTTAAATCGGGAAATTGTGTAGTTTTAAGAGGTGGTTCTGAAGCATTTAATAGTAACAAACTTTTAGCAAATCTATTTAGGATGTCTTTGCATAAAAACAAAATTAATAAAAATTATGTGCAATTTATTCAAGATAAAAATAGAAAATTAGTAGATTATTTGCTTTCAAAAATGAGTAAGTTTTTAGATGTTATAATACCAAGGGGAGGAAAAGGATTAGTTAAAAAAGTCCAAGATTTATCTTCTGTACCAGTAATTGGTCATCTTGAAGGAATTTGTCATACATATATAGATGAAGATGCTAATGATAAAATGTCTTTAAAAGTTACGTTAAATGCAAAATTAAGAAATACAAGTATTTGTGGTGCGACTGAAACCTTATTAATACACAAAAAAAAATCTGGTTTAGTAAACTCTATTCTTAAGGAACTAGAAAAAAATAAATGTGAAATCGTAGCAGATAAAAAAGTAAAAAAAATTTATAAAGGCAAGTCAAAGCTAGCTAAAAAAAAAACATGGAGCACAGAATATTTATCCCCAAAAATTTCTGTAAAATTAGTTGATGGTATTCAAGAAGCTATAAACCATATTAATAAATTTGGCACAATGCATACAGATGCTATAATTACAAACAGCCTAACCAGGGCAAAATATTTTATTAAAAATGTAAAAAGTTCTATTGCAATTCACAATTCATCAACACAATTTGCTGACGGTGGTGAATTTGGTTTTGGTGGTGAAGTTGGAATTTCAACTAATAATTTACCACCAAGAGGGCCTGTTGGATTAAATCAATTAGTCAGTTACAAATATGAAATTTATGGATCAGGTCAAATCAGAAAATAAAAAAATTGGAATTCTCGGTGGTACATTTGATCCATCACATATAGGACATCTTAAAATATCTAAAGTAGCAAAAAAAAAATTTAATCTTGATCAAGTTGTTTGGGCAGTGACTAAAAAAAATCCTTTTAAAAATAAAAGTTCAAAAAATTTAAAAAATAGAATTAAATTTGCCAATAAGCTAAGCATAAAAAATAAGTTTATAAAAATTAAATGTTTTGAAGATCATGTTAAATCAAATCGAACTATTGATTTGATAAAATATTTGAAAAAAAAAAATAAAAAATCAGATCTATATTTTATAATGGGTGCTGACAATCTTGTAAATTTTCATAAATGGAAAAAATATCAAAATATTGTTAAATTGTGTAAAATACTTGTATTTGACAGAAGTGGCTATAAAGCTAAAGCCCTGAAATCATTATCATTTAGGAAATATAATAAAAAAAACATTGAGTTTATAAAATTTAATAAAGTCAATATTTCATCTTCTCAATTAAGAAAAATTTGATACTCTAAAATCAATTAATGGATAAAATTTCTAATTTAAAAGAAGAAATAATCAATACATTAGACTCAAATAAAGCTTTAGAAATAATATCAATTGATCTTGAGGGTAAATCGTCAATAGCTGATCATATGATCATAGCAAGTGGTACATCCTCTAGACATATACAGGCATTGTCTGAACAAGTTTTTAAAAAATTTATAAATAGTGGTATAAAAAATTGTAAAATAGAAGGCAAAGAAAGTTCAGATTGGAAGTTAGTAGATGGTGTTGATTTAATAGTTCATATATTTAATCCTGAAAAAAGAAAATTTTATGAATTAGAAAAAATGTGGTCAGAGCTTATTCCAAAAGAAAAAATTGTTATATGAAGATTAAAAGTTTTTTGTTAACCATTTTCTTCTATTTTTTTTTAGTAAGTTTAGTTTTTTCTAACGAAGAAGATATATACAAAAAAATTGATCTTTTTAGTGAAGTTCTAGATAAAATCGATAAAGAATATGTTGATGAAATTAATCAAAGTGAAGCAATGGATGCTGCTATAAATGGAGTTTTGCAATCATTGGATCCTTACTCGGGTTATATGTCTCCTGAAACATTTGACAATATGCAAACAGAAACAAGTGGTGAATTTGGTGGATTGGGTATTGAAGTAACCATGGAAGCTGGTGTTATAAAAGTAATATCTCCAATGGATAACACTCCAGCATACGAGGTAGGCGTAAAGGCAGGAGATTATATTGTTAAAATTAATGACACCCAAGTACAAGGAAAAACACTTTCTGAGGCGGTGGATCTAATGCGTGGTCCGGTTGGATCAGATATTGAGATTACAGTAAGAAGAATAGGAGAAAAAAAAGCTCTAACATTTAATATTACAAGAGAGATTATTCAAATAACTTCTGTTAAATCAAAAATATTAAATGAAAAAACAGGCTATTTAAGACTGACATCTTTTAACGAAAATAGTAGCAACCAAATTAGAGAAAAAATCACTGAGTTTAAAAAAAATAGAAAGATAGAAAATTATATTCTAGATCTAAGAAATAACCCAGGCGGTCTACTATCTCAGGCAATAAAAATATCTGATTTTTTTCTAGATAATGGAGAAATAGTTTCTACAAAAAGTAAAAGAAAATATGAAAATAGAAAATGGTTTGCAAAAAAAGGTGACATAATAGATGGAGAAACATTGATAGTCTTAATCAATTATGGCTCTGCTTCAGCAGCTGAAATTGTTGCTGGATCACTTAAAGATCATAAAAGAGCAATTTTGGTAGGAGAAAGTACGTATGGAAAAGGTTCTGTACAATCAGTCATTCCACTTAAAAATAATGGAGCTATAAGATTAACAGTATCAAAATATTATCTTCCTTCTGGAAAATCTATTTCTAAAGTTGGAGTTGTCCCAGATATAGCGGTTGCTGAAAATTCTGATGAATTTAGATTAAATACTGAGACCGATAATCAATTAGAATTTGCCATAAAACTTCTTAATGGATAAAAATGAAAGAAAAGTATAAAAATTTACCACTAAGAAGTGGCGTAGGAATTGTTGTATTAAATAAAAAAGATCAAATATTTCTTGCAAAAAGAGTTGATAACCCAAAAAATTTTTGGCAAATGCCACAAGGTGGGGTTAATAATGGAGAAAATTTTTATGAAGCAGCTATTCGAGAATTAGAAGAAGAAACAAGTATAAAAACTGTATCATTAATCAAAGAAATAGAAGGCTTAACTACTTATTTTTTGCCCAATCATCTATTAGGAATTATTTGGAAAGGGAAATACAAAGGTCAAAAACAAAAGTGGTTTGTAGTAAGATTTTTTGGAGATGAAAAAGAAATAAATATTAAAACCAATCATCCAGAATTCTTAGATTGGAAATGGGTAAATATTGAAAATTTAACTGATGAAGTAGTTAACTTCAAACTTCATGTTTATAAACAAATTCAAAAGGAACTATATAAAATTATCTAGTTAATACTTAAAGATTTTAAAACTTCTATTTTATGATTTAATAAAAATCTCTTTTGATCATCTATATCATCTTTAGATAATTCTTTTTCTGCTTCTGAAATAGTATTACTAATATAGTTTTTATCTGAATCTTTTAAATTAAAAATAAAACTTGTAAGTACAGATAAAGAATTGTCTTTAAATTCTACAATTCCATCCTCAACAAAATAACTTTCTTTTTCCGTCCCTGAAAATATTTTAATTATTCCTGGTTTTAAAAAAGAAATAATTGAGATGTGATCTTTTAAAATTCCAATTTCACCTTCAAAAGCAGGAACTACAACTTCTGACACATTATCTTTTGATAAAAAAGATTTTTCTGGATTCACAATTTCAATACTAAAGTTTTCACTCATTAAGCCGCAGCATCCTTAGCCATTTTCTCGGCTTTTTCTATAGCTTCTTCTATTGTACCAACCATATAAAAAGCTGCCTCAGGTAAATGATCATACTCACCTTTGCAAATTGCATCAAAACCCTTAATTGTTGATTCTAAGTCAACAAGTTTTCCCGGTGATCCTGTAAATACTTCTGCAACAAAAAATGGTTGAGATAAAAATCTTTGGATTTTTCTTGCTCTAGCAACAATTAATTTATCTTCTTCTGATAGTTCATCCATACCTAAGATTGCAATAATATCTTGCAAAGATTTATATGTTTGTAAAATCTTTTGAACTTCCCTTGCAACTCTATAATGTTCATCACCAACAATTCTTGGATCTAAAATTCTAGATGTAGAATCTAAAGGATCTACGGCTGGATATATTCCAATTTCAGCTATTTGTCTTGATAATACCGTAGTTGCGTCTAAGTGTGAAAATGATGTTGCTGGCGCTGGATCAGTTAAGTCGTCAGCGGGCACATATATTGCTTGAACAGATGTAATAGATCCTTTGTTTGTAGTTGTAATTCTTTCTTGAAGATTTCCCATGTCAGTAGCTAATGTCGGTTGATATCCAACTGCAGAAGGAATTCTTCCTAATAGCGCTGATACCTCTGACCCTGCTTGAGTAAATCTAAAAATATTATCAACGAAAAAAAGTACATCTTGTCCTTCTTGATCTCTAAAATATTCTGCAACTGTTAACCCTGATAATGCTACTCTAGCTCTTGCTCCAGGAGGTTCATTCATTTGACCATAAACTAAAGCAGCTTTTGATCCAGATCCTTCTGGCTTAATTACTCCTGACTCTATCATCTCATGATAAAGGTCATTTCCTTCTCTAGTTCTTTCACCAACCCCAGCAAAAACTGAGAATCCACCATGCGCCTTTGCAACATTGTTTATTAATTCCATAATAAGTACCGTTTTACCAACTCCAGCTCCACCAAATAAACCGATTTTACCTCCCTTTGCATATGGAGCCAATAAATCAACTACTTTAATACCGGTAACTAAAATTTCTGTTTCAGTTGATTGATCATTAAATTCTGGAGCCGATCTATGAATTGGCCAACTTTCTTTAGTTTTGACTTCTCCTTTTTCATCTATAGGTTCACCAATTACATTAACAATTCTTCCTAAAGTTTCTGGTCCAACTGGAACTTTAATCGGAGCTCCTGTATCTGTTACCTCATCACCTCTCTTTAAGCCTTCAGTTGCATCCATAGCTATTGTTCTTACACTTGACTCTCCTAAATGTTGTGCAACTTCTAAAACAAGTCTATTGCCACCATTGTCACATTCTAATGCGGTTAATATTTCTGGTAGTTCCTCTTCAAATTTAACATCTACTACCGCTCCAATTATCTGTGTAATCTTTCCTTTTCTCATAATTATAAACTTTCTGCTCCTGATATGATTTCTATTAGCTCTTTAGTTATTGCTGCTTGACGACTTCTGTTATACTGAATGGTAAGCTTGTCAACCATTTCACCAGCATTTCTTGTTGCATTATCCATTGCGCTCATTCTTGAACCTTGTTCACTAGCTGAGTTTTCTAACATTGCTTTAAAAATCTGAGTAGATATATTTTTAGGCAATAAATTATTTAAAATTTCATCTTCTTCTGGTTCAAATTCATAGTTATTTTTGAATGAAGATCCTTCGGACTCAGATGTTTTTAGAGGGATAATTTGTTGCTCTTGTGGTATTTGAGTTATTACATTTTTAAATTGATTATAAAAAATTGTACATACATCAAATTCTTTTTTTTCAAATTTATCAATAATTATTTTTCCAACTTTATCTGCATCGAAATAATTAGCATATTTAGATTCTTTGAAAGAAATTTTTTCAATAATATTATCTTTGTAAATTCTTTTTAATTGATCGTAACCCTTTGATCCAACAGTAATAATTTTTAAATCTTTTTTCTCTTCTAAGATTTTTTGAAAATATGATTTAGCTTTTTTAATTATATTTGTATTAAAGCCACCACAAAGTCCTCTATCGGAAGTCATAATAACACATAAGTGAACTTTATTTTCTCCAGAGCCAGTAAGTAATTTGGGTGAATTTTCTTTGTCTGAAATACTATTTGAAAGGTTAAGAATAATATTATTCATCTTTTCTGAATACGGTCTTCCTTTTTCAGCATTTTCTTGAGCTCTTCTTAATTTAGATGCCGCAACCATTTTCATTGCCTTTGTAATCTTCTGAGTAGATTTAACACTTGATATTCTTTTTTTTAAGTCGTCTAAACTTGCCATTACTCTAATGATTTAAAATTTTTCTTAAGATCAGTAATAACTTCAATTAAAGATTTTTCCGTATCTTCTTCTAGTTTTCCTGAACTTTTTATTGAATCTAAAATTTCTTGTTTTTCTGATTTACATTTTTCTATAATTTTATTTTCAAATTCAGCTATATTTTTTTGTTCAATATCATCTAAATATCCTTTAACGCCACAGAATATTGAAATTACTTGTTCAGATACAGTCATAGGAGAATATTGTTTTTGTTTAAGTAATTCAGTTAATTTAGAGCCTCTATTTAAAAGTTTTTGGGTTGAGGCATCCAAGTCTGAACCAAATTGAGCAAATGCTGCCATTTCTCTATATTGGGCAAGTTCAAGCTTCATAGATCCTGATACTTTTTTCATTGCTTTTGTTTGTGCAGAAGATCCAACTCTGGATACAGATAATCCTACATTAATTGCAGGTCTTATTCCTTGATTAAATAATTCTGTTTCTAAAAAAATTTGACCATCGGTAATTGAAATAACATTGGTAGGTATAAATGCTGAAACATCACCTCCTTGTGTTTCAATTATTGGAAGAGCTGTTAAAGAACCTCCGCCATGATCATCGCTTAATTTAGCTGCTCTTTCTAGTAATCTGCTGTGTAAATAAAATACATCTCCAGGATAAGCCTCTCTTCCTGGGGGTCTTCTTAATAGAAGTGACATTTGTCTGTATGCAACTGCTTGCTTTGAAAGATCATCATATATAATTAATGCGTGCATCCCATTATCTCTAAAATATTCTCCCATAGCACAGCCAGTATAAGGAGCTAAAAATTGAAGAGGCGCTGCATCTGAAGCTGTGGCGGCAACAATAGTTGTATATTCCATAGCCCCAGCTTCTTCTAAAGTTTTTTCGATTTGTCTAACCGTAGATCTTTTTTGACCTATAGCTACATAAATACAGTATAATTTTTGTTTTTCATCACTAGACTCATTTATTTTTTTTTGGTTAATTATTGCATCAATAGCAACAGCAGTTTTTCCAGTTTGTCTATCACCAATAATTAATTCCCTTTGACCTCTTCCAATTGGAACTAAACTATCAATAGATTTCAAACCTGTTTGCATTGGTTCGCTTACTGATTTACGAGGAATAATTCCTGGCGCTTTTACTTCTACTCTGCTTCTCTTAACACCTTTACCTAGAACTCCCTTACCGTCTATTGGATTTCCTAATCCATCAACTACTCTGCCTAATAACTCTTTTCCTACTGGAGTATCTACAATAGCTCCTGTTCTTTTAACCGTATCTCCTTCTTTAACAGCTTTGTCATCTCCAAAAATTACTACTCCAACGTTATCACTTTCTAAGTTTAATGCCATTCCTTTAGATCCATCTGCAAATTCAACCATTTCTCCAGCCTGAACATTGTCCAAACCATAAATTCTTGCAATACCATCTCCCACTGAAAGTACTTGTCCGACTTCTGAGACTTCAGCCTTATCTCCAAATTTACTTATTTGTTCTTTTAATATTTTCGTTACTTCTGAAGGATTTATTTCCATTTATGCCTCTATCATTTTCTTTTCTATTTTTTGTAATTTATTTCTTAAAGAAGTATCAATCATAGTACTGCCAACTTTTACAATTAAACCTCCAATTAAACTTGGATCATGCTTATGATTTAATTTTATATTTGTGCCAAAGGTACTTGATAATTCATCTTTAATTTTATTAATTTCACTTTCATTTAAACTTTTTGCTGCAGAAAGCTCGGCATGAATCTCTCCTCTTGCATTTGAACAAATAAAAAGAAAATCATTTAATATTTTTTCAATATAAAAAAATTTTCTTTGTGTAATAACAAATCCAAGAAACTTCTTTAATAATTCATTAAATTTAAATTGATCAGAAATTGTATTAATTATTTTTAATTGATCTTCTATTTTATTTGTTGGGTCCTTTATAAATTGTTTTATATCTTTGCTCTTTCTAATTAAATCAAGTATTGAAGAAACTTGATTTTCTACATCATTTGCGGAATTACTTTCGTTAGCTAACTCGAATAATGCTTGTGAATAACTATTTTTAGTTGAAAAAGTATTATTATTTTTGCTCAATTTTTACTCACTATTTGAAGATATTTTTAAAAATTTCGCTTAGATAACATACCAATAATGAGTCTTCAAGCCTCAGATTATCACATATACAATAATTTAACGTTTTAATTGAAGCTTATAGGATCAACATCAACTGTTAGTTTCATTCCTGATTGAATTTTAAATTCTTTTAAAATCTTTTTAATTTTTTTTTGAATCTTTGATGTTTTTTTAGCCCTTATTAGAAGTCTGCTTCGAAATTTCTGATTAATTTTAAAAATAGGTGCATTAACTGGTCCAAGAATTTTTTCATTAATTGAGTTTGTTATAATTTTTTTTAATTTCAAAGCCTCTTGATCTAATTGTTTTTCATTTCCTGAAGATAAAATTAATGAAATAAATCTTTCATACGGTGGAAGGTTATTTTGCTTTCTAAGTTCTAACTCATGATCTAAAAATTTAAATGGATCTTCATTTGTAATTTGATCAATAAGTTCTGTTTTTAGATTAAATGTTTGAAAATACACATTGGCAGACTTTCCTGTTCTTCCTGCTCTTCCAGATAATTGATGATAAAGCTGTAAATTTTTTTCTGCACTCCTTAAATCATGCCCTCGTGAAGTTAAATCTATATCTAAAACAACAATGCAATTTAAATTTGGAAAATGAAATCCTTTAGAAATTAACTGTGTTCCAACAAGTATATTTATTTCACCCAAAGTAATTTTATCTAAAATATTTTTTCCTGATACTTTATTCATTGTATCGCTTGAGAAAATTACTGTCTTTTGATTTGGAAATAGTGTTTTTACTTCTTCTGCAATTTTTTCAACTCCTGGTCCGCTAAATACAAAATCGCATATATGGTCTTTTTTGCATTTTCTTTGTAAACTAGATGTATAACCACAATAATGGCAAAGAAGTTGTTTTTTATTTTTATGATAAACAAGATTAATCGAACAATTAGGACAGGAAAAAACATTTAAACATTTTTTGCATAAAACATATGGAGCAAAGCCTCTTCTATTTATAAAAAAGAGAATCTGGTCTCCTTTTTTTAAATGTGCTTCAACTTTTTCAATCGTTTTAAAAGAAATAAATGTTTTTTTAGCTAATTTATTTTTATTAAGATCAATAATATGATGTTTAGGTAAATTTGCATCCTTATATCGATTAATCAATCTTGAAAAAGAATATTTTTTATTTTTAATATTAGCAAAAGTTTCAATGGAGGGAACTGCTGTAACTAAATTAATTGGAATATTTTCATTATTAGCGCGCACAATGGCCATGTCTCTCGCATTATAAATTACTCCTTCGTCTTGTTTAAATGATTGATCGTGTTCTTCATCTACAACAATTAAACCTAGTTTTTTAAAAGGCAGAAACAAAGCTGATCTTGCACCAATAACTACTTTTATTTCACCACTTGTAAGTCCACTCCATATAATTTTTTTTTTCTTTGGAGTTATTTTAGAGTGCCATACAGCTGCTTCAAAACCAAAAAAGTTTCTAAATTTTTTTTCAAATTCACCGGTAAGGCCTATTTCAGGCAATAAAATTAAGGATTGTTGATCTTGATATATAATTTTTTCAATTGATTTAAAGTAAACTATTGTTTTGCCAGATCCTGTAGTCCCTTGCAATAAATGTACTCTGAATGAATTATCGTTTTTGACTAATTCTTTAAATGCTTTTTTTTGCTCATCAGAAAGAAAGAATTTCTCCTTATGAAACTCAATTTGATATTTTCTGTATTCGCTATTTTTTTGTTTTTCAAAGGCGTTTCCTCTTAAAAGGTGGAGCTTAAGTACCATGCCTAACGGAACTAAATTATATTCTGAAAACCAATTTAAAAAATTAACTGTTTGATATTTTAAAGGTTCAATATTTAACTTTTTTTTAATAGTTTTAACTTCAAATTTTTTGTTAACATTTTTTTCAAATTGATCCCAAACAACTCCTGTAATTGTTTTTTTGCCAAATGGAACATTTACATAGTCTCCTGTTTTTAATTTTAATGAACTTTTATATGTAAATGGGTAATCAAAAATATTAGGTAGTAGAACAGGATATTTCATAAAAGAATCTTAATTATTATATAAGATTTTTAATTAAGAATGGATCTGTCTTTTTTCTACTGATAGAGCAGCTTCTTTTATGGCTTCTGAAAAAGTTGGATGAGCGTGACAAGTTCTTGCAATATCCTCTGAGCTAGCACCAAATTCCATGGCAACTGCCATTTCAGCTATCATTTCTCCAGCATGAGAGCCAATAATATGAACTCCTAAAACTTTATCTGTTGCTGCATCAGCAAGAATTTTTACAAATCCTTCTGGTTCACCAATTGCTTTTGCTCTTGAGTTTGCCATAAATGGAAATTTTCCAACTTTATAATTGTTATTATTTTTTTTTAATTGCTCTTCTGTTTTACCGACTGATGCAACCTCGGGAGAGGTATAAACAACACTTGGTATAATATCATAATTTACGTGTCCTGATTGACCTGCAATTAATTCTGCAACTGCTATACCTTCCTCTTCTGCTTTATGAGCAAGCATGGGACCTTCGATAACATCACCGATTGCATAGATATTTTTAACATTAGTTTGAAAATTTTTATTTATCTTTACCCTTCCTTTTTCATCAATTTGAACTCCAACATTTTCTAAATTTAAACCTTTGGTGTTTGGCTTTCTTCCAACTGAAATTAAAACAACGTCTGCTTCTATCTTGTTTTCCTTTTTTTCTTTGTTAATGGTATTAATGATTACATTATTTTTACTTTTTGTAATTTTCTCTACTTTCGTATTCAATTGAAATTTTATTCCTTGATTCTTCAAAATTTTCTCGAATTCTTTAGAAACCTCTCGATCCATGCCTGGAGTAATATGATCTAAAAATTCAATAACTTCAACTTGAGTTCCTAATCGTGACCATACAGATCCCATCTCTAAACCAATATAACCGCCACCCACAACAACCATTTTTTTTGGCAATTTGGAAAGAGATAAGGCGCCAGTTGAAGAAAGTATTTTTTCTTCATCAAATTCCATGCCAGGTATTGAGATAGGACTCGAACCCGTACTAATTATTATTTTGTCTGATTGAACTGTAGTTTCTTTACCTTCAGCTAAAATTGATATTTCATTTAGACTGTTAAATGAACCTATACCTTTAAAATATGTGACTTTATTTTTCTTAAATAAAAATTCGATACCTTTTGTTAAAACTGTAACTGCTTTGTCTTTATTTTTCATCATTTTATCTAAGTTCAGTTTAACTTCACCAATTTCAATTCCAATTTTTTCAAAGTTTTTAGCTTTGTGAAAATTCTCTGAAAAATTGAGTAAATTTTTAGATGGAATACATCCAACATTTAAACATGTACCTCCAAGAGACCCTCTTGACTCAATACATGCTGTTTTTAAACCTAATTGAGATAGTCTAATTGCACAAACATATCCACCAGGACCGCCACCAATAACTGTTACATCAAATTTTTCTGACATTTAAATGTTTAAAAATAATCTTCTTGGATCCTCTAAATTTTCTTTTATAGTTTTTAAAAAAGAAACAGAATCCTTTCCATCTATAATTCTATGATCATAGGATAATGCTAAGTACATTATAGGTTTAATTTTTATTTCACCATTTACAGCTGTGGGTCGCTCAATAATATTATGCATTCCTAATACTCCTGATTGAGGTGGATTTAATATAGGTGTAGATAGCATTGAACCATATACTCCACCATTACTTATTGTAAATGTTCCCCCTTGAAGATCTTCTATTGATATGGTTCCATTTTTTGCTTTATCTGAAAGTCTTTTAATTTCTTTTTCAATGTCACAGAATGACATTTCATCTGCATTTTTTAATACAGGAACAACTAAACCTCTTTCTGTTCCTACTGCAAAACTAATATTGTAATAATTTTTGTAAACTATTTCTTGGCCTTCTATTTCGGCATTAATGGCTGGAAAAAGCTTAAGTCCAACTACACAAGCTTTAACAAAAAATGACATAAAGCCTAATTTTATTCCATATCTACTTTGAAAATCATCTTGGTTCTCTTTCCTCATGGATATTATTCCATGCATATCTACTTCATTAAATGTGGTAAGCATTGCGGCATTTTCTTGAGCTTCCTTTAGCCTTTTAGCTATAGTAAGCCTCAACCTCGTCATTCTAATTCTTTCCTCCTCTCCATATTGAACTTTTCTCTGATTGGGTTGAGGGTTGGCACCCATCAAGCTTATAAGGTCACCTTTTAAAATTCTTCCATCTTTACCTGTTCCTTGAACTTTATTAATATCTATTTTTTTTTCTGAAGCTATTTTTCTTACGGCTGGAGATAAATTATCATTTTTTTTTGGATCTAATTTTTTTACAACTTCATCTGTTAAAATAAACGGCTCTTCCTCATCTTTTAATATAAGAGGTTCTTCATTAAACCTGGGATCTATTTTTTTTTCCAAATCCAAATTAATAATGTTATTTTTTTCTTCTTTGGCTTCTTCCTTTTTTTCAACTTTTTTTGGCTGCATTTTTTCAATTACCGGCTTGGAACTTTTGAAATCTGCTTTTGAAATTAAACCCAATACTGCACCCACAGCAACCGTATCGCCATCTTTCCAATTTAATTCAGTTAACAATCCACTTGCTGGAGCAGGTACTTCAAGATTTACTTTATCTGTTTCAAGCTCAACTACAGCTTCATCGGCTTTTACCTTATCTCCTTTACTTTTTAGCCATTTGGATACAGTTGCCTCTGTAATACTTTCTCCCAATTCAGGAACTAAAATTTTTTCACTCATTTATTTAAACACATTATGTATAATTTCCTTTTGTTCTAAAAGATGCCTTTTAGCATAACCTGTTGCTGGTGATGCATCCGGGCTCCTTCCAATGTAAGAAATTTCTCTATTTTTAGCCTTTATAGCATCCAATGTCCACTGGATATAATCTCTCACTGAAAACCATGCTCCCATATTTTTTGGCTCTTCTTGACACCAGTAAAATTTTGCATTTTTTGCATATGGTTTTAGCTCTTTTACAAGACTTTTTGCTGGAAAAGGATAAAGCTGTTCAATTCTGAAAAAAATAATATTGTCAATTTTTAAATTTTCTCTAGCTGCTAATAAATCAAAATATACTTTCCCAGAACATAAAATTACTTTTTTAATTTCGTTTTTATTCCTTATTTTAATAAAACCTTTTGACTTTGGATCCATTGCATGGTCCCACATAATTCTATGAAATGAGTTTTTTTTACTAAAATCTTCAATATTTGATACGCAATATTTATTTCTTAACAAAGATTTTGGAGTCATTATTACTAATGGTTTTTTAAAATCTCGATGCATTTGCCGTCTAAGAGCATGAAAATAATTTGCAGGAGTTGTACAGTTCATTACCTGTAAGTTGTCATTTGCGCATAATTGTAAAAACCTCTCCAATCTAGCAGAAGAATGTTCGGGGCCTTGTCCTTCATATCCATGTGGCAATAGCATAACTAAACCAGAGGCTCTTTTCCATTTTCTCTCCCCTGAAGAAATAAACTGATCAATAATTATTTGTGCACCATTCGCAAAGTCTCCAAATTGTGCTTCCCAAATTGTAAGTGTATTTGGTTCTACTAAACTATATCCATATTCAAAACCTAAAACAGCCAATTCTGAAAGAAAACTATCAACAATTTCAAAATTTTTTTGATTATTTGAAATATTATTTAGAGGAATATATCTAGAATTATCTTTTTGGTTTCTTAAAATAGAATGTCTCTGACTAAAAGTTCCTCTACCAGAATCTTGGCCCACAAGTCTAACTGGATAGCCCTCCTCCAATAATGTAGCAAAAGCTAATGCTTCTGCGGCAGACCAATCAATATTATGTCCTTGGTGAATTGCTTGTTTTCTATTTTCGAAAATTCTACTTATAGTTTTATGTATATTTAATTCTTTTGGAATAGTATTTATCTTTTCAGAAATATTTGAAAGAATTTTTTTATCAGTTCCAGTTACTCCTCTTTTGTCTTTTCCTTTCTCAGGTTTATACCTAGACCAAGTTCCCTCAAACCACTCAATTTTTGGCTTATAATCTTTTGCATTTTTTAATTGATCATTTAGTAATATTTTGAATTTACCAACTTGATTATCAAAATCTTCTAAAGTTATTAATCCTTCATTAATTAATTTTTTACCATATATATTTACGGTGGAAGGATGAGATCTAATTTTTTTATACATCAATGGTTGAGTAAATGAAGGTTCGTCTCCCTCGTTATGGCCAAATCTTCTGTAGCAGACTAAATCAATTACCACATCTCTATTAAATTTTAATCTAAATTCTGTTGCTATTCTTACACCATATACCACTGCTTCAGGGTTATCTCCATTTACATGAATTATTGGAGCCTCAACCATTTTAGCAACATCTGAAGGATGCGGTGAAGATCTTGCAAATCTTGGGCTTGTTGTAAAGCCAATTTGATTATTAATAATAATATGAATAGTTCCACCAGTATTGTGACCAGGAAGACCCGACATTGCAAAACATTCTGCTACAATCCCTTGTCCGGCAAATGCAGCATCTCCATGTATCAATATTGGAATAACTTTTTTTCTTTCTCTATCTTTATGAAAAAATTGTTTTGCTCTAGTTTGCCCCAACACAACAGGGTTTACGGCTTCTAAATGTGACGGGTTGTCAGTTAAACTAACATGAACAAAATTTCCATCAAATTCTCTATCTGATGAGGCCCCTAAATGATATTTAACATCTCCAGCAGCATCTTTTTGAACATTGTTGATTTCTCCCGCAAACTCATTAAAAATTTTTTTATAAGATTTTTGTAAAATGTTTGCTAGTACATTTAATCTACCTCTATGAGACATTCCAATTTTTACTTCCTTAATTTTATACTGTCCGCCTACTTTAATTATCTGTTCTAATGCAGGAATTAAACTTTCACCTCCATCTAAACCAAATCTTTTAGTTCCAACAAACTTAGTATGTAAAAATTTTTCAAATCCCTCAGCTTGTATAAGTTTATTTAAAATTGCCTTTTTTCCATTTTTAGTAAAATTTAGAGCATTATCATCTTGCTCAATTCTATCTCTAATCCATTTTCTTTCTGTAGGATTGGCGATGTGCATATACTCATAGCCAATTGGACCGCAGTAAGTTTTTTTTAAAAAGGATAATATTTCCTTTATATTTGAATATTCTTTATTGATTGCTCCATCTAAATAAATTTTTTTTTGATAATCTTCTTTTTTAAAACCATAATTTTCTGGATGTAGTTCATCCAAATATTCACTTTCTCGAATTTCTAAAGGATCAACTTTTGCTATTAAATGTCCTCTTTGTCTATATGATCTTATTAAAGATACGGCTCTCACTGAATTGCTGTTTGCTTTTGTAAAGTCTTTTTGTTCTAAATAACCATTATTTTTTTCAAAATAAGATTCATTTTCAATTTTTTTTTGAATTATATCTAATTCAATTTTTTTTTTATTAAGACTCCATGAAGGTCCTTTTAATTCTTTTATAACTAAATCTATATTTTCTCCAAGATCCAAAAAATAATTTCTCCAACTTTCTGGAAGATTAGAATCTTTATTAATAAATTTTAAATACATTTGTTCAATAAATGCACTATTAGATTTATTAAGAAATGATGTTTTTTTGTAGTCTAAATTTTTTGATGATGACATCTATATATTTTTTTATTATTATAACAAAAAGTGTTTTTAATTGGACAATTTATTAAATAATGTTTTTCCAATCTCCGAAGGTGATTTTGCTATTGTAATGCCACTTTCTTCCATTTTTTTTATTTTTTCCTCTGCACCACCCTTGCCGCCAGAAATTATAGCACCTGCATGTCCCATTCTTCTCCCGGGAGGTGCCGTTATGCCAGCTATAAATCCTACCATGGGTTTTTTTATATTATGATTTTTAACATAGTCTGCAGCCTCTTCTTCTGCTGTTCCTCCAATTTCTCCTATCATCAAAATAGATTTTGTTTCTTCATCATTTAAAAATAAGTCTAAACAATCAATAAAATTAGTTCCATTAATTGGATCTCCTCCAATGCCAATACAAGTGGACTGGCCTAATCCATTTTCTGTAGTTTGTGCAACCGCTTCATAAGTTAATGTGCCCGATCTTGAAACTATTCCTACAGATCCTTTTTTATGAATATTTCCTGGCATTATGCCAATTTTACATTCATCAGGTGTAATGATTCCAGGACAATTTGGTCCAATTAACCTTGACTTAGAATTAGTTAATTTTTTTTTCACCTTTAACATATCTAAAACTGGTATTCCCTCTGTAATACAAACAATAAGTTCTATGGAAGATTCTATTGCTTCAATAATTGCAGCTGCTGCAAATTTTGCTGGCACATAAATCATAGTTGCATTTGCATTTGTAACTTCTTTTGCTTCTTTTACTGTATTAAAAACAGGTCTTTCTAAATGAATTTGTCCTCCTTTTTTAGGCGTAACACCTCCAACTAAATTTGTACCATATTTAATTGCTTGCTCTGAATGGAATGTTCCATGAGAACCCGTAAAGCCCTGACAAATAACTTTTGTATATTTATTGACTAAAACCGACATAATTTATTTTATTGCATCAACTACTTTTTTTGCTGCATCAGATAAATCTGATGCAGAAATAAGTTTTAATCCTGAATTATCTAAAATTTTCTTTCCTTCTTTAAAATTTGTTCCTGCTAGTCTAACAACTAAGGGTACTTCTATTTTTGATTCTTTGGCAGCCTCAACAACTCCTTCAGCAAGTACATCACATCTCATTATGCCTCCAAATATGTTAATTAATATTCCTTTAACATTTTTATCAGATAATATTAATTTAAAAGCAGCTGATACTTTTTCTTTAGAAGCTCCCCCTCCAACATCTAAAAAATTTGCAGGCTCTTCTCCATATAATTTTATTATGTCCATTGTGGCCATAGCAAGACCCGCTCCATTAACCATACAACCAATACTTCCATCTAGTTTTATATAAGCTAAATCATGTTTGCTTGCCTCTATTTCTGTTTTTTCTTCTTCATTTAAATCTCTTAATTCTAAAATTTCAGGATGTCTAAAAAGCGCGTTATCATCAAAGTTCATTTTTGCATCTAGACAAATAATTTTATTTTCTTTAGTTAAAATAAGAGGATTAATTTCAACTAAATTTGCATCATTTTCAATAAACATTTTATAAATAGACTTAACCAAATTAATAGCTTGGGAGTTTGCATCTTTATCTAATTTAAAAATCTCAGTAACCTTTTCACAATTTTCATATGAGATTTCATTTCTATATTCTATTTTTGTAGTTATAATCTTTTCAGGATTTTTATTTGCAACTTCCTCTATATCCATTCCTCCTTGATCGCTAGATATAAAGGCAATTTTAGATGTTGTTCTATCGACTAAACAAGATAGATAAAATTCTTTATCAATATTTGAAGTTTCCTCCACGTAAAGTCGTTTTACTTCTCTCCCATTTGGACCTGTTTGATGTGTTACTAATGTTTTGCCTAATAATTCTTTAGCTTCTTTTTCTAACTCATCTAAATTTTCTGTCAATTTAACGCCTCCAGCTTTTCCTCTACCACCGGCATGTATCTGGGCCTTTAATACGTATTTTTCTGTATTTAAAGATTTTGCTTTTTCAATTAGCTCTTTAACATTAAGAGCAAATATTCCTTCGGGAACTTTTATTCCATACTTTTTTAAAATTTGTTTAGCCTGATGCTCGTGGATATTCATTGATCAATTTTTTAAATTTGGATCAATTGCAGATGCAGAATCCCATAATTTCTTTACTGCATCTATCGAATGATTAAATTCCGACTTTTCCTTTTCATCTAGTTCTATTTCTTCAATTTTTTCAATACCGTTTTTTCCAATAATTACTGGAACTCCAGCATAAATTTTATCAACACCATATTCTCCATTCATATATGCTGCACATGGAAGGAGTTTTTTCTTATCATTTAAAAATGCATCTGCCATTTCAACTCCTGAGGCAGCTGGAGCATAATAAGCAGATCCTTTTTCTAGATATTTTACAATCTCAGCTCCCCCATCTCTTGTTCTCTGGTTTATACTATCTAATCTTTCTAGAGAAATTTTACCTTCTTTAACTAAATCCAATAATGGTTTGCCTGCTACTTTAGTGAATCTTGGTAATGGTACCATCGTGTCTCCATGCCCTCCCATTACCATTGCATCAATTTCTTTAACTGGAATTTTAAGCTCAATTGATAAAAAAAGTTTAAATCTTGAACTATCCAAAATACCTGCCATTCCAACTACTTTATTTGTTTGTAATCCAGAATATTTTTGAAAAGCCATTACCATTACATCTAATGGATTAGTTATACAAATTACAAAAGCATTTGGAGAATTTTTTTTTATACCTTCGGCAACTTGTTTAATTATTTTTAAATTTATAGCTAAAAGATCATCTCTACTCATTCCAGGCTTTCTTGGTACTCCAGCAGTGACAATAATTACATCTGAATTTTTAATATCTTCATAATTATCGGTTCCTGTAAATTTAACGTTAAAACCATCTACAGAGGACGATTGCGCAATATCAAGAGCCTTGCCTTTTGCAACTCCACCAGCTACATCAAATAATACAACTTCGTCTACTAATTCTTTGAGACCTATTAAATGAGCTAAAGTTCCACCTATTTGGCCGGCACCTATTAATGATATTTTTTTCATTATTATTTCATCGTTGGCATTATAAACTCTGGATTTGATCTAACTCCTGAAGGCCATCTTGAAGTAATTGTTTTTAATTTTGTATAGAATCTAACTCCTTCTGGTCCATGCATATGTTGATCTCCAAATAATGATCTCTTCCATCCGCCAAAACTATGATAAGCAACTGGAACAGGGATAGGAATATTTATTCCAACTAATCCAATTTTAATTTTACTTGCAAAAGTCCTTCCTACATCTCCATCTCTGGTATAAACACTAGTACCATTGCCAAATTCATGGTCATTTATAAGTTTTACAGCTTCATCAAAATCTTTAACTCTAACAACTGACAAAACCGGACCAAAAATTTCTTCTTTATAAATTCTCATGTCTTTGGTTACTTGATCAAATAAACATCCGCCAATGTAATAACCATTTTCATAACCTTGCAACTTAATATCTCTCCCATCAATAACTAACTTTGCGCCCTCTTTAACACCTAAATCCACATATCCTTTTACTCTTTCCAAATGTTCTTTGGTAACTAATGGGCCCATCTCTGAAGTTTTATCCATGCCTGGACCTACTTTTAAAGTTTCTAGCTTTTTAGATATCTTATTTACTAACTCATCGCCAATATTTCCTACAGCAACAGCAACGGATTGAGCCATACATCTTTCTCCTGCAGATCCATAAGCTGCTCCCATTAATCCATTTACTGCTTGATCTAAATCACAATCTGGCATTACCACGCAATGGTTTTTAGCACCTCCCAAGGCTTGAACTCGTTTCTCATTTTTAGCACCATTTTCATAAATATATTTAGCTATAGGTGTTGAGCCAACAAAACTAACAGCTGGTATGTCTTTATTTTCTAATATTGCATCAACAACTTCTTTGTCTCCGTTAACTACATTAAAAACACCATCAGGTAATCCGGCTTCTTTAAATAATTCTGCTAAACGTAATGGACATGAAGGATCTTTTTCAGAAGGCTTTAATATGAAAGTATTTCCACAAGCTATAGCCATAGGAAACATCCACATTGGCACCATTGCTGGAAAATTAAATGGAGTTATTCCAGCACATACTCCTAAAGGCTGTCTAATAGACCAACTATCTATATCGGTCCCTACGTTTTCTGTAAAATCTCCTTTTAACATTTGTGGTATACCGCAAGCAAATTCAACTACCTCTAAACCTCTGGTTAAAGAACCTTTGGCATCTTCAAATACTTTTCCATGTTCTGAAACTATTAATTTTGCTAATTCATCAAAATTTTTTTCTATTACTTCTTTAAATTTAAAAATTATCCTCGCTCTTTGTAGAGGTGGTTTTGTTGACCATGTTTCATAAGCTTTTTTTGCTTTTTCAACCGTCAAATCTAAATCGGATTTTGAAGCTAGTCTTACTTCTGACTCTTGTTGTCCTGTTGCGGGATTAAAAACCTTTCCTTTTCTATCAGAAGAACCCGAAACTATTTTTCCATCAATAAAATGTTCTATTAAATTCATTGTCGCAATTATTTAATTAAGTAATCAAGTCGTTGCAAGCATTTTCTTTATTTCAGCTATAGCTTTTGCTGGATTTAAGTCTTTAGGACATGCATTAGTACAATTCAAAATAGTATGGCATCTATATAACTTCAATTCATCTGCTACTTTTTGTAATCGTTCTTTTCTTTCTTCATCTCTGCTATCAATTATCCACCTATAAGCCTGCAACAAAACTGCAGGTCCTAAATATTTTTCACCATTCCACCAATAACTTGGACATGAAGTTGAACAACATGCACACATTATGCATTCGTAAAGTCCATCTAATTTTTCTCTATCTTCTATAGATTGTAAATTCTCCGTTTCGTTATTTTTATTAGAAGATTTAAGCCATGGTTCAATGGACTCGTACTGCTTATATAATGTACTCAAATCACCTATTAAATCTTTTAAAACTTTTAAATGTGGCAAAGGATAAATATTTATATCACCTTCTAATTCAGAATGAGATTTAGTACACGCAAGGCCATTTTTTCCATTCATATTCATAGCACATGAGCCACATACGCCATGAGCGCAGGATCTTCTATAGGCTATAGAAGGGTCTATTTCATTCTTAATTTTATTTAATATATCTAAAACTTTTGAAGAGCAATTATCCATATCCACTTCATAAGTATCAATTTTTGGATTCTCTTTTTTAGATGGATCCCATCTATATATATTTACCTTTCTAATATTTTTAGAACCTGTTTTATCTTTATAATAATCTCCTTTAAGAACTTTTGAATTATGCGGTAAATTAATTTGAACCATTAATAAACTCTTTCTTGAGGTGGAAAATATTGAACTTCATTTGTTAATGTTGATGTATGGACTGGTCTATAATCAATTTTTGTTTTCGAGCCATTAAGCCATGTTAAAGTATGTTTCATATATTTTTTGTCATCTCTATTTGGAAAATCTTCTCTTGCATGAGCACCTCTGCTTTCTTTTCTATTATAAGCGGAATCCATTGTTGTTATTGCTTGTCTAATTAGATTGTCAAATTCTAAAGTTTCGACTAAGTCAGTATTAAAAATTAAAGATTTATCTTTTACCGATATAGAATCTATTCTTTTAAAAGTATTTCTTATTTCTTCAATACCTTCTTTTAAAGTTTTTTCAGTTCTAAAAACTGCACATTTTGATTGCATTGTTTTTTGCATTGATGTTCGTAATTCTGAAGTTGGGTTTGGTCCATTTGAATTTCGAAGTCTGTCAAATCTATCTAAGCACTTATCTGTCTCGCTTTGAGGAATTTCTTCATGTATCATTTCAGGTTTAATTATTTCTGCAGCTCTTTTTGCTGCAGCTCTTCCAAACACTACTAGATCAATCAGAGAGTTAGAGCCAAGTCTATTTGCACCATGGACCGAAACACATGCCGCTTCACCTATTGCCATTAAACCAGGTATAACTTCCTCAGAAGCATTTAAAGTAATGACTTCTGCTTTATAGTTGGTTGGTATACCTCCCATATTATAATGAACCGTTGGCACAACTGGTATCGGTTCTTTTGTGACATCAACGTTTGCAAATAATCTAGAAGACTCAGATATTCCTGGCAATCTATTTTCAATAACCTTAGGGTCTAAATGATCTAAATGAAGATGCACATGGTCTTTTTCTTTTCCAACACCTCTTCCTTGATTAATTTCAATAGCAATTGATCTACTAACAACATCTCTTGACGCAAGGTCTTTTGCATTTGGAGCGTAACGCTTCATAAATCTTTCTCCTTCTGAATTTACTAAGAAGCCTCCTTCTCCTCTAACACCCTCTGAAATTAATGTACCGTGTCCATAAATTCCTGTTGGATGAAACTGTACAAATTCCATATCTTGCAAAGGTAGACCTGCTCTTAATGCCATAGCATTACCATCTCCTGTGCATGTATGTGCAGACGTAGAAGAATAATAAATTTTACCATAACCACCTGTGGCTATTATAGTTATGTGAGATCTAAATCTATGTATAGTGCCATCATTTAAATTCCATGCAATCAAACCTTTGCAAGCCCCATTCATCATTAGCAAATCTAGAGCGAAGTACTCTATAAAAAATTCTGTATTATGTTTAAGCGCTTGACCATACAAAGTATGAAGTATTGCGTGTCCAGTTCTATCAGCTGCAGCACAAGTTCTTTGAACAGTTTCATTTCCATAATTTTTAGTCATTCCACCAAATGGTCTTTGATAAATTTTTCCATCCTTTGTTCTGCTAAAGGGAACTCCGTATTTTTCCAATTCTAAAACAGCTCTAGGAGCTTCTTTACATAAATATTCTATACAGTCTTGATCTCCCAACCAATCAGATCCTTTTACTGTATCGTACATATGCCAACGCCAATCGTCTTCACCCATATTTCCTAAAGCTGCAGATATTCCTCCTTGAGCTGCAGAAGTATGACTTCTTGTAGGAAAAACTTTTGAAATGCAGGCTGTCTTTAGTCCAGCCTCACTTAATCCTACAGCAGCTCTAAGACCTGAGCCACCCGCCCCGAGTACAACAACATCATACTCGTGATCTATAATCTTGTATTCACTCATATTCTTAAATTAAAAATTATAATAATTGTAATTAAAGGAATTATTATAGCAAAGATATTTATTACTTTATTTGCGGCATTTTTGATTTTTTCATCTTCTATATAATCCTCTAATACCTCGCTAATACTTAGTGATGAAAAAAAATATACAAAAATTAAAAACAAGCTAAATAATAATTTTGATGGTTGAGTTGATAGAAAGCTTACTATTTCAGTATAATCTTTATCATACAATGATGAAAAACTTATAATAAACCATATCATTAACGGAATTAAGATAGCTGAACTTATTTTCAAAAATAACCATTTCTTTGTTACTATTCTCATGAAATCTCTTAACGCCCTATTAAATAAATAAATACTGTTAATATAAATGAACCAAAGATAACTACTAATCCTGAAATTTTACTAGTTTTTAATTCAAAACCGTATCCAAGATCCATTAATAAATGTCTAGCCTCTGCTAATATTTGAAAACAGAAAGACCAAACAATTCCAATAACTAAAAATTTACCAAAAAAAGATTGTAAAAAAAATTTAATAATTTCATAGTTAGTTTCGCCCAACAATAAATAAGCTACCCACAAACAAATTAAAATAACTGCCAATATGTTAATAATTCCAGTTATTCGATGAGATATTGAAACTAAAGAAGATATATGCCAAGAATAAATTTGTATATGTGGAGATAAGGGATTTTTATTATCCATAAAAATCTTTATCTATTAAAGTTTCTGCTATTTCAACCGCATTTAATGCTGCTCCTTTAAGCAGATTATCAGAAACAATCCACAAGTTTATAGTGTTAGGCTGAGACTCATCTAATCTAATTCTTGAAATAAAAGTTTCAAACTTGTCTTCAGCTTCAACAGGAGTTATATATCCCCCATCTTTATGTTCATCAACAACCTTGCAGCCGGGAGAAGTAGATAAAACATTTCTGATTTCTTCTAAATTACATTTCTTATTAAATTCTACATTTGTACTTATGGAATGAGATATAAGAACAGGTATTCTTACACAAGTTGAAGTAATTTTAATTTTTTTGTCTAATATTTTTTTTATTTCATCTGAAGTTTTTTGTTCTTCTTTAGTGTAGCCATTTTCCAAAAAACTATCGATATGAGGAATAGCATTAAATGCAATTTGTTTTGTAAAATATTTTGACTCTAGTTTTTTATTTTTAAAATAGTCTTGAGTTTGAGATAGTAATTCATCCAATGGTGCTTTTCCTGCACCTGATACAGACTGATAAGTTGAAACAACTATTCTCCTAATATTATATAAATCATGCAAAGGTTTTAAAGCGACTACTACTGGTATTACCGAACAATTTGCATTTGCAATTATATTTTTATTTTTTACCTGAGCTAATTCTTTTGAATTAACTTCTGGAACTACCAAAGGAATGTCAGGATCTTTTCTAAAAAATTTTGAATTATCAATTACTATCGTTTTCTCTGCAGCAACAGTAGCCCATTTTTCTGCAATAGCACTTCCTGCGGCAAAAAAAGCAATTTTTACTTTTGAAAAATCAAATTTTTCAAGATCAATAACTATATGCTCTTTGCCATTAAAATTAATTTTTTTTCCCTCGCTTTTTGAGGATGCAACTAAAAATAATTGAGAAATTTTAAAATTCTTTTTTTCCAAAACTTCTATTAATTTTCGTCCAACATTTCCGGTCGCACCTACAATTGCTATATTCATGATATCTTAAAACTTTTATACTAAATGAAAGGTAAATCGCAAACTTTTCCATCAAAGGAATTACTATTTATCTCAATTTTTACCTTTTGAGACACTTCCCAGAATGGTTTATTTAACATTGCTATTCCAATAACTTTTCCAAAATAAGGTGAATAACAGCCAGATCTTAGTTCACCAATTTTTATATCATTTTCGTTTTTTAATGTAATAGATCCAGTCACATTTATTTCCTTAGCTTCAATTTGAACTCCCATTAATCTTTTTTTAATTCCTTCTGACTTAATTTTTTTTAAATTTTCTTTTCCTAAAAAATTTGCATCTGAATCTACATTCACAAATTTATCAAAACCACATTCGAAAGGATTGTCATTCATATCCATATCATTGCCGTAAGATAGTAATGCACTTTCAATTCTTTCTATAAGATTTGGACATCCTGGCTTAACATCAAATTCTTTACCAATTTCAAATAGATGATCATATAATGCTAAACCTGAATTTGTATTTTCTACATATATTTCATATCCCCCCTGTTTAGACCATCCGGATTGTGCAATTAAATGTTTTGTTCCTTTAAAATCAAAATAATCAAAACCAAAAAATTTTAATTTTTTTATTTCTTCTCCAAAAACTTTTTCCATTAATATAAATGATTTGGGACCTTGAACGGCCATTATATTTACATCTGGTTCAAATATCTTAACATCAAATTTGTTTCCTATTGCTAAACCTTTTGCGAATAGAATTACATCTGAGTCCGCGATTGATATCCACCATCTGTTATTGCTTATTCTAAGAACTACAGGATCATTTATCATATTTCCCTTATCATCAATGATTGGACAATAATAACATCTTTGATCTTTTGATTTTGATAAATCTCTACAAGTCATTAACTGAACTAATTTTGCAGAATCTTTTCCGATAATTTCGACTTGTCTTTCACCAGCAACATCCCAAACTTGTACATTTTTTTTTAAATGATGATAAGATTCCTCTATTGATCCAAATGCAGCAGGTAATAACATATGATTATACGAACTGTAAGCAGTAACTCCTTGTTTCTCAATTCTTGATGTATATGGTGTACTTCTTAACCTTCTTGATTTAGCAACAGAAAATGTTTTCATATTTTTAATTTTAAATATTTTATTTTTTAGAAATCAAGATAGATCCTTGACTCTTTTTCTAAGCTCAAATTTTTGAATTTTACCTGTAGATGTTTTTGGTAGTTCGCAAAATACTACATTTTTTGGAACTTTAAAATTAGCAAGAGTTTCTTTACAAAAATTAATCAGTTCTTTTTCAGTAACTGGTTTATCTTTTGTGGACTCTATAAATGCACAAGGTACTTCGCCCCACTTTTCATCTGGTTTAGCTACTACTGCAGCAATAGATACGGAAGGATGTTTTGATAAAGTGTTTTCTATTTCAATTGATGAAATGTTTTCGCCTCCTGAAATAATTATATCCTTAGATCTATCTTGAATTTTTACATATCCATCTTGATGCATCACAGCTAGATCGCCAGTATGAAACCATCCGTCTTTCATTGCTTTTTCTGTGGCATCTTTATCTTTATAATATCCTTTCATAACTACATTTCCTCTAATCATTATTTCTCCAATTGTTTTGCCATCTTTTGGAACTTCTTTCATAGTTTCTGGTTCCATAATTGTTACACCTTCTGTATTAGGATATCTAACTCCTTGTCTAGCCTTAATCTCATTTTGTTTTTCTTCTTCTAATTCATTCCATTCTTCATTCCATGCACATTGAGTTACATGTCCGTAGGTTTCGGTTAATCCATAAACATGCATTACTTCAAAACCAAGGCTTTTCATTTTTTTAAAAATAATACTTGGTGGTGGAGCTCCTGCAGTTAATACATAAACTTTTTGTTTTAATTTTTTCCGATCATTTTCAGGTGCTCCAGTAATCATATTAAGCACTATAGGTGCTCCACCAAAATGAGTTACATTATATTTTTCAATTAGTTCGAAGATTTTTTTAATATCTATGTTTCTTAGACAAATTGTTTTTCCATTTAACATTGGAACGGTCCAAGGATAACACCAACCATTACAATGAAACATTGGTACAACAGTTAAAAAATTTAATCTACTTGGCATATTCCAAGCTGTTGCACTACCTGTTGACATTAAATATGATCCTCTATGATGATAAACAACACCTTTAGGATTTCCTGTTGTTCCTGAAGTATAACTTAAAGAAATAGCTTGCCATTCATCTTCTGGCATTTTCCAAAGATAATCTTCATCACCTGTATTTAAAAATTCCTCATATTCTAAGTCACCAATTTTTTCTACTTTTGATTGGTCTGCATATTTATCATTTATGTCAATTATTATAATTTTTTTATTTATAGTGCTTAATGCTTTTTTAACTTCTATATGCAACTGTCTATCCACAACCAAAACCTTGGCATCACTATGATCTAAAATATAGGCTATAGTTTTAGCATCCAATCTAATATTAATTGTATTTAATACTCCTCCAGTCATAGGAACAGAATAATGAGCTTCAAAAATTTCAGGTGTGTTGAAAGCTAAAAATGAAACTGTATCTCCTTTGCTAACT
Source organism: uncultured Pelagibacteraceae bacterium (assembly GCA_902568235.1). Classification (GTDB taxonomy): domain Bacteria; phylum Pseudomonadota; class Alphaproteobacteria; order Pelagibacterales; family Pelagibacteraceae; genus Pelagibacter. Next base: position 57,046 of record CACFPS010000002.1, on the reverse strand, counting down.
CCAACTTTTTGTAATGCACTTGCAAATTTAACACATCTTTTATACACATCGCTCCAAGTGTATTTTCTATCTTCGTAAACTAATGCCTCATAATTAGGATAAATATCTTTTGCTCTTTTCAAAAATGACAAGGGTGTTAATGGAACAAAATTTGCTTTGTTTTTATCTAAATTTATGTCGTAATGATTCATACTAATTAAATTTAAAATCCATTATATACCTACTTCCAGTTGTTGCCGATTTAAAATGACTTTCAACTCTAGGCAAAACTCTATTGAAATAAAAATTGGCAGTTTGTATTTTATCTTCATAAAAATCTTTGTTTTTTTCATAATCTTTAAAACTAACTTCTAAAACTTTTATCCAAGCATGAGCTGTTGCAACCAAGCCTAAAACTTTTAAATAATCATTGCAAGCTGCACTTACATCATCTTTAGAATCTTTTATTTTTTCTTTAATCCAAGTAGTAAATTTATTTAAAATATCTAAATAATGATCCATTTGTTTCTTGTATGATTGTATTTTTTCATCATTAATGTTTGTTTCTTCTTTAACTAGATTTAAATATTTATCAATTATATCAGCATTTTTAGTTACTAATTTTCTAAAAACTAAATCAGCTGCCTGCACTGAGTTTGTGCCCTCATAAATTGGAGTAATTCTATTATCTCTATATAGCTGTTCAATACCAAGATCTTTTGTAAAACCATAACCTCCATGAATTTGCATTGCCTCGCTTGTAATTTCCATTCCCATATCAGTAAACATTGATTTAACTACAGGCGTCATTAGTGAAACAAAATCAGAAGCTTCTTGTTTTACATTTTCATCGCTATGATTAAGACTAACTTCCGTCTGTTGCGACAACCAAAAACACAATGCTCTTTCTCCTTCGATTATTGATTTCATATTGAGTAAAGATCTTCTTATATCGGCATGATCAATTATAAAATCTGCACCATTTTCAGATTTTGTATTATTTGCTTTTCCTTGTTTTCTCTCTTTTGCATAGGTTAATGAGTTTTGATAAGCAATTTCAGACATCCCGAGACCTTGTATTCCAACCACAATTCTTTCTAAATTCATCATTGTAAACATAGAATTGAGTCCTCTATTTTTCGGTCCAATCATATATCCAGTAGCTTCATCAAAATTTAAAACACATGTTGCCGATCCTTTGATGCCCATCTTATTTTCTATCGATCCGGTAGACACACCATTTCTCGTACCTATAGTTCCATCTTCTTTTACAATAAACTTAGGAACAAGAAACAAACTTATACCTTTTGTTCCTTTTGGAGAATCGGTTGCTCTAGCTAAAACTAAATGTATAATATTTTCAGTAAGATCATGATCTCCTGAAGTAATAAATATTTTCTGTCCACTAACTTTATATGTGCCATCAGATTGTTCTTCTGCCTTTGTTTTTAATAGACCTAAGTCTGTGCCACAGACTGGCTCTGTAAGACACATTGTGCCACTCCATTTACCTTGAACCATTTTTGGAAGATACATATCTTTTATTTCATCACTAGCATGACGTAAAATACAATTATAAGCACCTATAGTCAGTTCACTATAGAGTTTAAAAGCAAGACATGTCGATGATAACATTTCATCAAAAAAAGTACTAACAGTTTTTGGCATACCTTGTCCTCCATATTTAGGATCGCAAGATAAAGAAATCCATCCATCTTCAATAAACTTTTTATATGCTTCTTTATAGCCAGGAGAAGTTCTCACTACTCCATTTTCTAAAATAGGAGGACTCTCGTCTCCTGATTTTGCTAAGGGTAAAATTAAATTTTGACTAATTTTAGCTGCTTCTTCTAAAATATCTTTAACTAAATCTGGGTTAACTTCTTTATATTTTTCAATTTCATTATATTTTTCATTGTTTCTCAACTTGTTAAAAAGAAACATCATATCTTCTACTGGAGCAATATAACTTGGCATAAATATATTCTAGAATAAACGATTAATTATTGCAATTTTGAAATTATCGCATCACCCATTTCAGACGTTGAAACTTCTTTTGTGCCTTGTGATAATATATCCTTAGTTCTTAATCCTTCATCTAAAACACTTTGAACTGCCTTTTCTAAAGAATTTGACTCTTTGTCTAAGTCTAAAGAATATTTTAACGCCATTGCAAAACTTAAAATTGATGCGATTGGATTTGCAATCCCTTTTCCAGCTATATCAGGTGCAGAACCATGAACTGGTTCATATAATGATCTCATATTTCCATTTTTATCTTTAGCTCCTAATGATGCAGATGGCAAAAGTCCTAAAGAACCAGTTAACATAGCAGCTTCATCTGATAACATATCTCCAAACAGATTATCTGTAACAATTACATCAAATTGCTTAGGATATCTCACTAATTGCATAGCACAATTATCTGCTAGCATATGATTTAATTCTATATCTTTATATTCTTTTTCGTGCAGAACTTTAACCTCTTCTTTCCAAAGTTGACCTGACTCCATGACATTTGATTTTTCGCAAGATGTAACCTTTTTACTTCTTTTTCTAGCAAGATCAAAGGCAACACGAGCTACTCTTTCAATTTCACTTGATGTATATACATGAGTATTAATTCCTTTTCTTTCTCCGTTATCAATAGGCTTAATTCCTCTAGGTTCTCCAAAATAAATTCCTCCGGTTAATTCTCTAACAAAAAGTATATCTAAGTCTGATACTAAATCAGGTTTTAGACTCGAGGCATCTACTAACTGTTTAAAACAGATCGCAGGCCTAAGATTAGCAAATAATTTCAGCTCTTTTCTTAATTTTAATAATGCTCGCTCAGGTTTTTTTGAGAATTCAAGATCATCCCATTTAGGACCTCCGACGGCTCCCAATATTACCGCTTCACTTTCTAGTGCTTTATAAAATACTTCATCTGTTATTGGTGTCCCATGTTTTTCATATGATGCACCCCCAACTAATTCTTCTTCAATTTCAAAATCTAATGATTTGTTTTTGTTAAACCAATTAATAATTTTTTTTACTTCTCCTATTACTTCTGGACCAATGCCATCACCGGGTAATAACAAAAATTTTCTCTTTTTAATTTTAATCATTAAAAATCCAAGGTTTAGTAGATTTTATTTCTTTTTCAAACGAAACAATATTATCTATTTTTTCTAAAGATAAAGCAATATCGTCTAAACCTTCCATTAAACACTTTTTTTTAAATTCATCGATTTCAAAATTAATTTCTTTATTTCCAAATATTATTTTTTGATCAGATAAGTTAACTGAGATCTCTTCTTTTCTGTTTGAATATTCTGCAATTTCTTTTATTTCGTCTTCACTTATAGTAATAGGTAAAATTCCATTTTTAAAACAATTATTATAAAAAATATCTGCAAAACTTGAACTAATCACACAGGTAATACCAAAATCTAAAAGCGCCCAGGGCGCATGTTCTCTTGAGGAACCGCAGCCAAAATTTTTTCCAGTAACTAATATTTTAGATTTATTATATGGATTATTGTTTAAAATAAATTCATTCATTTTATTACCATTTTGATCATATCTCATCTCATAAAATAAATTCTTACCTAAACCTGTTCTCTTTATAGTTTTTAAAAACTGTTTAGGAACAATCATATCAGTGTCAATGTTAACTATCGGAAGGTAGGCAGGTATACTTTTAAGTATTGCAAATTTTTTCATTTAATTCTGATACTTTCTGACATCGTCTAAATTTCCAGAAATGGCTGCTGCTGCTGCCATTGCTGGACTCACTAAATGAGTTCTGCCTCCGCGTCCTTGTCTTCCTTCAAAATTACGATTTGAGGTAGAAGCACATCTTTCTTCTGGTTTTAGTTTATCAGCATTCATTGCCAGACACATTGAGCATCCAGGCTCTCTCCATTCAAATCCAGATTTTATAAATATTTGATCTAATCCTTCTTGTTCCGCCTGTTCCTTAACCAAACCTGAGCCTGGAACAATTATAGCATTAACATGGGATGCTATTTTTTTATCTTTTAAAATTTTCGCCGCTTCTCTTATATCTTCAATTCTTCCATTTGTGCAGCTACCTATAAAAACCTTATCAATTTTTATATCTTTTACTTTTGTATTAGGTTTTAAACCCATATAACTAAGTGATCTTTCTATTGAGTTTTTTTTATCTTCATCTCTTTCATTTTCTGGATTAGGAACTTGGCCATCTATCTCAACAACATCTTGTGGCGATGTTCCCCAAGTTACCATGGGCTTTATTGCAGAGCCGTCTAAAACAATTTCTTTGTCAAATTTTGCATCAGAGTCTGTTTTTAATTTTCCCCAGTATTCAACTGCTTTTTCCCAATTTTCATTTTTTGGAGACATTGGTTTATTTTTTAAATATTCAAATATTTTTTCGTCTGGTTTAATTAATCCAGCTCTAGCTCCACCCTCAATAGTCATGTTGCAAATTGTCATTCTTTGCTCGACACTTAAGTTAGATATTAAATTTCCAGCATACTCAATTACATACCCTGTTCCACCAGCAGTTCCTATTTTCCCAATAATTTGTAAAATTACATCTTTTGCAGTAACGCCAATTGATAATTTGCCATTTACACTTATTCTAAAATTTTTTGATTTCTTTTGCACTAAAGTTTGAGTTGCCAATACATGTTCCACTTCAGAGGTTCCTATTCCAAATGCCAAAGCACCAAATGCACCATGGGTAGCAGTATGACTATCTCCACAAACAATTATAGTTCCAGGTTGAGTAAATCCTTGTTCTGGTCCAATTATATGAACAATACCTTGTCTTTTATCATCCATTCCAAATAATTGAATTCCAAATTCATTACAGTTTTTATTTAAAGTTTCTATTTGTATTTTAGATTCTTTATCTGATATTCCTTTTGATCTATCAGTTGTCGGAACATTATGATCGGCTACAGCAAGAGTTAATTTTGGTTGCCTAACTTTTCTATTTGACGTTCTTAAGCCTTCGAAAGCTTGTGGGCTTGTAACTTCATGAACTAAATGCCTGTCTACAAAAAGAAGGGAGGTTCCATCTTTTTGTTCATGAACCAGATGATCATTCCATATTTTATCGTAAATTGTTTGTGACATTTAAGAAAAAAATTATTTTTTCTGCTCTGTTTTTTCTTTTGGTTGTTCTTTTTTGTTTTCTTCCTTTTCAGGAGCTTTTTTTTGAGCAGGTTTTGCTTCTGCTTTAGGCGCTTCTTCTTTAACTTCTGCTTTAGGTGCTTCTGCTTTATTTACATTTTCTGCGTTTTCTTCTGGTGTTGGCATTACATTTTCTTCTGTAACTTGCTGTATTTTTGTTTCAATATCTATACCAATTTTCTTTTTAATCTTTTCAGCTATTCTTGCAGACTTACCTGTTCTTTCTCTTAGATAATATAGTTTTGCTCTTCTTACTTTTCCTGATCTAACTACTTTGATTGTATCCACAATTGGACTGTATAATGCAAAAGTTCTTTCTACACCTTCGCCAAAAGAAATTTTTCTTACTGTAAATGAAGAATTAATATCTCTATTTTTTTTTGCAATACAAACACCTTCGAAATACTGAATTCTGTCTCTTTTTCCCTCAGTAATTCTAACACCAACTTTTATAATATCTCCTGCAAAGAAATCTGGATGTTTTCTTTCTGAAATTATTTTTTTAACATTTGATCGATTAATTTCTTCTATAGTTTTCATATTAATTCTTTTTATATTTTTGCCACAAATCTGGTCTTCGGTCGCGTGTTATAGCCTCTGATTGAGATAAACGCCAGTCTTTAATTTTGGCATGATCGCCCGATAATAGGACTTCTGGCACACCTTTATCTTCCCAAATTTGAGGCTTAGTATATTGGGGGTATTCTAAAAGTCCATTCTCAAAACTTTCTTCTTCAGTAGAATTCTCATTTCCTAAAACACCTGGAATAAATCTTAAAATTGCATCAAGAACTACAAAAGCTGCTACTTCTCCACCAGATAAAATAAAATCACCTATGCTTACTTCTTCTATGCCTCGACTTTTGATTATTCTTTCATCAATACCTTCAAAGTGACCACAAATAAAATTTATAGATTTTTCATTTGAAAGTTTTTTAGCATATTGATGATTAAACAATTTACCTTTTGGACTTAAATAAATTATTTTTTCTTTTTCTTTTATATTTTCATCTAAAGATCTTGCTAAGACATCAGCCTTTATTAGCATGCCATTGCCTCCTCCATAAGGCGTATCATCAACTGTTCGATGTTTATCAAAAGTATAATCTCTTATATTTACTGTTTCTAAATTCCAAATTTTTTCACTCAGAGCTTTTCCAAACAAACCTTTGTTTAGATAGCCAGGAAAGTATTCTGGATACAATGTAAATATTCGAGATAAAAACATTTATTTCTTTTCCTCTGCTTTAGGTGCTTCTGCTTTAGCCTCTGCTTTAGGTGCTTCTGCTTTAGCCTCTGCTTTAGGTGCTTCTTCTTTAGGTGCTTCTGCTTTAGCCTCTGCTTTAGGTGCTTCTGCTTTAGCTTCACTAGTTTCACCTTCTTTTTTTCTATCCTTTTTAGGAATTGCTTTTTGAGGATTATTACCTTTAGCTGGCATAGGCATTATTTCATTTTCACCTAATATTCTGGCAACTCTAGTTGTAGGTCTTGCTCCTTGGTCTATCCAATATTTAATTCTTTCAATATCTAATCCTACTCTTTCTTTTTTATCTTTTGGAAGTAGTGGATTATAAAATCCTAATTTTTCAATAAATCTTCCATCTCTGGGAAACTTACTATCAGCAACTACTATTTTATAAACGGGTCTTTTTTTTGTTCCACCCATTGATAATCTCATTTTTAACATTCTTTCTCCTTTTATATTTTATTTTATTTGATTAAAAAGTTCAGGCGGTATTCCTTTGTCCGCCATTCCTTTCATATTTCCTTTTGACATCTTTTTCATCATTTCAGACATCATTTTAAATTGTTTTAACAATTTATTGATCGTAGCCACATCAGTTCCGGAGCCACTAGCAATTCTTTTTTTTCTAGATCCATTAATTATTTTAGGATTCTCTCTTTCTTTTTTTGTCATAGACAAGATTACAGCTTCATTTTGAGTGATAATCTTTTCGTCAACACCTGCTTGATCCATTTGAGATTTAATTTTTGAAACTCCCGGAAGAAAAGACATTACACCTTCAATACCACCCATTTTTTTCATTTGTCTTAGTTGTGAAAGATAATCTTCTAATGAAAACTGTCCTTTTTTAAGTTTTTCTTCAGTTTTTTTTAAATTTTCTTGATCTAAATCTTCTGATGCTTTTTCAACTAAGGAAACTATATCTCCCATGCCTAACAATCTATTTGCTATTCTATCAGGATAGAAAACCTCAAAATTTTCTATTTTTTCTCCGACCCCTAAAAATTTGATTGGAACATCTGCAATATACTTCATACTTAATGCTGCTCCACCTCTACCATCACCATCTGATCTTGTAAGGACAATTCCAGTTAAATTAACTGTATTTTTAAATTCTTTTGCAACATTGGCCGCAACTTGTCCTGTTAGTGAGTCCGCAACTAATATTGTTTCCGATGGATTAATTATATTTTCTATTTGTTTGATTTCATTCATCATCTGAAAATCAATTTGAGTTCGTCCCGCAGTATCAAATAATATTATTTCTGAACCATTTAAATTTGCGGCACTTATTGCTCTTCTGCAAATATCTGCTGGAACTTGTCCGTCTATTATGGGCAAAGTTGAAATATTATTTTGTTCTCCTAGTAATCTTAATTGTTCTTGAGCCGCTGGCCTATAAACATCAAGGCTGGCCATCATTACTTTCTTTTTATTATTTTTTTCTAAAAATCTTGCTAGTTTTGCTGCTGTTGTTGTTTTTCCAGATCCTTGAAGTCCAACAAGCATAATGGGCACTGGGGGCACGGCATTTAGCTGTATATCTGAAGTTTTGTCTCCTAAAAAAGAAACTAGTTCATCATAAACAATTTTTACAACCATTTGTCCTGGTGATGTTGAGCGAACTATTTCCTGTCCTAATGCTTTTGGTTTAACTCTATTGATAAATTCTTTAACTACTTCAAGCGACACATCCGCTTCAAGAAGGGCTAGTCTGATGTTTTTTAAGCCTTCATCCACCTGCTTCTCATCTAAAGAAGGTGCTTTTTTTAAAGAAGAAAATATTTCTTCAAATTTATTAGTTAAATTTTCAAACATAATTTCACACAGCAAGTATCGCACCAGTGGGCGAAACCTCGCTGACTGATGTCGATCTCTTTGTAATCAAAGACACCGCAAATTGCTGTATTTTGCGGAAACGGCGATAAATTATATTAGAGGTTCAAAAAGTCAATAAATAAGTTAAGTATTTATTTATATGGAATTTAATGCATTTAAAATGAATGGATTAGGTAATGACTTTGTCATTATTGATCAAAGGCAAAAAAGAGTTGACCTAAACAAAAATCAGATTTTGAAGATTTGTGATAGAAGTTTTATTGGATGTGATCAGCTTATTTATATTACAGAAAATAATGAAGCTGATGCTGGAATGGAGTTTTATAATTCCGACGGTAGTACTTCCGGTGCTTGTGGAAATGGTACAAGATGTGTTGCTTATTTATTATCTAGAGAGAAAAAAAAAGATGAAATTAATCTTGTAGTATATTCAACAAAGTTAAAATCAAAAATACTAGAAAATAACTTTGTTGAAACAATTATTGGTTTGCCAAAAACAAATTGGGATCAAATTCCAATTATTAAATTTATGGATACTAAAAATTTAGGACTAGAAATTAAAAATAGAAAAAATGTTATAACAAAAGGAGGAATCGGGATTAATGTGGGGAATCCTCATGTAATATTTTTTGTAGATGACATTGATAATTTTGATCTAGAAAAAGTTGGTCCTGATATAGAGAATCATGAATTATTTCCTGAAAAATGTAATTTAACACTCGCACAAAAAGTAGCTGATAATCATTATAAAGTTAAAGTTTGGGAAAGAGGGGCTGGATTAACTAAAGCTTGTGGAACAGCTGCTTGTGCAACAGCGGTGGCAGCAAATTTAGAAAAAATGGAAAATACTCAAACTGAAATTGAATTTAATTTAGGAAAATTATTAATTTTAATAGATGAAAATAAAAATATTACTATGAAAGGCCCTGTTTCAAATATTGAAGAAATAAAAATTAATATCTAATGGGTATATTTGATAAATTTAAATTAGGTTTTAGAAAAAGTGCTAGTAACATTGCATCTGGTTTAAGGGAAATAATTGTAAAAAAAGAAATTGACGACAATACTTTAGACAAGATAGAAGAGTTTTTAATTAGTTCTGATGTTGGTGTGGATGCTGCAGCTGAAATCAAAAATATTATCGCTCAAAAAAAAATTGACCCTAAAAATGATACAATTCAAGAAGTAAATAAAATATTAAGTGGTTATATTACTGACTTGATGAAACCATTGGAAAAAAAAAGTTTTTTTGAAAAAAAAAAATCACAAAATGTTATTTTAGTATCTGGAGTAAATGGCGTTGGAAAAACAACAACAATTGGAAAAATAGGAAAAATATTTAAAGAAGCTGATAACAAAGTTTTATTTTCTGCTTGTGACACATTTAGAGCAGCAGCCATTGAACAATTGGAAAAATGGTCAGAAAAAGTTGGTGTAGATTTAGTTAAATCAGATGCAGGGTCAGATCCTGCATCTGTAGCATACAAAGCAATGGAACATGCAAAAAATAATCAAGTTGATCAGATATTAATTGACACTGCTGGAAGATTGCAGAATAAAAAAAATTTAATGGATGAGTTTAAAAAAATTGCCAATGTTATTAGTAAAAGTGACTCTACCGCTCCACATGAAGTAATTTTGGTTTTGGATGCAACATCTGGTCAAAATATTATTAATCAACTAGAGGAATTCAATAAGGTTATTCCTATAACAGGATTAATTATGACGAAGTTGGATGGAACTGCAAAAGGTGGTATATTAGTCTCAATATCAAAAAAATATAAAATCCCTATTGTGGCCTTGGGTTTAGGTGAAAAAGAAGATGATTTGCAGATCTTCGATGCAGAACAATTTGCTAAAGCTTTTACTCAATTGAACTAATTAAGTTACTAGAAATTAAAGGTTTATATAATCTGCATTCAAAATTATCTTTAAGTGATGAATAACCACAACTTCTTGCAAATGAAGAAATAATAAAATCTAATTTTCCTTTGTTATCCATTAGTGAAAGTTTTTTATTTTGAATATTAAATTTTAAATTTTGGTAAAATTTTTTTTGAGCACTCACTAAAATTAAAGTGTTATTATCATTTAGTAAATAATAAGCGAAATCCTCTGGAAACAATGGATAATTATATGATTTTGTTATTTTTTTAAGTTGGCTAGGAAACCAATCATAAGAAATAATTGGTTTATCTTGTTTTGTAGTATGATCATACAAATATAAATCTTGCGGATAATCAGTGATATAATTAAATTCTTCTCCTCTAGCAAGTACAGCTTTATTTCTAGTTTTAAAATAAAGTGTAAAATCATTATTATATGATTGCATTTTTCCAATATAAAAAAAATCTTTAGTTTCTAATTTATTAGGATCAGCGAAAGAATTTTTACAAATCAAAAAAATTAATACAATTAATACTTTAAATTTCATATAAAATAAGAGTAAAGTAAAATTTTGTATATGGTTTGTTTAAATTATGAATAAAATATGATTATAAAATTTAATGAAAAAAGTTCTTAATTTTGCTTTATATGACTTCGCTAATTCTGCATTTACGACAATTATAATTACTTTTATTTTCTCAACATATTTTGCGAAACAAATTGCTCCTAATCCTGTTTTGGGGCAATCCTACTGGGGTTGGGCTATAGGAGCGACTGGGGTGTTAGTAGCAATAATTGGTCCAATATTAGGAAGTTACGCAGATAAAAAAAATTTTACAGAATTCTTTATTAAATTATTTACAATAATATGTATTTCGTTAACAACTTTATTATGGTTTTCAAAACCTTCTGAAAAATATTTATTATTTACTTTGATTATAGTTGCTCTTGCAAATTTTTTTTATGAATTAAGCCTAATTTTTTATAATTCAATCCTTAAAAGAATTTCAAATACAAAAGATTTGGGCAAATCTTCAGGTTTTAGTTTTGCATTAGGTTATATTGGGGGAATATTAATATTAATAATTTGTATAAAGGTTTTTATAGATAATGATGCTTTGCCCTTTGGTCTTTTAATAGAAAATTCAGAAAATATCAGAGCCACATCAATTGTTGTTGCTGTTTGGTATCTGGTTTTTTCAATTCCTTTTTTATTTAGTTTAAAAACAAAAATAAATAACAAGATCGAAGTATCCCAAAATAATATAAAAAAAATTAAAGATTTAATTTGGAATAATGGTTTAAATAATTTAGGAAAGTTTTTAATTGCAAGAATGCTTTATGCAGATGGTTTGAATGCCATTATAGTAATGGGTGGAATATTTGCAGTAGGTGTTTTCAATTTAGAAATCAAAGATTTGCTAATATTATCAATACTTATGAATGTTACTGCCTTTATAGGCGCGATAGTAGGAGGTTATGCCAATGATAAATTCTCATCCAAATCAGTAATTATTTTTTCTCTATTTGGTTTAATTATTTCTTCATCAATAATTCTTTTCGTTAAGTCACAGTTATTTTTTTTGATTTTCGCTGCAATTAATGGTTTTTTTATCGGCCCAATTCAGTCAGCTAGCAGAGTTTTCATTACTAAATCTATTGATGAAAATAATCAAGCTTCGGGCTTTGGTCTATTTGCTTTGTCAGGAAAATTAACATCTTTTATTGGGCCTTTACTAGTAAGCACAATTACTTATATATCAAGTAGTCAAAGAATAGGCTTTTCTTCAGCAATAATTCTTCTTTTGATTGGTTTACTTATTTTATTAAAAGTCAAACAAAACTAATTTAAATTTTCAATAAATGAATCGATTTCATTTATTAACTTATCATTAAAGTCCATCATATGATCATCCAAATCTGTAAAGTATTTAAATTTAGGATTATTTGCCATTTCAAAAATTTTTTCTCCCATATAAAATGGTACGATTTTATCTTTTCTTCCGTGTAAAACTAAAATGGGTGATTTCAAATTTTTAATTTTATTTTTATTTTCATATTTATCTTTAAGAAGAAATTTAACTGGAAAAATAGGATAATATTTTTGGCCTAATTCTACCATTGATGTAAAAGGTGCTTCTAAAATTATTCCACCAAAATTTTTATTTTGACCAACTTCAATAGCCACAGCAGTTCCTAATGACTCTCCATAAATCACTATATTTTTTTCTTCCACTCCATTAGATTTTAGCCATTTAATAGCTTCATTCGTATCATAATAAATTCCTTGTTCAGTTGGTTTTCCATCATTTCCACTGTACCCTCTATAAGCAAAAATTAAGTAGTTTAAATTTAAATTATAAAACTCATTTAATTTATAAATTCTATTTTCGAGAGTCCCTGCATTTCCATGCAGAAGTAGTATTGTTTTATTATTACTATCTTTTTTGCAGTACCATCCAATTAGATTATTTTCAGAATTTATATTAACAATGTCTATCTCGTGGTTTAGTTTATAACCATCTGAATAATTATTTACTTTAGGATAATACAAAAGCTTTCTTTGAAAAAGTGATATAGATAATAAAAGTATGAAATAAATTATTAATGCAGTTATTATTATTTTAGATACCATCAATTAATTTTTATTTTTAAATATAAAAAATAAATAACTTAAAATACATATAACTAAAAACACAAAAAAAGAGATTTTATAGCTTAAAATTGTATCAAAACCTATATTTTTACAATAATCTATTATTAATCCTATTCCCCACTGAACAAAAAAAGTTCCTGAGTGAATAAAAACATTAAAAGAGGTAAGTGATTTGCCCGCCAGTTGCTTTGGAAAATTTAAAGCTATAGCTGGCTGTGTCAATGATAAAACAATTGAAGAAAGAATATATAATGCAAACATTGACGCACCTGCTTTTGGACCCATTATTATTATTAAGAAAAATATTATGTAACTGAAAGGTAATCCTATTTTAACTATCTTCATGCTATCAATGCCATAAGCAGAAAATTTTGGTAAAAGGTATCCCCAAACTAAAAAACCAAATAACATAGTAATATTTATCCAAAATAAACCAATTGCGCTTGCTAGTGGTGAAAAACCAGAAACATTAAGCATCCATGGACCTGCCCAAAGTGTTTGCATAGCTTGAACGCCACCATAGTTAAAAAAAGCAATTGGAATTAAACTGATAAAAAATTTATTTTTCCAAATTTCAGTTAAGCCACCTGTAATACTATAATTTTCAATTTTCTTCTCAGTTTCCCAATTTGGTGTAAAAAGTAATATTAGAATTACACTTAAAAGAATTAAAAAAACAATCAAAAGAAAAATTGATCTCCATCCAATCATTGGCAATAAAATTTGTACGGGTAAGGTAGAGGTTACAAATCCGAAACTTGCTACCATCAACATCCAAGAATTGGCTCTTTGCTGATACTTTTCTTTAAACCACAATCTATAACCAGTCAAAGGGCCCATTAAACAAGCACTAACACCTACGCCAATAAAAAATCTTGAAATCAACAAACCTGTAAAGTTCTTTGCAAAAGCAAATGAAATTGTAGCTACTAATGCAATAAGTAAAAGATAGGCAACTACTTTCTTTGGACCATATTTATCTAGCAATAAACCAGCTGGGATTTGCATGAGTGAAAAACCTAAAAAGTATCCACCAGCAAGTAGACCCAGGTTTCCAGCAGTTAAATTAAATTCATTTGTTAAGACAGGTGTAAGAGTAGCAGTTATCGACCTTAATAAATTAGAAATAAAAAAACCAAATGCAAATATTGCGAAAATTATAATGCTTTTATTTACTTTATTTATCATTTATATTTTTTGAAGTTAAGCAGTACTATGAATTATCAATCAACAAAAGAAAATGATGCTATTTCTTCAAATGCAATGGTGGCAACTTCTCATCCATTGGCGACAGAAGAAGCTTTAAAGATTTTAAAAAATGGAGGAAATGCAGTGGATGCTGCAATAAGTGCATCAATAATACTATCTGTTGTTGAACCAAACGCAACAAGCATTGGCGGAGATTGTTTTGCTATTATTAAAATGGAAGGCAAGGACCCAGTCGCTTATAACGGTTCAGGCATAGCACCTGAAAAAGCAAATTATGATTTTTTTAAAAATAATAACATAGATAAAATAGGATTAACTAGTCCACATTCTGTAACCATCCCTGGGGCTGTTGATGCCTGGAAAAAAATTCATGATGACTTTGGAAAACTCGATTTTGAAAAATTATTTATACCTGCAATTAATATAGCCAGAAATGGCTTCAAGGTCACTAAAGTTGTTGCAAATGCTTGGAATAAAAATTTAGGAAAATTATCAGAGAATATAAATTCAAAAAAATTATTACTAAATAATGGAAAAAGCTATCAAAACAAAGAAATAAGAAAATCTGACCCGCTGGCTAATACTTTGGAATTAATATCAAAAAAAGGCATTGCTGAGTTTTATGAAGGATCTATAGCTAACGATATGGTTAAATCTTTAAATGAACTTGGAGGACTACATTCACTAGAGGATTTCTCAAAACAAAAAACAATTAAATCTAAAACAATATTTTCTAATTATAAAAATGTAGATATTCATCAATGTCCTCCTAATGGCCCTGGTGTAACTGTTTTAATAATGATGAAATTGTTAGATAAATTAAAAATAGAAAATTATAAATTTAATAGTGTAGAAAGATTTCATCTGGAAGCTGAAGTAACAAAGCAAGCTTATAAAATTAAAGAAGAAAATTTTGGAGATCCAGATTTTATAGATTTAAATTTAGAAAAAATTTTATCAGAAAATTTTATTGACGATATTTATAAAAATATTTCTATAAAAGCATGCTCAGATGTTGGTGACTTAAACATTCCAAGTCATCCTGAGACTGTTTATCTTACAGTAGTTGATAAAGACTTAAACACTGTTTCAATAATAAATTCAGTTTGTTATGCATTTGGCTCAGGAATTACAACTAAGAAAACTGGTATTATTATGCACAATAGAGGAACAAATTTTAGACTTGAAGATGGACATCCAAACTGTATTCAAGGCTTAAAGAGACCTTTACACACGATCATACCTGGAATGATTTTAGATAAGAATGGTGATCAAACATTAAGTTATGGCGTAATGGGTGGCCAATACCAACCAGTAGGCCAGGTACATGTTTTGAATAGTATTTTGGATTATAATCTTTCTCCACAACAAGCTATCAGTTTTCCAAGAGCTTTTCATTTTAACAATATTTATAAATTAGAAAAATCTGTTCCTCGTGAAGTAATGGAAGGATTAAAAAAAATTGGTCATGACGCACAATACATTGATGAGACTCATGGAGGTGGGCAAGCAATAAGCATAGATAGAAAGAAAGGTAATTTAATTGGAGGTTCAGATCCTAGAAAAGATGGTTTCGCTAAAGGATATTAATTAGTATGGAAAAAATAGTAAAAAATATAATTGAAGAACAAAATGATGAAAATATTGCAATTACATCTGTAGAAAGTCCTCCACTTAGTTATAGAAATTTAAAGATATTGATTAAAAATATCTCAAGACAATTATCTGCTAACGGAATTTCAAATAAAGATAGGGCAGCAATCGTTTTACCAAATGGACCTTATATGGCGACAAGCTTCTTAGCTATATCTAGTTATATGTCAGCAGCTCCATTGAACCCAAATTATAAGGCAGAAGAATTTGAATTTTATTTAAGCGATTTAAAACCTAAATTATTAATTGTTGATCATAATTCTAAAAATCCAGCTGTAGATGTAGCAAATAAACTTAAAATTCCAGTATGTGAGATTAAGAACCAAAAAGATGCCCCTAGTGGTTTTTTTAATCTTTTTGAGAATAATAAAGATTTTAATTTACCAAAAGAAGAAGATGAAGCGTTAGTACTTCATACATCAGGAACTACATCTAGGCCTAAAATAGTACCATTATCAAATAAAAATATCTTTGCCTCATCAATAAATATTTCATCAAGTTTAGAACTTACTGAAAAAGATCACTGTTTAAATATTATGCCACTTTTTCATATACATGGCTTGATAGCTATTCTAGCATCTTCAATGAAAGTTGGTGCGTCTGTATGTGCTAGTGGTGGTTTTAATGCATTAAAATTTTTAGAATTAGCAAAATCGGAAAAAATTACTTGGTACTCAGGTGTACCTACAATGCATCAAGCTATATTGATGAGGGCTGATAAAAATTTAGAACTTGCGAAAAATTTAAAATTAAGATTTTTGAGATCATCTTCAGCTTCATTGCCACCAACCGTTTTCGAAAAATTAAATAGTGTTTTTGAATGCCCGGTAATTGAAGCATACGGCATGACAGAAGCAACACATCAGATGACTTCAAACCCACTGCCACCATATAAGCAAAAACCTGGTTTTGTAGGGATTCCAGCTGGACCAGAGGTTTGCATAATGAATAAAGATGACAAAATATTAAATCAAGGAAAAGAAGGTGAAGTATGTATTAAAGGCTTAAATGTAACTCTTGGATACGAAAATAATCCTGAAGAAAATAAAAAGAGTTTTTCAAATGGTTGGTTCAGAACAGGAGACCAAGGTTATTTTGATAAAGATGGATATTTAAAAATTTCAGGTAGATTAAAAGAAATAATAAATAAAGGAGGAGAAAAAATATCTCCACTAGAAGTTGATAACATTCTTATGGATCATCCATTAATTGAGCAAGCCGTTTGTTTTGGTTATAAAGATAAAATGTTAGGTGAAGAAATTGCTGCTGCAATAATTATTAAAGAAGGTCAAAATTGTTCGGAAACTGATGTAAAAAATTATGCTGAAAAAAAATTATCAAAATTTAAAATCCCAAAAAAATTTTTTTTTGTTAGCGAAATTCCAAAGGGAGCAACTGGAAAACTTCAGAGAAATGTATTGGCAAAAAACTTTGGGTTAAATAATTAAATG
The DNA here is from genome assembly GCA_902568235.1 of uncultured Pelagibacteraceae bacterium. Classification (GTDB taxonomy): domain Bacteria; phylum Pseudomonadota; class Alphaproteobacteria; order Pelagibacterales; family Pelagibacteraceae; genus Pelagibacter. The sequence continues at coordinate 39,957 of CACFPS010000002.1, read as the reverse complement.
ACTAAAATTTGTATATTTGGTGCTGGGGCAATTGGAGGTTATATAGCAGCAAGTTTAGCCAAAACAGATTCGAAAATTTCTTTAATTGCAAGAGGTCCTCATAAAAAGGCTATAGAAGAAAACGGTTTAACATTTATTAAAAATAATAAATCAGAAAATTTTAAATTTAAAATAACTGACGAACCAAAAACATTAGAAGTGCAAGATTATATTTTTATTTCGATTAAAGCTCACTCTATTTCAAATATAGTCGAGAATTTAGCACCAATAATTAACAATCAGACTTCAATAATTTCTGCTGTAAATGGATTACCTTGGTGGTATTTTTATAAAGCAAATACTGGTACCGATTTAGATAACAAATGTATTGAAAGTGTGGATCCAGGAGGAAAAATATGGAATTTTTTTAATCCTGAAAAAGCGATTGGTTGTGTAGTTTATCCAGCCTGTGAAATAATAGAACCTGGAATAATAAAACATAATGAAGGTGAGAGATTTTCATTGGGAGAACCTGATGGCACAAAATCTGAAAGATTAAAAAAAATTGCTAATTTGTTAATAGCTGGTGGACTTAAAGTTCCTCAGAAAAAAAATCTTAGAGATGAAATTTGGATCAAATTATGGGGTAACTGCTCATTTAATCCAGTAAGTGCTCTAACAAATAAAACTTTAGATGAAATAGGAAATGATAAAGAATTACTCAATTTAGTTAGAAAACTTATGGAAGAGTGTCAATTGGTAGGTGAAAGAATAGGAGCTAAATTCAATGTTTCTATTGATGATCGTATTAAGGCAGCAATTTCTGTTATTGGGCATAAACCCTCAACAACACAAGATTTAAATGCAGGAAAACCTTTAGAAATTGATCCAATAATTGGGTCAATTATAGAAATAGCAAATAAACTAAATATTGAAACTCCAAATTTAAAATCCGTAAATTCACGTCTGAAACTTAAAGCTGAAAAAATGGGTCTATATAAAAGATTAGACTTAATAGAAAAACTAACTATTTAATTAAAAATTCAAAGATATGTCTCGGTGGATAGAGTTGCATTTTGCAACAAATTTAGCTTGTTCTTTAGTTAATCGCGACTGAAGTCTTAAACCTATATTATTTTTTATAACTAAATTATATTTCTCGAGTTCTGGCAGTAAGTTTTCTGATGCATCTTTTCTCCATTTCACTTCTTGATCATACAACATAAAAACTTCAGAGCTTGAATCTAAAATTTTATCAAGCTCTTTTTCGTCACTATCTAGTAAAGAATATAAATCATCTAATCTGTTGGCAAACTCTTCCGTTCCTGAAATCTCACTAGTTTTTTCGAACAAGTTGTCTATAATTGAAATTGAATTTTCATAATCTCCATTACTAATATTTGAATTTAAATTATTTATATCTGGAAAAAGTTTGTTTAGTTTTTCATGATCTTTAATGAACATAGCTATTTGTTCTAAGTTATCATATGCTTCATCAACATTTTTTTTATATCTTTTTGTTTGAGTATTTTTAGCTTTTTGAATAATTTTAAATTCTTTGTTTTTAGATTTCCAATTTTCTGGTATTTGTTTAGTTATTTCATCAATTTCTAATTTATAATCTTCGATTTTTAGCTCAATTTTATTTTTTTCAGCCACGTTATCTTTATCTAAATTCCTAATTTCAGATTCTAATTTTGCAATTCTATTTTCTATTTTTCTAATTTTTTTCTCTTTCTTTCTTGAACTAAAGTGAAGATCTCTATAATCTTTAGCAAATAAATTATATTCTGCTTCTGTTTTTTGAAGTTTTTTAACTAAAGTAAAAGTTCCCAGTGCATTTTCAAAATGTTCTTCAAAAATATCTAGTTTATCATTAGGAAGATTTGAAGGAACCAGTTGTTGAAAACCTGTGATTGCAGCTCTGATTTTTTGCTCTTCATTATTATAAATGGCAAACTTATATTCTTGTAAACAAATTTGAAGTTTAGGGTTCATTGGGGGCGGAGCCACATGAGATGTTAAATATGTTCTTGCTGGTAGATAATTTACTAAACTTGGATAAAAACCTACAATTCCAAGACCTATTAATTGCAATACTATAAAAGGAACAACACCTTTCCAAATATTTAAAGTTGTAACAAACTTAGGCGCAACACCTTTTAAATAAAACAATGCAAATCCAAATGGCGGAGTTAAAAAAGAAGTTTGCAAATTAACACCAATCATTACTCCTAACCAAATTGCACTTACGTTAGCCCCAGTTTCTGCTAATAATATTGGTGCAATAATAGGAACAACAACAACAGCAATTTCTATAAAATCAAGGAAAAAACCCAATAAAAATATTACTGCCATAACAACAATAAACTGAGTCCAAAATCCTCCGGGCAAATCTTGTAAAAAATCTCTTACTAATTCTTCACCTCCAAAAGCTCTGAAACCCGATGTTAACATCGCTGCTCCTAAAAGAATTATAAAAACCATCGATGTAGTTACACATGTTTCTGTAACAACTTCTTTTAAAACATTATCAACTTTGTAAGATCTCCAAAAACTCCATGTAATACCGATTAAAAATATTATAGTAAAAAATGCTGTTACAAGAATTGCAGTTAAGTCTCTAGTTTCTAAAGCTTTAATGTTTAAGTTATAATTATTTGAAATTATAAAAATAGGAATTAAAGCTACAACGGTTATTATTAATGGATAAAATGCATCTTTTTTACCTTGATGAAGACGATAACCCGCCATTATAGTCGCTCCTATTGCACCAATAGAACCAGCCTGATTTACAGTTGCTATACCCATTAAAATAGACCCAAGAACTGCAAAAATTAAAGCAAGCGGAGGTATTATTACCATAATAACTTTTATCCAAAATTTAAAATCAAATTCACCTTTAAATGGAACGGGTGGAGCTGCCTTTGGATTTAATCTTGCATATACAAAAACGTAGAGCATATACAAACCAACTAATACTAATCCTGGTAGTAATGCCCCAAGAAACATATCTCCTGCACTTGTAGATCCAACTCTAAACTCTCCAGGCATATTAAACTCACCAGTAATTAATTTGTAATCTGCCTGTCTAATTGTATTTGCAACGTCAGAAGCGCTGGCTAATTGATCGGCTATAATAATTAGAACAATTGATGGAGGAATTATTTGACCAAGAGTTCCTGATGAACAGACAATTCCGCTCGCAAGACTTTTATCATAATTATTATTCAACATAGTAGGCAATGAAATTAAGCCCATTGCAATTACTGTTGCTCCAACTATACCTGTTGTTGCTGCAAGCAACGCTCCAACAAAAATTACTGAAATTCCTAATCCTCCAGGTATAGGCCCAAATAATTGACCCATGGTTACCAAAAGATCTTCTGCAATTTTAGATTTTTGCAACATGATCCCCATAAAAATAAACAAAGGTATTGCAATTAAAGTATCGGTTTCTACATCCCAATAATTACTCCTGAAATTTGTAATCCCTGCAATTAACCATTCTATGGGGCCATCAGTTGCAAAATAAGCACTCGCATTTCCTTCAAACAGATATCCAAAAAAAGCTGCAAGACCTATTGAAATAATAGCAGAGCCCGGCAATGCAAAAGCAACGGGAAAGCCTGAAGCTAATGCAGCTATCATTATTAATACAAGTATAGTTAAAAATAGATGTTCCATAATTTAATTTTTCAAAAGTTTATGACTGCTACTCATAAAATAACTAGTAAATTGGGTTAACATACTTACGGCAAAGACTGCTAAATATATTGCCATTAAATAAAGCAAATATAATCCATTAGAACCTTGTTGTGTAATTTCAAAAGAAAGAACTGGACCATTAATAATACTCGCTTTATTAATCATTCCCAAAAATATAACAATAAGACAAAGTGGGATTCCTAATACCAATGATCCTATGGAGTTTGTCCAAGCTTTTTTTTGTTCACTAAAACCAGTGTATAAAACATCTACTCGTACATGACCCTCATGCATTAAAGCATATGCGCTAGCAAAAAGATAAAGGGCAGAATACCAAAAACGAACTAAATCTCCCTGAAAAGCTTGTTCATACTCAAATATAAATCTAGATATAACAATTGCAAATTCACTGCCAACTACTAAAACAGCTAGCCAAATAAAACCTACTGTTCTTGTAAAATATCCAATTACAAATGAAATTAATATTAAAGGAAAATGAACAAACGTAATTCTAAAATTTGGAATAACTAATTTAACTTTTAAAGTTTCACCTAAAATTGGCTCAACTAATTTTTCAACAACCATCAATGAAACTATAAAATCTGCAAGACCAACAATCAAAACTGCCCAGAAAGACGAACGAATAATATAAGCTGTAAATTTAGTAAGAATTTCTGCATCAGATTCTAAAGTTCGGTTAATAGATCTAAATACATAAAAAATTACTAATAATATCGAAATAAAATAAAAAAATAATTGTATAAAAGCAAAAGTTAGCACTGATCCTTCTAAAGGTTTGCTTAATTTTTTAAATCCAAATAAACCATATTGTGAAAATAATTGTTTAATACCAGGCCAATCAAACCAAATAGTTAAAACATTATTGATTAAAAAAACAAAAGTAATAGCTAATATCGAAAAACTAAATATTCTAATCAATGTCGGTAAATTGTTTTTTGTAACCATAAAAATAAAAATTCTATTTACTATAACTCTCTAAAATAAAGGGCCCTTAATAAAGGGCCCTTATATCAAATTTTACTCTAACTTTGTTATTTAAAGTCCTAAAGCTCTATTTCTTTGTTGAATATATGGTGAGTCAGATAAGTTAGTCCAAGCACCAATTTCTTTACGACCTTTTACAAAAGCTGCATGCGTTCTAGCTGCAAGATCACTGTGTTGCTGAACTTCATCGTAAACTTCAGCGGCACCTTTAGCAAATGCATCATAAACTTTATCATTAAATTTCTCAAGTTTAACACCGTGATCATTTACTAGACGAGCTAATGCAGCACCATTTTTAGCATTATACTCTGCCATAGTAATTTCATCTGCCCAAGCACAACAAGTTTTAATTAACGTTTGATCTGATTTTGTTAAGCTTGTAAACCATGATTTGTTAACACCACATGCTAACATCGAACCAGGTTCGTGCATACCTGGATAATAATAGTATTTAGCAGCTTCATGAAACTTCATAGCCTCATCATTCCAAGGACCTACCCATTCAGTTGCATCAATTGCTCCTGAAACAAGGTTTTCATAAATTTGTCCACCAGGAAGTGAAATCGGAGAACCTCCAAGTTTTCCAATAACTTGTCCTCCCAATCCAGGTATACGCATTTTCAAACCTTTTAGGTCGTTAGCTGATCTAATTTTTTTATTAAACCAACCACCCATTTGAACTCCTGTGTTACCACAAATAAAGCTTTGAGTTCCAAAATCATCAGTTAACTCATCCCAAAGTGCTTGTCCTCCAGCATGGTGAATCCAAGCGTTTATTTCTGAGTAAGTAAAACCAAATGGAACTGCAGTAAAGTATCCAAAAGCTGGGTGTTTTTTAACCCAGTAGTAGTCTGCAGCATGATACATTTGCGAGTTACCAGAAGCAACTTCATCAAATGAATCAAAAGCTTTTACTCTTTCTCCAGAAGCGTAATAAGTAACTTGTATTCGACCATCACTCATATCGCTTAGCTGTTTTGCAAATCTTTGTGCACCTGTACCTAGACCAGGAAAATCTCTTGGCCAAGTAGCAACCATTGCAGCTTCTACTCTTTCTGCGGCAACAGCTGGAGCAGCTAAAGATGATGCAGCTACAGCAGCAACACCAGTTGCAGCAGCAGCCTTAAAGAACTTACGTCTTGAAGGTGTTTTTCCCTTCAATGATTTTTTTCCTTTAATCATTTTTTCTCCTCTTAGTTAATTAACTTTGCTGATTTAAGCATATTATTTTGTCTGAGTCCTTTTAAATTTATAATAATAAAATTAGGAAAATTTTAAATATAGTACAATCTGCAATTGAAATTTTAATTTAGATCGAATACTTTGCCTGGATTCATTATATTATTAACATCCAAACTACGTTTTATACTTTTCATTACTGGTAAATTGTCAGGATGCTCTTTTAATAAGTAATGTTTTTTTTGTAAACCGATTCCATGTTCGCCAGTAATGGTTCCTTCTAACTCTAATGCTTTTTCAATAAGTTTGTCACTATATTCTCTTATGAGTTTTTGTTTTTCTGTATCATTTGGATCGTATAAAATAACTGAATGAAAATTACCATCTCCAACGTGACCTACCATTGGAGCTATAAGATCATTTTCTTTCACATGTTTTTCAGCCCAAGAAATACATTCAACAAGTTTTGAAATTGGAACACATATATCAGTAGAATATACTTTCATGTTTTTTCCTAGAGCTTTAACTGAATAATAAACATCATGTCTTGCCTTCCATAATTTATTTCTTTCTTCAATAGAATCTGCCCATTTAAAATCGCTACCACCATTATTTTTTGATAATTCTTCAACGATGTTTATTGCCTCCTTATTAGACTCTTCACTTCCATGAAATTCAAAAAAAAGAGTGGGAGAAGCTTTTATATTTTCTAATTTCGAATATTTAATACTTATCTCCATTTGGTCTTTATTTAACATCTCAATTCTTGCAATAGGAACTCCATATTGAATTACTTCCTGAGAAGTTAGAACAGCAGAGTCTAAATCAGGAAAATAGCAAACAGCACTCATAATGCTTTCTGGAATTGGAGATAATCTTAATTGCACTTCAGTAATAATTCCTAATGTTCCTTCAGAACCAATAAATAAGTTTGTTAAATTATATCCAGCTGAAGATTTTTTTGCTCTACCTCCTGTTTTAATGATTTCACCATTAGCTAAAACAACTGTTAATCCATTTACTACTGTACGCATTGTGCCATATTTTACTGCCATGGTTCCAGAAGCTGAACAAGCAGCCATTCCACCAAGAGCAGCATCCGCTCCTGGATCAATTGGAAAAAATACTCCATCTTCTCTTAAATATTCATTTAATTGTTTTCTAGTAACATTTGCTTGAACTCGACAATCAAAATCATTTGCATTAACAGTCAATACTTTATTCATTTTTTCGAGAGATATTGTAATACCATTTGCATTACCAACTGCATGTCCTTCTAGGGAGGTGCCTGTTCCAAATGGAACTACAGGAACTTTGTATAAATTACACATTTTTAAAATTTTTGAAACTTCTTCATTTGTTTCTGGAAAGACCACTGCTTGAGATAAGACAGGTTCATAAGTATCCTCGCCTCTAGCATAATTTGCTCTTGTAGACTCTGACAATGAAAATCTACCATTCAAAAGTTGTTTAAGTTCTGTTTGTAACTGTTCGTTCATAAATTTAATAATACAATATTACAAAAATTATAAATAAAAATATACTTAAAACTAATTTAACATATTTTTTATATTTTCTAAGGCTTGTGATATGTCATCTTGTGAGGCTGCAAAACTAAATCTAACATAATCTTTTGCAGTACTTCCAAATGCTGTTCCTGGAACAACTGCTACTCCAGCTTCATACATGCATTTTTTAGCAAACTCTGCTCCATTCATACCTGTATTTATAACTTTAGGAAAAGCATAAAAAGCTCCACCTGGCAAACTACATTCTACTCCTGGTAATTCATTTAACAATTTGTGAATTAAATTTCTTCTTTCCGTAAATTCTTTCATCATGAAATTTATTGAGTCATCAGGCCCATCTAATGCTGCAGTACCTGCATATTGAGTAGGAGCATTTACACAAGATACGCTGTTGATTAACAATTTAACAATATGTTCAATACATTCTTCAGGCCAATAACTCCAACCTAATCTCCAACCTGTCATTGCGTATGTTTTACTCCAACCATCTAAAACAATTAACCTATCCTTAAGTTCTGGATAATTAAAAAATGATGGCATTTCTTTACCATCAAAAATTAATCTACTATATATTTCATCACTAAATATAATTAAATTTGGATATTTTTTTAAACCATTAGCTAAATAATCTATTGTTGATTTATCAACAAAACTTCCTGTTGGATTGTTAGGATTTATTATAACTATCATACGTGTCTTTTCGTTTATTAAAGAAAGAACTTTATCTGGATCAAATTTTAAATCCTTGTTATCCAAAATACTATACGGCACTGCTTTGGCACCCGTATAATTTATCATTGACTCATAAACAGGAAATCCAGGATCAGGATAAACAATTTCTGCTCCAGGCTCTCCAAACATTGAAATAGCAAAATACATTGTTGGTTTTCCGCCAGGTGTAATTATAATTCTATTTGGATTAATATCTGCGCCATAAAGTTTATTAATTTTTCTACAAACTGCTTCTCTGCATTCTATTATTCCATTTGATATAACATACCCATGATGGCCATCATCTATGGCTTTTTTTGCAGCTTCCATTATATGTTTTGGGGTCTTAAAGTCCGGTTGTCCTATACCAAGATTTATTATTTTTTTTCCAGTTGCCTCGACTTTTTTAGCTTCAGCCAATATTGCAAAAGCTGACTCGGTACCTAAACGATTTAAATTTTCAGCAAATTTCATTAGTTTTATTTTCTATAAATTAATTTTGAACTATCAAGTTCACTAATATTTTTACAACCCATTAATATCATATTTCTTTTAATTTCTTCGCGCATATTTTTTAGCAGTTTTTCTACACCTTGTTGTCCTCCTGCTCCTAAGCTAAATAAAAAAGCTTTTCCAAAACTACAAGCTGTTGCTCCTGCTGCAAGTGATTTTAAAACATGAGTTCCTCTTCTAATGCCACCATCAAGAATAATTTCAAGCTTATCTCCAACTGCATCCCTAATTGCTTTAACTTGATCAAATGGTGCTCTTGATCCATCCAATTGTCTGCCTCCATGATTTGAAATCATTATTGATGTACATCCAATATCGATTGCTTTTTTAGCATCTTCGACTGACATAACTCCTTTTAGGGCCATAGGACCATTCCATTTTTTTATACAATATTCAGCATCTTTCCAATTCATTGCAGGATCGTATTGTTCATTAATGTATTCCATAACTGACTTTGCAATATTAGTACCTTTATCTGTTTTATTTTTTAAATTTGCTAATTCAAATTTTTTATTTGTAAAATAATTAAATACCCACTTAGGTCTCATCACAAAACTCATAAGGCTTTCCAAATTAAATTTTGGTGGAGTTGTAAATCCTGTTCGATGATCTCTTTCTCTATTTCCTGCAACAATTGTATCTACTGTAATACACATTCCATTAAAATTTGCATCTTTGCATCGATCAATTAAATCATCAGTAATTGATTGGTCTTTGTGTATATATAATTGAAAAATTTTAGGTCCATTTGATATATTTGAAACCTCCTCAATAGAAAAAGAAGCCATTGTAGACATGCTATAAATTGTTCCATATTTTTCTGCGGCACGTGCTGAAGCTTTATCTCCATCAGGATGATATAAACTTTGCATGGCTGTTGGTGACAAAAATAGTGGCATGTTAATTTTTGTGCCAAAAACTGTTATTGATAAATCAGGTTCTCCAACACTATTTAAAATATTTGGAACAAGATCACATTCATTAAACGCATTGGTATTTCGATTTAAAGTTACCTCATCATCTGCTCCACCGTCTATGTAATGAAATATGGGGGCTGGTAATTTTTTTTTTGCTAACTTTCTAAAATCTTCAAAATTATAGCAATCATTTAAATTCATTAATTTCTAAATTTTAAATTATTTCTATTTAAATCGCTAATTTTAGTACATCCCATGAGTTTCATATCTCTCTCTAATTCGTTACGATATTGATTTAATGCTCTTTCCACACCGGCTTGACCTGCGGCTGCTAAAGCATAAAGATAAAGTCTACCCCCTGAACAGGCTTTAGCACCTATAGATAAAGCTTTCAAAATATGTGTTCCACGTTGTATACCACCTTCACAAATTACATCTATTTTATCTCCTACTGCATCAACTATCTCTTTCAATTGATCAAATGGTGATCTTGATCCATCCAGTTGTCTACCTCCATGATTTGAAACCATTATACCTGTACATCCAATATCGACAGCTCTTTTAGCATCATCAACGCTCATTATGCCTTTTAAAGCAAAATGACCTCCCCAATCAGAACAAAGTTTTTCTGCATCTTTCCAATTCATTGATTGATCAAGCATTGATGAAAAATAGTTGCCAATTGATGTTGCGGTACTTGTTCCTTCTTGAACATAATCTTGTAAATGTGGTAATTCAAATTTACCTTTAGTAAGATAATTAATTCCCCACATTGGTTTTGATACAAAACTAAATAAGCTTGATAATGTTAGTTTTGGAGGAGAAGTAAATCCTGTTCGAAGATCTCTTTCTCTATTTCCTCCGGTTATAGTATCCACAGTTAATGCCATTACATCAAATTTTGCTGCTTTTACTCTATCGAGTACTGCGCTATTTAAGCCTCTATCTTTATGAAAATAAAATTGAAACATTTTTGGAGTATCAATTAATGATGCTATTTCTTCTACACTTACAGTTGCTAAAGCTGAAACACCAAACATGGTATTAAATTTTTGTGCAGCTTTGCCAACCGCTCTTTCTCCATCATGATGAAAAAGTCTTTGTAAGGCAGTTGGTGCACAATAAAAAGGTAAGTCTAATTTTTTTCCAAATATGGTTGTCGATAAATCTATATTTTCGACACCTCTTAAAACATTTGGCACCAAATCTACATCATTAAAAGCACTGGAATTTCTTTTATAAGTAATTTCATCATCTGCTGCTCCATCAATATAATGAAAAATTGGAGATGGTAATTTTTTTTTTGCCAACTTCCTAAAGTCATAAAAATTATGACAATCTTTTAAATTCATGATTTATGTTAAAATTTTTTTATAAAATTAAACATATAGCTATTTGCTCCTGGATTTTTGTCACCTAGACTTGCATTAGATATATGATTGTATGAAAAACCAAATTCACTACTAGAAGATAATTCGTAAGTTAATTGTATTTCACTTTTAAATTCAATTACATGACCTAAATCTTTACCGTTACCTTCGCTGTATAGTCCTGGTGTAAAACTTGGAGTAAATGTCATAGATCCTGATTTATAAGGAACTTGAAATCCTGTATAAACGTAACCCGCATTATCTGCTGTAATCATAGCTCCAGTCACTGGCTGTAATGTTCCTAAAAAACTTTCTCTATATAAGTTTTCATTTATATGTTGAACTCCAAAAAGACTAGACCTTTTACCATCATCACTGAAATCAAAGGTTCCAGAATAAAAGCTCCACTTATTGCCAGAAAGGTCAGCAGCATTTGCTGAACCAAAAAAAACTAAAAATAATACTAGAGCTTTATAAATTGATTTCATAATAAATTTAACACTACTTTATAGATACTTTTCTGACAATTAAAAGGCCGCCAAAAACAAATAAAATCAAAGGAATCAACCATAATAAGATTGTATTTTTATTTATTTCTGGATCATAAACTACCCATTCACCATATCTATTTTTCAAAAACTCATATATTTCTTTTTCAGTTCTTCCTTCATTAATTTTTTTTTTTATCAACAACTTCATACTAATTGCAAAATCAGAATTTGAGTCGTAAACAGATTGACCTTGACAAATTAAACATCTTAAATTTTTTGAAATTTTATGTACTTGATCTAAACTTTGAGAGTAAGATGCTCCAAAAAAATTTAAAAACAAAATTAATATAACTGTAAAATATTTTAATTTATTCATTTTTTAAGTATAGAAATTATTTCTTCAATTTTTTTCTGATCTAAAGGTCCAATATATTTTTTTAGTACTTTGCTTTCAAAACTATCAACTAAATATGTTTCTGGAACTCCTATTGCTCCAAGTTCTATTGATTTAGTTCCGTCAACATCAACGAGTATTGTTGTATATGGATTTCCCATTTCTTTAATAAAAACTTTCGCATTATTCGAGTTATCTTTATAATTTACTCCAATCAAATTTATATTATTTTTTTTTAACTTCATTAAATAAGAATGTTCTTCTCTACATGGCAAACACCAAGAAGACCATATATTAATTAACATAAAATTTTTCTTATTTGCTAATTCTCTAATTGAGTATTCTTTTTCATCAAAAAGACTTTGAAAATAAATATTTAAATCTATTTTATTTGAAGTATTAAGAGGTGAGTATTGTTTTGTACTTTCCAATCCTTTCAAAAGAACAAAAAAAATACTTAGTCCAAGAATAACAGAAAAGATTATTTTAAAATTTCTATTCATTTAGACCTTAAAAAACTTATAATTCCACCAAGAGTTATCATTATAACCGATAGCCAAATCCATATCATTAAAGGCTTAAATTGATATCTTACATTAAAATAATCGTCTTTTTTTAAAATATTGAAAACTAAAAAATTATCTGAATATAATGTGGTAATTATATCTGCTTCGCTAGTAATTGTTTTAGGTTGATTAAATATTCTTAACTCTGGCTTCAATACAAGAGTTGTTTCTTTATCTGTAATCTTAAATTCTGCTATGAGCGATTGAAAATTTTTCTCGTTTTTTACTTTTATTTTTTCAAATTTAATTATTTTATTTTTAAATTTTCTTTCATCTCCAACTTTCATATTAGAAGAAAATTCACTTGAAAAAATACCATTTAGCAAAATACTTAATATTAATAAACTGAAACCAAAATGAGATACTTTCTGACTAAATGAAGATCCGTTAAGAGTAAAATCTCTGATTGTCACAAATAATAAATAGAAACTTAATGCAAGTAATGGAATTGAAAATAAAAAATATCTATCACTTCTATCAATTATAAAATAAGAAATTAATACTGAGATAATGAATAACAATAATTGTTTATAATTAAATTTTTTCATCTTATCTTTTATCCAGTTAATTTTTGGTCCCAAAGCCATAAATAATAAAAAAGGGATTAAAAAAGGAATTATTAATTTATGATAAAATGGTGGACCTATAGATATTTTGGAACCATTGATTACTTCCAAAAAGATAGGGTAAATAGTGCCAATTAAAACAACTGATAAAAAAAACATCATAAACCAATTGTTTATAAGTATGGTAATTTCTTTACTTATAAAAAAATATTTTGCAGAAAAAGATGGAAGATTTTTTTGAAATATGAAAAAAATAAAAATTGCAGATAAAATTAGTACAAACAAAAAACAAAGAATAAAAACTCCTCTTAAAGGGTCATTAGCAAAAGTATGAATAGAGTTTAATATTCCTGATCTTACTAAGAAAGTTCCACTCATACTTAATGAAAAAGTTGTAATTGATAAGATTATTATCCAAGAGTGAAATAAATTTCTTTTCTGCAAAACTATTACTGTATGAATTAATGCAGTTAAACAAAACCATGGCATTAATGAAACATTTTCAACTGGATCCCAAAACCAAAAGCCACCCCATCCTAACTCATAATATGCCCATATAGAACCAAGCATGATTCCTAATGTTAAAAATATCCATGAAATTATTATCCATTTTCTTATATGAGAAGCCCAGTTTGGGTTAATATTTTTGCATACTAATGCTGCTAAAGCAGAAGAGAAAATTATAGATGTGCCGACATATCCTAAATATAAAATAGGAGGATGAATTGCTAAAGCTGGATCTTGTAAAATAGGATTTAACCCCAATCCTTCATTTGGAATTGGAAATAAATATTCAAATGGGTTTGAAGTAAAAAGTATAAACAAAAGAAATCCAAATATTATAATTTCTTGAAACAAAATTGTTAGCAATCTATATTTATTTAGTTGATCAGTAGACTTTATTAAGAATATAAATAAAAAAATTACCAAAACTAACAACCATAATAATAAACTTCCCTCGTGATTCCCCCATGTTCCCGAAATTTTATATAACAAGGGTTTTGCTGTATGCGAATTATTAAATACAGTTTCATTACTAAAATCTGAGATAATAAAAGCATAAATTAAACTTACAAAACTTATTAATATCATTAAAGATTGAATAGAAATCGCAGAAAATATTTTATTATTTATACTTTTTTCAACAAATTTTAATGAGAAGAGTGATTTATAAATTAAATATACAGAGGCCAATAAAGCTATATATAAAGAATAGTTGCCAAATTGATTTATCATTAATTTTTATCCTTTAATGCCTCGCTTACCTCTGGTGGCATATAATTTTCATCATGTTTGGCTAAAATTTTATCTGCTTTTAAATAATATTTATCTTCTAGAAACCCTTCGGCTACAACTCCTTTTCCTTCCTCAAATAAATTAGGCACAGATCCAACAAAACTAACAAAAAGTTCATTTTTAAAATCAGTAATAATGAATTTGATTTCATTATCAAATGTTTCAACCGAATTTTCTTTTACCATGCCTCCAACTCGAATTTTCTTTGCTTTTAATTCAGTTAAATTTTTTACATCTGATGGTGATTTGAAATAAACTACGTTTTCTTCTAGAGACTTAAAAACTAAAAAAGCTGTGAGAACTAAAGAAAAAAAAATTAAGACAATGAAGAGAGCTCTTAATTTAACTTTTTTACCATACATGTGAAATAAAGTTAAATATTAGAAGTAGATGTATTTGTTAAAATCTCTCTGTATGTTTTTTGTTTATTTGCTAACTCAATTTTGTCAGAACACAAAGATTTAAACTTTGCTTCAAACTTTTTCTGTTCTTTAGTTAGCTGAGATTTAACCACTGAGTACAAAATTCCAAAACTAACTAGAGTAAATATAAATGATGACCAAACATAAGGGCCATATCCATTCATAAATAAAATCTCTCTAATCATAATCTATCTAATCCTTTATTTTTAATCTTTATCAGTTCTGTATTATATTTCATTAAAAATATCAAAAGTGAAAAAAGTACAAATGCCGCAGTCATTATTCCTAATGGTATCAACATTGAAGAATGAACAGTTGTATCTGACAATATATTTACTGATGATGGTTGATGTAAAGTATTCCACCAATCAACAGAAAACTTTATTATTGGAACATTAATTAAACCCAATATAGCAATATATGAGCTTATCTTAATAGCTTTGTCATTATTTTCAGTAATCCTCCAAGTAATAATAAACATAAGATAAAAAAGTGACAACAATAACATTGAGGTTATTCTAGCATCCCATGCCCACCATGTGCCCCAAGTGGGTTTGCCCCATATGGAGCCTGTAACAAGTGCAATTATATTAAATACAAAACCAGAAGGTGCTAAACTTTTAGTAATTAAAGAAAAATTTTTATTTTTAAAAATCAATATTCCAAAAGACAAAATAGAAATAACTGAAAAAATTCCAAGTGATATCCATGCGGATGGCACATGAACATACATTATCCTTACTGAGTCGCTTTGTTTATAATCTTCAGGGGAAAGTACCAAGGCTTCTAATAGACCTATAATTAAAACTATTATGAAGAGTGTAAAAACAAATTTTTGTAATTTGTTAATAATCTTTAAGATATTATTTGGATTAAAATAATTTAACATTTACTTTTTTATAACACAAAATCATTTAAATGAAATTCCTAGAAAGTATTTCTAACCAAGAACACTGAGGGAGATAAATAATAGAGGAATAAAAAAGTATCCTTGGTTAAAATATTTAATTAAAATATAAAATATTTATGTCAGAGTTTTGTAACAAATGTGTTTAAAAATTGGCTTATTTAATTTGATGGCTTAAAATAGCTAGATCCTTTTTTTCCTGAAAAAATCTCATTTATCAAAGGATGTTTAATTGGTTCGTCAGACTCATCAACTAATAAATTTTGTTCTGATACATATGCCTCATAAGTTATCTCATCGTTTTCAGCTAGTAAGTGATAAAATGGTTGATCTTTTCTTGGTCTGACATTTTTTGGTATAGATTGATACCAATCTTCAGAATTATTAAATTCAAAGTCGACATCATAAATAACACCTCTAAAATCAAAGTGTCTATGTTTAACTACATCGCCTATTGAGAATTTAGTTTTTCTTATACTCACACTTTAAATATGATTATTTGAATAAAAAAATCAATAAAAAAAAATATGAATGTTTCATTAATCTGTTAATATGTAGCAGTGAATAAATCTTTTTTAAAATTCGTCACAGATATAGGTCCATTAGTCATTTTTTTTTTATTTTATTATAACAATGACAAAAATTTAAAAATAGCTATTCCACCACTGATAGTTGCAACTATTATTGCCGTTTTGGTAGTTTGGATAATGGAAAAGAAAATTCCTATGGTCCCACTTTTAAGTGGAATATTAATTACACTATTTGGCGGATTAACTATTTATTTTGATAATCCTGTTTTTATATATATGAAACCTACAATAATAAATATTTTATTCGCCCTAGCTTTATTTTTTGGAAAATATTTTACAAATGAACCTGTTTTAAAAAAAATATTAGGAAAATCTATACCCTTGAGTGATGAAGGATGGAGAATACTTAATTACAGATGGATGTATTTCTTCCTTTCATTGGCACTTTTGAATGAGTTTGTTTGGCGTACACAATCTGAAGAATTTTGGGTCAACTTTAAAGTATGGGGCATGTTGCCAATAACATTCATATTTACAGCGTTTCAAATAGGTTTGATAAATAAATACAAATTAAATGAATAGAAATTTAAAACTTGTAGTTAACAATATTTATAAAAATGAAAATCAGAATTATTTTTTTAAAAAAAATGAACTCAAAATAATTCTTGATCTATATGCTAAAATGGTATCTGAAGGATCTTGGAAAGATTATGGCCTTTCTATTTCTAGTAAACAAATAAGTTTTAGTGTTTTTAAAAATGCAGCTGAAAACGCTATTTATAAAATATGTAAAAACTTCAAACCATCAAATAAAAACCTAAAATATTTAATAACTGATACTAACGGCAAAATTCTTAAAAATTCTTTTGAGCTTGAAAATTTATTAAAAATAACTAATTGGAGAAAACTTCAAAAGTAATTATCTTCGCTGACCAAACAATCTTAGCAACATTATAAATAAATTAATGAAATCTAAGTATAGTGTTAGTGCACCCATAACAGCTTTTTTACCCATTAATTCACCTGAGTCTGAAGCTGCATACATATTTTTAATTTTTTGAGTGTCATAAGCTGTCAGTCCTACAAATATTAAAACACCTATAATTGAAATAGCAAAATACATCATTGGTGACTTTAGGAAAATATTTACTAATGATGCAATAATTATTCCTATTAAACCCATCATTAAAAAAGATCCCATTTTAGTTAAGTCTCTTTTTGTTGTGTAGCCATAAATACTCATTGCGCCAAATGTTGCTGACGTAATAAAGAAAACTCTTGTTACACTCAAACCAGTATAAACTAATAAAATTGATGAAAGTGATAATCCCATTAATGCTGCAAATACCCAAAATGCAGTTTGAGCTTTTGCCGCACTCATCTTATTAATTCCAAAACTCATATAAAAAACAATTCCTAGAGGTGCCAACATTACAACCCATGCTAAAGCAGAATTGTAGATTGCATCACCAAAAGGCGTTAAAATTATTCCCATGCTTGTAATTTCTTGAACACCCATCTTAAAAGTTAAAAGAGCTATTATACCTGTTAATAATACTCCAGTTGCCATATAGTTATAAACTTTAAGCATGTAGGCTCTTAAGCCTTCATCCATAACAACTGTTGTTTGCTGGGCTTCTTTTACTTTATTAAGTATATTTTGCTTATTAAATTCCATAACGTTTATATAATAGCCTTTTACTAATTATTCAAGATATCATAAAAACCTTAAAAAATATTTAATATTCAATGAATTACAGAAAATTAGGCAATACAGACCTTAAAGTTAGCACTATCTGTTTAGGAACTATGACTTGGGGTGAACAGAACTCAGAAACCGATGCATTTGAACAAATGAACTTCGCATTAAATGAAGGAGTAAATTTTTGGGACACTGCAGAACTTTATGCAGTTCCTCCCAAAAAAGAAACTTATGGTCTTACCGAAATAATAATGGGGAACTGGTTTGAAAAAAATAAAAAGCGAGACAAGGTAATTTTGGCTACAAAGGTGGCTGGTCCTGCGAGAGATTATATCAGAGATGGCCAGAACAGTTTTGTTGGTAAAAATTTTGAAGATGCTATCAATGCAAGTCTAAAAAGGCTGAAGACTGATTATATAGATCTCTATCAACTTCATTGGCCAGAAAGAAATGTAAATAATTTTGGAAGACTAAACTACCTTCACCAAGAAAAAGAATGGAATAGATTTGAAGATGTATTAGAAAATTTGGAAAAATACATTGATCAAGGAAAAATTAGATATGTTGGCTTATCTAATGAAACTCCTTGGGGAGTAATGAATTATATAAAGCTTAATAAAGAAAAAAATTTGCCAAGAATGATGTCAATTCAAAATCCTTATAGTCTTTTAAATCGATCATATGAAATTGGTCTTTCGGAAGTATCTATTAGGGAAAAGATTGGTTGTTTAGCATATTCTCCGCTGGCCAGTGGATATTTAAGTGGAAAATATAGAAATGGCACTTTACCAAAGGGGTCTAGGATGGAAAGAGATGGAAATTTTTGGAAATATAGATACCAAACGCCTAATATGAATAAAGCAGTAGAGGAGTATTACAAAATAAGCAAAAAATATAATTTAGATATGAGTCAAATGTCATTAAAATTTTGTGAGATACAAGACTTTATGACTAGTGTAATAATTGGCGCGACTAATATGGAGCAGTTGAAAACAAACATAGAAAGTGTAAAAGTAAATTTAGACAAAGAAGTTATAAATGATATTAACGAAGTACAAAAATTATATCCAAATCCATGTCCTTAATTAAAAAAATTTTTATAAAATCCTTTGTTTTAATTATCTTTTCAATTGGTTTAGTTCATTCTGAAGAGTTAAAAAAAGTAGGAACATTTAAGGATTGGGAAACAATAGTTGTTTCGAATGATAATGGAAAAGTTTGTTTTGCTCAATCAAAGCCAGTACTACAATCTCCAAAAAAGGGTGATAGGGATGCAAGATTATTTGTTACGTTTAGACCATCAGATAAAATTACAGATGAAGTCAGCACTACCTCTGGTTATGAATATAATAGTCAAAATTCAGTAGTAGCAGCATCGGGTAAATCAAAATATAAATTTGACTTAACTCAGGATAATTTTGCTTGGATATCTAACAATAAAATCGAAAAGAAGATTGTTAAAAGAATGAAAAAAGCTTCAAGAATAATGGTTACTGGTTACAATAAATCAGGATCTCAAACAATTGACCATTATTCTTTAATGGGATTTACAAAAGCATACAACTCAGCAAAAAAAAATTGCACTTAAGTAATGAAGTCCAAAAAAAAAATAGTTCTTGCCTATTCTGGCGGACTAGACACATCAATTATACTAAAATGGCTGCAAGAAAATTATAAATCTGAAGTCATAGCTTACGTAGCAGATGTAGGACAAAAAATAGATAAAAAAAAAATAATTAGAAATGCCAAAAAATTTGGTGTTAAGAGCATTATCATTCACAATTTGAAAAATACTTTTGTAAAAGAGTATGTATATCCAATGATTAGAGGTCATGCAGTTTATGAAGGTGCTTATTTATTAGGAACATCAATTGCAAGACCATTAATTGCAAAAGATCAAATTAGAGTTGCTAAAAAATTTAAAGCATATGCAGTGTCTCATGGAGCAACAGGAAAGGGAAATGATCAAGTTAGATTTGAACTTGGCTATCATTATTTTGGACCAAAAATAAAAATAATAGCGCCTTGGAGAATATGGAAACTTAAGTCTAGAACCGACCTAATTAATTATGCAAAAAAACATGGGATTCCAATTCCAAAAGATAAAAAAGGTTCTCCTCCTTTTTCTATAGATGACAATTTATTTCACACATCCACTGAAGGTAAAGTTTTAGAAAATCCAAAAAATTCAGCACCTAAGTTAATTTTTCAAAGAACTACTGATCCTGAGAAAGCACCAAGCAAACCAACATTTGTAACAATTAATTTTAAAAATAGTGATCCGATTGGAATTAATGGAGTAAAATTATCTCCATCTAAACTTCTAGAAAAACTTAACCAATTAGCTGGAAAAAATGGAATAGGCAGAGTTGATTTAGTAGAAAACAGATTTATTGGCATTAAATCCAGAGGTGTTTATGAAACTCCTGGTGGAACGTTATTAATAAATGCACATAGGGCAATTGAGTCAGTAACTCTTGATAAAGAAACAATGCATAAAAAAGACTCTATAATGCCCAGGTATGCAGAATTAATTTACAATGGCTACTGGTATTCAAAAGAAAGATTTAAACTTCAAAAAATTATTGACCAAAAAAAAAGTAGGGTAAATGGATCCGTCAAGCTCAAGCTTTATAAAGGCAATATTACTATTCAATCAAGAATAACTAATAGCAATGCATATTCGATGAAAAAAGTATCTTTTGAAGAAAACAAAACTTTTAATAAATCAAATGTTGAGAGATTTATTAATTTTCATAAAAAAAAACTTAGATAATATATTTCACGTAATTAATGAAAAAAATATTTTTGTACATATTAATTATTTTAAATTTTACTTCAGTTTCTTTAGCAAAAAATTTAAAATTTAAAAAGATTGTCACTTTGGATAAGCCTTGGGGCTCATCATTTATTAGTAATGATGAAATAATAATAACAGAAAAAAGTGGAAAAATTAAAATTGTAAACATCCTAACTAATAATGTAATCCAAATAGAACATAATCTTAATTATTTAGAACATGGCCAAGGCGGATTACTAGATATTCTTTATAAAGATAATTTTATTTACATTTCTTATACTGAAAATAGAGGAAATTGGAAAAGTAGTACATCTATTGCAAAAGCAAAATTAGATAAAAAAAAGTTATTATTTAAAAATCTTTTTCAAGCAAATCCACCAATGGACTCGGGTTACCATTTTGGTTCAAGATTAGCTATAAAAGATAATTATCTTTATGCATCTGCGGGTGAAAGAGGAAAGGGAATGATTGCTCAAGATGCATCTAAACATCCAGGCAGCATTATAAGAATTCATTTAGATGGAAGCATACCAAAAGACAATCCTAGATTTGAAAGTAAATCAAAATGGTTACCGGAAATATATCAAATAGGTATTAGAAATCCTCAAGGCTTAACTATATCTCCATATGATGGAAAAGTTTATATTAGTAATCATGGAGCAAAGGGTGGTGATTGGTTTGGTGAGGTTAAAAAAGGAGAAAATTATGGATGGAAAATTTTAGGTTGGGGAGGAACTAATTATTCAGGATTACCAATTGGACCTAAATGGAAATCAGGTTTTACAAAAGCTATTAAATATTGGGTACCATCAATAGCAACTAGTGCAATTAAAATCTATAAAGGTGATGAATTTAAAGAATGGAATGGACATGCATTAATTACTTCTTTGAAAGATCAATCATTAAGAAAATTAATTTTTGATGATTTATATGAAGTTAAAGAAGAAATTATATTTAAAGATAAAATAGGTAGAATAAGAGATATCATTATACATCCTGAAAATGGAAAAATTTTCTTTTTAAACCCTGATGGACTATATTTAATGGAAAAAAATTAATTATATGAGAGTAGATTTTTTAAAGATTGAAATTCTCCAATTTTAAAAATAATAGCATCTTCTTGTTTATAACCAAATTTTTCTGCATTATTTTTAAATCTTACTCGTGGTTCCATAATAGGCTCTAATGATAAAACAAAAGTACCCCAATGCATACCAATCACTTTCTTACTTTTTAAATCTCTTGCAATACTTAAAGCTTCTTCGGGATTAGTATGATAAGCTGATTTATCTTTATAAGGCATCATTGGATAAAAATTATATGCACCAATGTTAATTAGAGTTAGATCAATAGGACCGTATTTATCTCCAAGTTCTTTATAGATATTTCCAACACCTGTATCACATCCAAAAATTATTTTTTTATCTCTGTATTCAATTAAAAAATTTCCCCAAAGAGTTTTATTAGTGTCAGTAAAGCTTCTTTTAGACCAATGAACCGCCGGTAGTAATGTAACTGCTAATTCATTATTAATTTTAATTTTATCATACCAATCCATTTCATTTACATCTCTATATCCATTTCGTGTAAAATATTTACCAAGTTTTAAAGGCAGTAAAACTTTGCTTTTCTTGAATGGAAACCTTTTAATACTTCTCATATCTTGATGATCATAATGATTATGCGTTAATAAAAATAAATCTGTTTTTGGAATTTCATTTAGTTTTAGAGCTGGTTCAGTAAATCTTTTTGGCCCGAAAATTAATGGTCCAGCATTTTTTGAAAATACAGGATCAGTTATTATTATTGTATCTCCTAGTTTTATTAAAAATGTAGCATGACCAATCCAGGCAATATAATCATCATCTTTAAATCTTTCTAAATCAGATAAGACTTTTGTTTTCTCAACGATATGATCTTTTGGAACGGTCATATCAAGTTTTTTCTTTTCTTTATTATAAGTGC
The DNA here is from genome assembly GCA_902568235.1 of uncultured Pelagibacteraceae bacterium. Taxonomy (GTDB): domain Bacteria; phylum Pseudomonadota; class Alphaproteobacteria; order Pelagibacterales; family Pelagibacteraceae; genus Pelagibacter. The sequence goes on along the minus strand of CACFPS010000002.1, from coordinate 17,407 downwards.
TAAAAGACCATTTAAAATTAGAATTTCGTTTAGGAGAACCCTCAGGATTTCTAAAAGTTCCATCAGGTAAATGATGATAAGGTTTTTTTTCCATAGCAAAAGTTAAAGAATTATAAATAAAAAAAATAACAATTAAAATTGTTAACTTTGACACTTTTATATAATTAATTTTTTTGAGATCTTTTAAAACACTCAATTGTATTTTTCAATAAACATGCGATTGTCATAGGTCCAACGCCACCTGGAACAGGTGTTAAAGCTTTTGCAACTTTAGAAACTTCATCAAATGCAACATCTCCAACAATTCCTTTATCTATTTTGTTAATACCAACATCAATTACAATTGCATCTTTTTTAACCCAATCACCTTTTACAAGTTCTGGCATACCAACCGCAGCAACAATAATATCGCCCTTTAGACATTCTTCTTTGAGGTCTTTTGTTTTTGAATGAGTTATTGTAACAGTGCAATTTTCTTTTAATAATAATTGAGTCATCGGCTTTCCATTAAGATTTGATCTACCAACTATTACAGCTTTTTTTCCACTTAAATTTGGTTCAATTTTTTTTATTAATAAATAACATCCTAGAGGTGTACAAGGAACTGAACTTTCGTAGCCTGATGAAAGATTGCCAACATTCATAGGATGAAATCCATCGACATCCTTACTAGGTAAAATTGCTTCAATAACCTTTTGCTTATCAATGTGTTTTGGAAGTGGTAATTGTACTAAAATGCCTGAAACTGTATCGTCGTTGTTTAATTCATTGATTTTATTTAAAACAGTTTTTTCTTCTATAGATTCTGTATACTTAATCACTTCTGATTTTAAACCTACTTCAATTGCGGACTTTTCTTTATTTCGAACATAAATTTGACTAGGAGCAAGATCTCCTATTAATATTACTGTAAGACCTGGAACTTTATTATATTTTGATTTTAATTCCGATACTTCTTGCTTCAACTCCTCTCTAAGTTCTGCTGCAATTTTTTTTCCGTCAATTAGTATCATGATAATTAAAAAATTAATGGTGCCACGTAGAGCTTCATACACATTTCTACAAACCAGATCAATAAAAGAAGAATTATAGGCGATATGTCAAAAGCTCCTAAATTAGGTATAAATCCTCTAATTTTATTAAGAATTGGATCGGTTAGTTTGTAGGTAAATTCTAAAATTGAATAAACAAACCTATTTGATGTATTCAAAATATTAAAGGCAATTAACCAACTAATCACTACATTTGCTATAACAACGTATGAATAAAGTTTAAGAATTTGAAGAGCTAAGTAAAAAATTGCAATCATTTTTTTTCAACATAAATAGATTGGCTAGGAAATGCAAATGATGCTTTATTTTTTTCTACAATTTGTTTTATTGATATTGCAAGTCTTTCTTTTACTGCTAACCATTCATCCCAGTCATCGGTTTTGGTAAAACAACGAATGTACATATCAATGGAACTATCAGAAAATTTATCCACTCTAACTGCATACCCAAGTTCAGGTTTGTAATCTTCATTTTTTATTATGTAATCCTCAATTTCATTTCTGATAATTTTAAGTTGTTCAACAGTTGTGTCATACTGCAAATTAATTACCCAACTAATTATCCAATTTGTAGTTTGACTAACATTAATTACAGCATTTTCTGCAAACTGAAAATTTGGAATTATGGCAATTGATTTATCAAACTTTCTAATCACAGTAGATCTAAATCCTATTTTTTCAACAATGCCTTCAATTATGCCCTCTACCAAAATCCAATCTCCAATTTTAAATCTTTTTTCAACCAAAACCAAAATTCCTGAAATTAAATTCTTAAATAAGTCTTGAGCTCCTAATGCAACAGCTACACCAAATAGTCCAAGTCCAGCTATAATAGGTCCTATTTTTATTCCCCATAATTCAAGTACTGCCGCAACTCCTAAAATAAAAATTAAAACTTTTAAAGATTTTATAATCCATCCAATTAACTCCCTAGTTAAAATTTTGTCTAAACCACTTAATACATATGAGACCGGCTCGATAATTTGATGAATAATCCAAAAAATTAATATTGTAATTAAAGTTCTATTTATATTGTCTACAAATGATCTCATTTCATCCGAAAAAGACATATAATAACTTGCAAAAAATACCCCAAGAACAATCGGAAAAAATCTTGTAGGCCCAACCATTGATTTTACAAATGTATCATCTAGCTTGTTTGTTGTTCTTTTTGATATTAATTCTAATTTTTTAATTATTAATTTACTGATCAATCCTCTAAATACTAAAAATATAAAAAAAATTGCAAGACCAATGATAATTTGAAAGAAATCAACTCCCATAATTCCCTTCGTCCAGACAGATAAAAATAAATCTTTAAAATTTTTTAAAACTTCCATTTTCAAATTTTATATAGCAAAAACTCTTCTTCACCAGGGTTAAATAGGAAGATTTTTTTCCATTTAATCTCATTTAATGCTGAAGATGCACGCTCTCCTAGGCACATTAAGTTCGTCTCCATCCATTCATTCTGTAAATTATATTTTTTTAAAACATTTAGAAAATTTTTAGCACTATTTTCTGAATAGATAAAAACAATATCAGGAATAAATGACTTTAAATTTTTAATAAATTCCTCTCTGAGTTCTTCAATCGGTATAATAGTATAATTGATTAATCTTGTTACTGAATAACCCTCTGAAGTTAAATCTTTATCAAGATTATAAGAAACAAATTCACCACTAATATAAATAAGAGAACCAATTTTTCTATCAAAATTTTGCAAAATAATTTCTTTTAAATTATTCACATTGCCCTCAGCACAATAAATATTTTGAAAACCAAGTTTCTTTGCAAATTTTTCTGTTACAGATCCAACACAAAAGCATTTAATATTTTTATTTATTTTAGAAATATTCAAATTTTTTATAGCATTTGCGCTTGTAAAAATAATTCCCTTGAACTGATTATAGTCAGGCTCACTGTATTGAACTGGTTGAACATTAATTACTGGAAGATGAGATACTTTGTGACCCAATGAGGTAAATCTTAATATCAATTCTTTACTATCTTCTAATGGTCTTGTTAATAAAATATGCATTATCTTTTATAAGATCCTTTAGATTTTAATTTTAATTCTTCTCCAATATTTTTACTCAAACTTAAATATGATTTTTTTTCGTCACTTTCGTTTATAAAGTATCTTTCATTTCCATCTACTGAAAAAAGTTCGGTTTTTAAATTTATTTTTTGATTTTTAATTTTAGCATAAACACCAACTGCAGTATCGCAATCTCCTTCAAGAATTTTTAATACTTCCCTTTCTGCATTTGCTAAAATTCTAGAATCTTCATTGTTAATTTTTTCTAATAAATCTTTCATTTCATTATCATTTGCTCTGCACTGTATAGCTATTATTCCTTGACCAGCACAAGGTATTAATTCATCCACACTAAACTCTTGTGATATTTTTTCATTAAAGCCCAAAGCATCTATTCCAGCCTTAGATAAAAGAATTGCATCATATTCACCATTTTCTAATTTTTTAATTCTTGTATCTACATTTCCCCTTATTAAATTATAATTTAAATCTGTTCTTTTTTGTTTAAGTTGAAACTCTCTTCTATAGGATGATGTTCCGATAACTGAATTGGGTCTTAAATCTTCAAATTTGACATTTCCTTTACTAATTAAAATTTCATTTGCTGAATTTCTTTTTAAAAAAAAATTTGTAACCAATCCTTCTGTCTCTATCGAGGGCATATCTTTTAATGCATGAACGGCAATATCAATTTCATTATTAATTAGTTCATTTTCAATTTTTTTTGAGAATAATCCTTTGCCACCTAAATTTGATAATCTATCTTTTTGATTTTCATCTCCGGTAGTTGCAATTTTTTTTATTTCAATTTTTTTAGAAAACTCTTTTTCTAACTCAAATTTCACTTTCTCCGTATAAATCAAAGCTAACTTGCTGCCTCTAGAGCCAATAATGATTTTATCTCTTTTCATAAATCTTATTTTTATTACAATCTTATAGTTTAATTGTATTAATAAGAAAAAATTTTTTATGGCAGAAAAACCAATAATATTAGGCATTGAGACAAGTTGTGACGAAACCGCAGTATCACTAATTCAAGATGATCAAACTGGTATACCTAAAATTTTGTCTAATGTTATTTCAAGTCAATTTGATGTTCATAAAGAGTTTGGTGGAGTGGTTCCTGAATTGGCTGCTCGATCTCATATAGAAAAAATTGATTTAATTGCCAAAGAAGCAATTAGAGAAAGCAGAGTCAATTTAGATAAAGTTTCTGCTATTGCAGCAACCGCTGGACCAGGATTAATAGTTTGTTTAACAGTTGGTTTAAACTTTGGAAAAGCAATGGCTATGTCATTAAACATTCCATTCATAGGAGTAAACCATCTAGAAGGGCATGCTTTAAGTCCAAAATTACACTCAAAACTCGATTATCCTTATTTGCTTCTATTAATTTCTGGAGGACATAGCCAGTATTTAAGCGTTAACGGTCTTGGTAATTATAAAAGACTTGGCACTACAATTGATGATGCATTGGGAGAAGCTTTTGATAAAACCGCAAAACTTTTAGGAATTGAATTTCCAGGTGGTCCAAAATTAGAAAAGTTCGCTCAAAAAGGTAATCCAAATAAATATGAACTTCCAAAACCAATAATAAATAAAGGTGGGTGTAATCTTTCTTTTGCAGGTCTTAAAACTGCAATTTTAAGGATAACAAAAAAAATTAAATCTGATCAAGAGAAATTTGATCTAGCTGCTTCATTTCAAAAAACAATTGAGGATATTTTATTTATAAAGACAAAAAAAGCTTTTGAGGAATTTAATAAATTTAATTTACAAGATGAAAAAAAATTTGTTGTTGCAGGAGGTGTTGCTGCAAATGAAGGAATAAGAAAAAAACTTATAGAAGTTAGTAATCAAAATAATTTTCAAACAATTTTTCCTGATTTAAAATTATGTGGTGATAATGCAGCTATGATTGCAATGGTGGGCTTAGAGAAATATAAAATAAAGCAATTTGATAGTTTAGATTTATCAGCTAATCCTAGACTATCATTAGATGTAGATGCAAAATTTTTAAAAGGTGCTGGAGTAAAATTATAAATGTCAAAAAGATATAGCGGAAAATCATTTAAGGATTCTAGTGTAATGAAAAAAGCAAAACTTTCTTTAAAAGAAAAGAGAAAACTTAAAAAAGAAAAAAAAAAGAAAAAAAATTAGATGCAATATTGGTTATTAAAACCAAAGCTTGTAGTACATCGATAAGACTCTACCGACTCCCACTAACCTTTATCTTATCTTTACAATTAAAAATGTTGATTAAAGCTAATTATTATTTGTTTTATCGTCTTCACTAGTATCTGTTTTATCATCTTCATTATCTTTATAAAACTTTCTTATCAATTCTTCTTCTCTTTTTGCTTGTTCTTCATCAAATTTTAATTCCCATTGTTTTAATCTTTCTTGTTCTTCTTTAATTCTTTTTTCTTCTTCAATTTTAGCTTCTAATTCTCTTTGTTTTTTTTCTTCTATTAATTTAAACTCCTCTTCTCTTAATTTTCGCTCTTTTTCTTCTGCTTTTTGTCGTTGTTCAATTACTCTCTTTTCTTTTTCTTCTGCTTTTTGTTGTTTTTCTTTTAATCTCAATTCTTTTTCTTTTTCTTTATATTCTTCTTGCTCTGCTAATATTTGAGCATCTCTTTCTTTTATTCTTTGTGTTTCTAAATCTTGCAACTTTTGAGCAGTTTCTTTTAATTTTTGCTCCTCATATTGTAACATGTGGTTTTTTTCTCTTAATTTTTGCTCTTCTTCTTTCTGCCTTTGAACTTCCAAATCCTTTAATCTTTGTTGTTCATCTTTTAATTTTTGCTCTTCTTCTTTCTGCCTTTGAACTTCCAAATCCTTTAATCTTTGTTGCTCATCTTCCCTTATTTTTTTTTCTTCTCTAGCTCTTTGCCTTTCTAGGTATTGCAATCTTAATTGTTCTTCTTTTAATTTTATTTCTTCTTCCCTTATTTTTTTTTCTTCTAAATCTTTTAATTTTTGCTCTTCTGCCTTTAGTCTCTGGACTTCAATTTTCTGTGCATATGCTTCATTTTTTTTTTGTTGTTTTTCATTTTCTAATCTTAGTTTTTCTTTAGCTTCTATTCTTTCTCTTTCATCTTTTAATTTTTGCTCTTCTTCTTTCTGCCTTTGAACTTCCAAATCCTTTAATCTTTTTTGTTCATCTTTTATTTTTTGCTGTTCAATTTTTTGTTGTTGCTTTTTATCTCTTAATAATTGTTTTTTTTGTTCAATTTTCTCTTTTTTAATTTTCTTAGCTATTTCTTCATCCCTTTTTTTTTTTAAATCTTGAAAAGTTTTATTTAAAGATTTTTTTGTCTTATTTAATGATTTTGATGCAATTTTTCGTAAATTATCTAAACCTAATTGCTTAAGTAATTTTTTTCTTGTTTTCACACATCTCCAGTAAAGATTAGTTTATCACGCATTTGCATTCACGTGTATAAGAATATTGTTTTTTTTAAAAAAAAATTTATCCTATAAAATATGGCAAGATCCTATTTTCTACTTAAATCAGAACCTGGTGTTTGGTCAATTGATCAACAAATTAAAGCTGGAAGAATGGGAACTGATTGGGATGGAGTTAAAAATTATCAAGCATCAAATAATTTACGAAAGATGAAAAATGGTGATTTGTGTTTTTTTTACCACTCTAATATTGGCAAAGAAATTGTCGGTATTGTTGAAGTAATAAAAACTGCATTTACCGATCCAACAGATAAAACAAAAAAATTTGTTGCAGTAAAAGTTAGGTTTAAAACTAAGTTAAAATCTCCTGTTTCGCTTGAAAAAATTAAAAAAAATAAGGATCTCAAAAATCTTCCATTAATTAGGCAGAGCAGATTATCAGTAATGCCCATTGATACTAAAAGCTGGAAAATTATTTTGAAGATGGGTAGTATTGTCTAAAAAAAATTTATGCCAAAGAAAAAAAAATCAAAAAAAAGAGTAGTTAAGAAAAAAATCAAAAGGAAAGTCTCAAAGAAGAAACCAAAAAAGAAAATATCAAAACTGCCGGTTGAAAAAGAACTAATTTATAAAACTAAAAAAGAGTGGATCAGTAAAGCCATTGTAAAAAAGTCTCAGTATGAAAAAAAATATAACTCATCAATAAAAGATAATGAGGGATTTTGGAAAAAAGAAGGAAAAAGAATTACTTGGATAAAACCATATACAAAAATTAAAGATGTTAAATACAGCAAGAAAGACGTTAATATAAAATGGTTTTACGACGGAACTTTAAATGCTTCTGCGAATTGTGTCGACCGCCATTTAAAAAAGAATAAAAATAAGACTGCAATTATTTGGGTTGGAAATGATCCAAAAGTTGAAAAGAAAATTTCATACAAAGAATTACACAGAGAAGTCTCAAAAACTGCTAATGCTCTTAAAGAAATTGGTGTAAAAAAAGGAGATAGAGTAACAATTTATTTAACTATGATTCCTGAGCTAGCATATACAATGTTAGCATGTGCAAGAATAGGTGCGATTCATTCAATTATTTTTGGTGGTTTTTCCCCAGATAGCATTTCGGGAAGAATAAATGACTGTGAGTCAGATTATATAATAACTCAAGATGAGGGTTTGAGAGGTGATAAAGTTATTCCCATGAAATCAAATGTTGATGAAGCACTTATTAATTGTCCTAATGTTAAAAAATGTATTGTTGTTAAAAGAACTGGAAATTTTGTTAACATAGAAAGTGGGAGAGATGTTTGGTATCACGAACTTACTGAAACAGTTTCAAATAAATGTGAACCAGAAGAAATGAATGCAGAGGATCCTCTTTTTATTCTATACACATCTGGATCTACTGGAAAACCAAAAGGTGTTTTGCATACAACTGGTGGATACATGGTTTATGCTTCAATGACTCACCAATATATTTTTAATTACAAACCAAATGATATTTATTTTTGTACTGCAGATATAGGATGGATAACTGGTCACAGTTATATAATTTATGGTCCATTATCTAATGCGGCTACCACTGTTATGTTTGAAGGTGTACCAAATTATCCTGATAGATCAAGATGGTGGCAAATAGTTGATAAATATAAGGTAAATATTTTTTATACTGCGCCAACAGCAATAAGAGACTTAATGAGAGAAGGTGATAAGCCAGTTAAAAAAACTTCTAGAAAAACTCTTAAATTACTTGGTACTGTTGGCGAACCAATAAATCCAGAAGCATGGCAATGGTATTATAAAACTGTTGGGGATTCTAGATGTCCGATTGTTGACACATGGTGGCAAACTGAAACTGGGGGAATCTTAATTAGTCCTCAAACTGGTGCCATAAATTTAAAACCCGGTTCAGCTACTAAGCCGTTCTATGGAATTAAACCAGTTATTGTAGATAAAAAAGGAAAAAAATTAAAAGGTGAAGCTCAAGGCAATTTGTGTATTGCTCAATCTTGGCCAGGTCAAATGAGAACAGTATATGGAGACCATCAAAGATTTATAGATACATATTTTTCTCAATTCGATGGAAAATATTTTACAGGAGATGGATGTAGAAGAGATAAAGATGGGTACTACTGGATAACAGGAAGAGTTGATGATGTTATAATTGTTTCTGGACATAATCTTGGAACTGCAGAAATTGAAAGTGCGTTCGTGGCTCATCCAAAAGTTGCTGAGGCTGCTGTAGTAGGATATCCTCATGATATAAAAGGAAATGGACTCTACTGTTATGTAACTTTAAATGCGGGTGAAGAAAGTTCATTGGATTTAGAACGTGATTTAAAACTTTGGGTAAGAAAACAAATAGGACCTATTGCTACCCCTGACTTAATTCAATTTTCGCCAGGTCTTCCTAAAACAAGATCTGGAAAAATTATGAGAAGGATATTAAGAAAGATTGCCGCAAATGAACATGATCAATTGGGTGATACTACAACTTTAGCTGACCCAAGTGTTGTAAAAAGTTTAGTAGATAACAGAAAAAATACTTAAAAATTTAAAATATCTTTAAATTCTTTTTTTACATTATCCCACTTTAATATCATTGAATTTAAAACAATTTTTTTATCTAATATTTTTAATTCTTCCGCTATTGGTGACCATTCATATAATGAAAGTGAACTAGGATTAAATGGAATAGATTTATAATAATCAGCCCAATTTATTTTTTCATATCTTTCTGAAAATTCTTTTTTTGCTTTTTCTAAAATATCTTGTGGTATTTGATTTTTGATTTCATCCTCTAAAATTTTTATATAAATCTCTTTTGACTTCTCAGTGTCATGTAAATTTCTCTCATTTTTTAAATAAGATATCGTATAAAATGTCAAATCTTGTAATGCCACAACATAAATATTCCATTTTGCTTTATTGATTGATCCTAAAAAAATTTCATCTTCAAACATAAGAACATACTTTGCTCCCATTCTTGTTTTTAAATATCCATAAAGGGTAACTTGGCTTACCCATGCGGCTTTTTTTTGGATAAAATTTTTTAAGTCAGAATAATTTTCAATTTTTTGTGTTTTTTTAAAATATTTTAGAAATGGAGAAAAATACTCTTTAAAATATGCAAATTTTAAATCTTTTAGTTTTAATTTGTATTTAATGCCCATTTTAAATATTAATTTTACAACTTATACTCTAGTTTCTAAATATTTTAATACTTCCATTCTATTTTTATAATAGTATGTTCTCATTTTTAACCTATAGGGAGGCATTAAAATGTCAAACAAAGATAAACACTGGGAAAAAACTAAAGGATTAATGGTTCTAACATTAATTATTTGGTTTGTTTTCGGTTATTTAATCTTCATGTTTGGTTCAAGTTTGAATTCGGCAAGTTTTCTTGGTTATCCATTAGCATACTACATGTGTGCACAGGGATCGATTATAGCATTTGTTGTATTAATATTTTGGTTTGCAAATAAACAAGAAAGTATAGATGAGGAATTTGGCTTCACCGAACAAGGGGAGGACGATTAATGATTAAAGGAAAATTTATAGATAATTTACCTAAAGTCTACGGGTTATATACTGGTGGTTTCTTAGTATTCATAATATTGATGGCTATTGCAGAATCTGCAGGTATGACAGCGAAGACAATAGGTATATTGTTTGTGGCTTTTACAGTTTGTATATATGCAGTGATTGGGTATTTATCTAGAACTGTACAGGTTGATGCTTATTATGTTGCTGGACGACAAGTTCCAACTGTATTTAATGGAATGGCTACTGCTGCTGACTGGATGTCAGGTGCATCATTCGTTGCAATGGCAGGTGGAATTTATTTTGGTGGTTATACTTATATGGCATTCTTGGTCGGATGGACCGGGGGTTACGTATTGGTATCTTCACTATTGGCACCATATTTAAGAAAATTTGGTTGTTATACTGTGCCAGATTTCATTGGAACTAGATACGGTGGAAATTTCGCAAGATTTTGTGCGGTTGTAGTTCTTACTTTGGCTTCTTTTACATATGTGACAGCTCAAATTAACGCAACAGGAACTATTGCTGCTAGAGCGCTTGGTATCCCATTTGAGTTAGGAGTCTGGGTTGGATTAGTAAGTATTTTATTATGTTCAATGCTTGGTGGTATGAGAGCGGTTACTTGGACACAAGTTGCTCAGTACATTGTATTGATTATAGCATACTTAATTCCAATTTTCTGGATTAGTAATAAAGGTGGGTTCGGTTTATTCCCACATTTAATGCTGGGAGAAGAAGTTGCAAGACTAGGTGAACTAGAAGCACAATTTGGTTTAGTTAAAAACGCTGCAGCAGATGTTAAAGCTGCTGGTGTTCCAGGTGGATTAAAATCTATTTCTGTTCCGCACTCTGAAGTGCCGGCAGGAGGAATGGCTGCTTGGAAATTTATTTCATTAGCTTTATGTATGATGGTAGGAACTGCTTCTTTGCCTCATATATTAATGAGATATTTCACAACACCTAGTGTAAAAGCAGCTAGAAAATCAGTGGCTTGGTCCCTATTTTTCATAGCTTTACTTTATACTTCTGCGCCTATGTTGGCTACACTATCTAAGTTGTCGCTAATGGATCCAAATTTACCAACTGGTATAATAGGAAAAGAAATATCAGCTGTTATGGCAATTGATTGGGTGCAAGCATGGACTGCACAAAAACAAGCATTCATTGCTGATTTTAACGGAGATGGAGTTCTTCAGTTAAATGAATGGTTTATGAGAGGTGACGTGGTTGTTCTTTCAACTCCAGAGGTTGCTGGATTGCCGTATGTTATTTCTGGTCTAGTTGCTGCCGGAGGTATGGCTGCAGCAATGTCTACTGCTGATGGTCTAATTCTTGCAATCGCTAATGCTTTATCACATGATATCTATTTCAAAATCATTGATCCTAAAGCAGATGTAAGAAAAAGATTATTAGTTGCACGTTCATTACTTGTAATAATCGGAGCTTTTGGAGCTTATATTGCATCAATGAGAATAACTAGTATTCTTGGTGCAGTTGCTTGGGCTTTTGATTTTGCCATGTCTGGCTTGTTCTTCCCATTAATACTTGGAGTATGGTGGAAGAGAGCAACAAGACAAGGTGCAATTGCAGGAATGATTGCAGGTCTGGCATCAGGAACGGCATATCTAATTTGGGTATATCCTAAGTTTATGGGTAATCCAATGTTATGGGGTATAGACCACTTACGTTTCGGTATCATTGGAGCTAGTGTTTGTTTAGTTGTTATGGTTGTTGTTAGTTTAATGACACCAGAACCAGATAAAGCTACGCAAAAAATGGTAGATGAAGTTAGAGTTCCAAGTGGTAGAACTATTCTTGGTAAACAACATTAAATAAATTTTTTTATGGGGCGATATAATATTTCGCCCCATAAATTTTTCTAAACTGTCTATGCCACTCTATATTTTAGTTATTGATTATATCTTAGGTATTGTAATGTGGACTTTAATAGGAAGATCTGCAATGAATATATTTCAAAGAGAAGATTCCACATTCTTTTTTATGAGAGTTTTCGTAAAATATACTAATCCAATTATAAAATTATTTAAATTTATAACTCCAAGTTTTATTATAGGTCCACTAATTCCTTTATATGTTGCTTGGTTTTTTTATATGTTTAGATTTTATGTCATGCCATATTTGATGGGATATTCAGTAATGGGAATGCTTTCATTTCCATTAGAAAGTGAAATAGCTGGAGAAATCTATAGACTTTTTGGTAAAAATTAATTCAAATAAAAAACAAAAGTTGATAGTACTAAACTTATCTATCAATGAAAAAAATAAAAATTTCACCGTCGATACTTTCTGCTGATTTTAGTCAACTAGGAAATGAAATTAAAAGACTAGAAGATGGTGGGGCTGATTTGATACATGTGGATGTAATGGATGGTCACTTCGTGCCAAACTTAACAATTGGACCTCCAGTAATCAAAAGATTAAGAAAATTTACAAAAATTCCATTTGATGTACACTTGATGATCTCACCTGTACATAAATATCTTGAAGATTATGCAGAAGCTGGTGCTGATATTATTACTATACATCCTGAAGCTACTGAAAATCTTAAAGAGTCTATTAACCTTATTAAAAAATTAAATAAAAAAGTTGGTGTATCATTGAATCCAGATACTAAAATAGAAATAATCAAAGAATATATTTCAGACGTTGAATTAATTTTGGTTATGAGTGTATATCCAGGATTTGGTGGGCAGAAATTCATTTCAGAAGTTATTTCAAAAATTAAAATATTAAAACAAATAAAAGAATCAAATAAATTTACATTTGATATTGAAGTAGATGGTGGAATAAATTTTTCAAATTCAAAAGAAGTTATAAAAGCTGGTGCAAATATTTTAGTTTCTGGAACTACAATTTTTAAAGAAAATAATGGAGATATTAAAAAAAATATAGAAATACTTAAAGCAGTGTAAATGTCTTTTAAAAATTCTATAAGTTATATTTTTGAGCTTTATTCAATATCGCTAAACAAAGTAAGAAAATTATATTTAAGATCTTCACTTTATAATAAAAAAATATCAGCTATTCAAAGTAAGCCTTTAACTTATAAACCTACATTAAGCATTTTAAGTTGTTTAATTAAATACGATAAAGCAAAAAATAGAATTGAGGATTTAGATTTAAATTTTTTTTGGGAAAAAAAAAATTTAACTAATAAAAATTATAAAAAACTTCATAGTTTTTATTGGTTATTTACTATTGATTTAAAATCATCTAACAAAATTACCCAATCTATAATTGAAAATTGGATAGACAAATTTCAAAAATATAATCCAAATAGTTGGCAAATCGACATATTATCCAAAAGAACAATATCATGGATTGCAAATACAAAGATTACATATGAAGGAAGTGACAATTCATACAAAAATAAGTTTGATAAATTAATTAATAAACAAATAAATCACCTTATAAATGAAATAAGTAGATCTAAGACTGTTGATGATAAAATGTTAGGGTGTACAGCTATATTAATTGTGGGACTTTCATATAATGATGAAAAATTTTTATCTTATGGTTTAAGATTACTAAAAACAATAATTAATTCATCTTTTGATAGTAATTATTTTCCAAAATCTAGAAGTATAAGACAATTAACCTTTTATTTGAAATATTTTATACTTATTAGAGAATTGTTAAAAGAGTCTTCAAATGAAATACCAGAATATCTTGATGAAATAATTTTTTATCTTGGAAAATCATATTATTTGTTATTAGGTTCCGAAGAAAGTTTTTTATTTAATGGCAATCATGTTTCAGATTTAAAAGAGTTTAATAAATATTTATCTCTAAATCGATATAAATTTAAAAATGATGGAAATGAAGCTGGAGGATATGCATTACTTCAAAATAAAAATTCTATACTTTGTATGGATATTGGATCTTCTCCTAATAAAAAGTTTTCAGAAAATTTTCAAAGTGGAACACTATCTTTCGAGTTTATCTATAAAGGTGAAAAATTAATTTGTAATGCAGGATACTTTCAGGATTACAAAAATAAACTAAATCTAATATCTAAATCAACTGCAGCACATTCTACACTAATCATCAATAATAATTCATCTTGTTCATTTAACATAATGCGTAATAAACAAAGTTTTTTAAATAATTTAATTAAAACTTCAAATAAAAATATTGTAAATAATAAAGATTATTGGATCATTAGTAGTTCACATGATGGATATTTAAAAAAATATGGAATTATTCATCAAAGAACAATAACATTTTATACTAAAAATTATAAAATTTTGGGAAAAGATAAATTGATCAAAAAGAAAAACTTTAAAGAATCAAATTTTGAAATTAGATTTCATTTTATCCCAGGAACAAAATTAACCAAAACACAAGATAATAAAACAGTTTTAATTAAATTAAATAATTCGGGTTGGAAATTTTATTCAGATCATGGATCAATAAACATTGAAAATGGACTTTATTTTGGTAATAAAAACAGTTCTAATGAAAATCAAAATATTTGTATTTCTGGCTTAAATCGTTCGATCGATCAAGAAGTAGTATGGGAATTTATTAAAATATAATGAAAAAAATAAAACGCGCAATTATTTCTGTTTCAGACAAAAAAAAATTAGCTTCAATACTTAAAGTTTTAAAAAAATATAAAATTGAAATAATAAGCTCTGGTGGAACTTATAAAAAAATAAAACAATTAGGATTTAAATGTAAAGAAGTTTCTGATTACACGCAATCTCCAGAGATATTAGGTGGGAGAGTTAAAACTCTACATCCAAAAGTCCATGCTGGGATATTAAATGTAAGAAAAAATAAGCATCATCAAAAAGAAATGAAAAAAAATAACTTTAATGATATAGACTTGGTTATTGTAAATTTCTATCCATTTCAAAATACTATTTATAAAACGAAAAATCATAAATCAATTATTGAAAATATCGATATTGGGGGTCCTGCTATTGTAAGAGCCGCTGCAAAAAATTATGAGGATGTTGTTGTAATAACCAATACTGAACAATATAAAAATTTAATAAACGAAATTGAAAAAAATAAAGGTTCCACATCTATAGAATTTAGAGAAAAATTATCTGAAGAAGCTTTTATGAAGACAGCTTATTATGATGCTGTAGTTTCTGAATATTTTAATAATAAATTAAAAAATTTTTTTCCTTCTAAAAAAATTATTTATTCTAATTTAATTGAAATACTTAGATACGGTGAAAATCCACATCAAAATAGTGCATTATATTGCATTGGTAATAATTTAGGAATTGAGCAACTGCATGGAAAAAAGCTTAGTTATAATAATTATAACGATATATTTTCTGCATTAAATTTAGCAAAAACATTGCCAAATAATAGAGGCACTACAATTATCAAACACTCTAATCCCTGTGGTGTATCAATTAATAAAAATAAATTGAAAAGTTATAAAGAAGCACTAGCTTCTGATCCAATAAGTGCCTTTGGAGGAATAGTTTTATGTAATTTTAGAATCAATAGAAGCTTGGCTTTAGAATTAAATAAACTATTCATAGAAGTCATTATTGGAAAAGGTTTTGAAAAGAATGCTTTAAAAGTTCTAAAAAAAAAGAAAAAAGTTAGACTTATAGATTTTTCAAATTTTAATAACAAAAATAATTATAATATTGTTTCAAATTTTAATTCTCTGTTAATGCAAAACCAAGACAATAAAATCTTTAGCCCTAATGATTTTAAAGTAGTTTCAAAAAATAAACCTAGCAAACAAATGATGAAAAACTTAGTGTTTGCATTTAATGTATGTAGAAACGTCAAATCTAATGCGATTGTTTTATCAAAAAATTCAACAACAGTAGGTATAGGATCGGGTCAACCTAGTAGATTGGACAGCTGCAAAATTGCCATAGAAAAAATGAATAAATTTCAAAAAATAAATGAGGCAGATGAAATAATTGCAGCATCAGATGCATTTTTTCCATTTGTAGATGGAATAGAGACTTTAGTACAAGCTGGCGTTTCAGCAGTAATTCAGCCTTCTGGTTCAATAAAAGATAAGGAAATAATTAAATTTGCAAATCAAACAAATACAATTTTAATATTTTCAAAAACTCGCCATTTTAAACACTAAGAAAATTTATCAATTTTAGAAGCTAAAATAAAATCACTTTCAGCTAATCCTTTAATTGAATGGGTATAAATTTTAATTTTTACATAACCCCAACCAAACCATATATCTGGATGATGTCCCTCTTCTTCAGCAATATGTCCAACTTTATTAACAAAATTTTGACTTTCTACAAAATTTTTAAATTTAAAATTCTTAATTAAATGATAACCATCTAAAGTATCTTCTATTACTTTCCAGCCGTCAACTTGTTTTAAATACTTTTGTATTTCTTCGTTATTAAATGGTGGAATATTACCTTCGCAAGGAATACATTTTTTTTTACTTAAATCAGACATTTTGAATCATTTTTTCAAAGTTGGAATTTTTTTTTATCAGAAAATTATTTCCAATTCCATACATACTTTTAGATAATTTGTTTATTCTTTCTTGAACAATTTCCAAATTAATTTTTTTATACTCTGCATCATAAATTTGATAATCATATTGATCTAAAAAAATATTTAAATTTTCATAATCATTCTTATCATTCATTTCTATAAATTTTGAAAATTCAATTATAATTAATGGAGAATAGGTTTTTATAGTATCACACGATCCTTTAATAACATTCATCTCATGGCCTTCTACATCAATTTTTATTATTAAATGATAATTAGAAAGTTCTTTATTTTCCATTAATTTATCAATTGTAATAGTCTTTACTATTGTTTTACCAATACTATTGAATTTATTATGAGATATTGAACTTTCCCAGTCATTTTCACTTTCATTTAGTTCTACAAATAAATCATTTTTATTTGATACTGCATAGTTGAACATTTCTATAGATTGAAAATTATTCAATTTTATATTTTCACTTAGATCCTTAAAAATCTTATTTGAAGCTTCTACTGAAGTGATTTTATTTTTTTTAGATAAAGAAGCAACAAACAATGAGTAAAAACCAAAATTAGAACCACAATCTATAAGGTATGTAGAATTAGTATCTGAAATTTTTTTTATAAAGTTTAATTCACTTTTATCCTCAAAATCACACTTTCTTAAAATTGAATAAGATGTGGTGTTTTTTTTGTTACTAGCATAAAGTTTAAAGTTATAAATGTTGACTATTAATTTTGAATTTAAAAATTTTCTTATAAATCTAAATAAAAAGTAGTAAATAAAATTTCTCTTAAAATTTCTTATATCCTTTTTTATTATAAATTTTTGGAATAAATTTGTAATAAAACTTTTCATTACTTTTTATTAAAATTTT
>CACFPS010000001.1:205000-219870 GCA_902568235.1 uncultured Pelagibacteraceae bacterium | reverse complement strand
TTGAAAAACCACAAAAGTATTAAAGTAAATATAAGTGTAAATTCCTCAAAAGCAAAAAGAGAGCTGGGTTGGTATCGTAAGTTTTCAGTTGATTCAGGATTAAAGAAAAGTATTAGTTGGTTTTTAAAAAATGAAAAAATTTTATAAAAATAAAAAAATTCTGGTAACAGGAGGCACAGGTTTAATAGGCATTCAACTTGTTGACTCATTATTAAAAATGGGTTCAAAAGTAACAGTGGCATCAATCGACAAGCCACCAAAAATAATTAAAAGAGCTAAATTTTTAAAAACCGATTTAAGAATATTCAAAAACTGTTTAAATGCTACAAAAAATATTGATATGGTTTTTCATTTGGCTGGAATTAAAGGTTCTCCAAATGTAGCTATTAGAAAACCTTATATGTTTATGACACCTATGCTAATGTTTAATACAAATATAATTGAAGCCGCTCGTTTAAACAATGTAAAAAGATTTTTATATACAAGCTCTATTGGTGTCTACAAGCCAGACAAAATAATGAAAGAAAATAAAGTTTGGGAAACATTTCCTTCAGCGAATGATTGGTATGCTGGTTGGGCCAAAAGAATAGGAGAACTTCAGGTTAATGCATATAAGCGACAATATAATAATATGAAAGTCAGCATTGTAAGGCCAGCAAATGTGTACGGGCCCTTCGATAATTTCCAAGATGGATCTTCAATGGTTATACCTTCCCTTATAAAAAAATTTCTGTTTGCAAAAGATAATAAAGTTGAGGTTTTGGGAGATGGTTCAAATATTAGAGATTTCATTTATTCAAAAGATGTTGCCAATGGCATGTTAATAGTAATGAAAAAAAATCCTCAAAATCCAATTAATTTGGGTAGTGGAAAAAAGGTAACAATTAAACAACTAGTAAATAAAATTAATTCTTATTTTAATAATGAATATAAAATAATTTGGAACACAAAAGTTCCATCAGGTGACAAAATCAGGTTGTTAGATAATAAAAACTCTAAAAAATTAGGTTTTAAAAATAATTTTGGCCTATTAAAAGGTTTAAAAGAAACAATTGATTGGGCAAAAGAAAATATTAATAAATTAAATGAAATAAAATATTCAGCTTTTAAAAATGAAAATAAATAAAAAGATATTAATTAATTTTGAAGAAGATATTTCAAAACTTTATGAAAGTAAAAAAATTAGGGGTCCAATTCATTTATCGGGAAACAATGAAGATCAGCTAATAAAAATTTTTAAAAAAATTAAAAATAGAGACTGGGTTTTTTCATCATGGAGAAACCATTATCATGCAATACTTAAAGGTGTGCCAAAAGATTATATTAAAAGTGAAATAGTTAGAGGAAAAAGTATGATATTAAACTCAATTGATAACAAATTTTTTTCTTCATCAATTGTTGGTGGCATACTCCCTATTGCTTTAGGTGCTGCCCTTGCTATAAAAAAAAAGAAAAGAAAAAATACAGTTTGGGTTTTCATTGGAGATATGACTTACGAAACTGGAGTTTTTCAGGAAGTTTATAAATATTCAAAAAATTTTAATCTTCCCATTAAATTTGTTGTAGAAGACAATTCTATGAGCACAAATACTAAGACAAGTGATGCTTGGGGGAAAAAATCCAAAATACTACCAAAAATAATATACTACAAATATAAAAGAAAATACCCTCATCATGGTATTGGAAAATGGGTGCTATTCTAATAATGAATAAATATCTTTCAGACATAAGAAAATCTATGAAAATTTTGTCAAAACATAAAAATTCAATATTTATTGGACAGTCTGTTAAATTTCCAGGAAGTTCAATTTATACAAGTCTAAAAAATGTTCCAAAATCAAAAAGAATAGAATTGCCTGTATTTGAAGATACACAAATGGGAATGTCTATAGGTTTAGCTTTAGAAGGTTTTTTACCTATTACATGTTTTCCAAGATTTGATTTTTTAATTCTAGCCTTAAATCAATTAGTAAATCATGCTGACAAAATAGATATGCTTACAAATTCTAAATTTAAATCTAAAATAATTATAAGAACAATGGTTGGAGCAAAAAAACCGCTCGATGGAGGTCCTCAACATACTCAAGATCATACTATTGCGATAAAAAAAATGCTTAAATATTCTTATGTGAAAAAATTAGACAAAAAATCTAATATTTTAAATGAGTATAATAAAGCTATTAAAAGTAAAAATTATAAAGTTTTTGTTTTTATCGAAGACGGTAAATTATATTTATAAAAAAATTTTAATTTATGAAAAGAACATTTAACAAATGTCTTATAACTGGTGCAACTGGATCTGTAGGAAGTTATTTTATAGATTTTTTAGTTAAGAACAAAATAAAGCTTAAAATTTATGGCGTCTATAGATCTAAAGGATATTTAAACTATTTAAAAAAAAAACATAAAAAAAAAATAACTCTTTTAAAACTTAATTTAAGAAATTTAGACAAAACAACAAGTATAATAAAAAACTTCAAACCAGATGTAATTTTTCATTTTGCTTCTAACGCAGATGTAAGAAAGTCTTTCGACTCGCCTGTGGATGTATGTAAAAATAATAACGAAATTACACTTAATTTATTGGAAGCAACAAGAAAATTAAAAATGTCTCCATTAATTATAATTTGCAGCTCTTCAGAAGTTTACGGAAATGTTGCTCTAAAAGATCAGCCTATTAGTGAAAAAAATTATTTATCCCCTATTAATCCTTATGCAGTAAGCAAAACTTTTCAAGATTTATTAGCTCAAGTATATAAAAAAGTTTATGGTAGCAAAATAATAATAACAAGAATGTTTTCCTATACTAATGCTAGGAGACGTAATTTATTTCAAACATCTTTTGCAAAACAAATTGTTGACATTGAAAACGGAAAACAAAAATACCTAATTCACGGAAATCTTCAAAGTAAAAGAACTTTTATGGATATTGATGATGCAATGAAAGCTTATTGGTTAACAGCAACTAAAGGAAAAATCGGCGAAATATATAATATAGGTGGGAATAAAACTATTAGTGTAAAAAAGTTTTTAAATGAATTAATTAAAATTTCTAGTTCAAAAATAATTACAAAAGTGAATCCAAAACTATTAAGGCCATCTGATGTAAATATTCAAATCCCAAGCTCCAAAAAATTCATAAAAGATACAGGATGGCATCAAAAAATTTCTTTTGAAAATTCGGTTAAAAAACTTTTAAACGAATGTAGAAAAAAATAAAATATTATTTCTATCCACAATTATTTTCAACTATTTCACAAATAATGTGACCCACGGTTATATGCATTTCTTGAATTCTGTCGACTCTTTGCCCAGGTACTGAAATCGTCACATCTATTATATTTTTCATTTTTTTTGCTTTTGTACTAGTCAGCAATACTGTATTTATCCCTTTCTTTTTAGCTATTTTACAAGCTTGAATTATATTTTCACTTTTTCCGCTGGTGGTAATACCAAATAAAACATCGCCTCTTTTCCCAAATGCTTGGACCTGTCTTGAAAAAACTTGAGAAAAATTAAGATCATTTGCGATTGAAGTAATGCTAGATGTATTTGTGGTTAAACATAATGCTGGCAATGGATTTCTAACTTTTAAATACTTGCCAACTAGTTCAGCAGACAAATGTTGCGCATCAGCCGCCGAACCTCCATTGCCACAAAACATTATTTTATTACCTTTCCTAAGAGCGGTTACTATTAATATTGAAACATCTTCTATCGCTTTCACATTTTTAATTTTTTTTAAGTTATTAAAATTATTTTGACTTGTGGTTATATTCTTTATTATAAGTTTTTTTAACTTTTTAGATTTTTTCATATATTCAGCTATCATCTAAAACTATTTTTAAAATAACATCCTCCTGGTTCAAATAAAATCTTTCTTTTCCCCAGTCCTTGATGTTTATATTTCATTTTAGAAAATTCTTTTACTGGAATTATTCTTACATCTATAGATGCTCTCGTTTGACTTATCATTATCTCGCTTGAATGCAAACATCTTGCATCGAACGCTAACATTTTCCCATATTGAGTATTAACTTTATTAGATATTGGATTAAATTTAAAATTTATATTTCTTTTATTTATACATTCACTCAATAAATAATCTAGATTATAACCATATTTTATTAAAGACTTTTTTGTATTTGATAAACTCATTAATCTAAAACCATGTTTTTCTTTTTTTGATTTTTTAGTTAAAGGAATCCATAGGTTTATTTCTCCAAAAGGGTGACCTAAAGAAATATCGTTATGGTATCTTGGATAAAAATGTCGATTTTTACCCCCAGGACATTGGATTCTAATTGTTGGTACTTCTTGAATGTAAAATGGAAATTTAAATACATTTTTAGACAAAAATTTAACAAACGAAAAATAAGAAGATCTGAATTTTTCGTCAGTTTCATAAAACATTTGGCTAATTCCATTTACTCCATGTTTTAAATTATAATTTTTCATAGATTTTTTGAGAAATTTATGAATTTTTTCTAATTCTATATTTTTAGCTAAAATTTTTTTTTTGTTTAATAGCCTATTTATTTCTTTTCTAAAAACGTCAGAATATGAACTTATATCTATTTCGATATTGCTTTTTCCTTTAGAAATTTGATTTTGAAAAAAACTAACAGAGTTGTAATTTTTTTTGGTAAATTCAATTTTTTTTTCTAAAGGTAGGTCGTTAAATAATTTTTTTTCCATTAATATTTTTTAAAGAGAATTTAATATAATTTATTTCATTTATTTTACAAATTGTCAATAAACTGCGTTTATTAAAAAGTTATATTTAAATATTTGCATAAATATTTTCAATTTTTTTAAAATATTTTTTATCTTGAAATTTTTTTTTAACTAAATTTAAATTTATTTTTTTTACTCTGCCATTGTGATTATGTGAAAAAGTATAATTAATAATTTTTGCAGTTTTGTTTACATTATTTGTATTAAATAGAATACCAGAATTTTTAGTAATTATTTCTTTATGACCACCGCTATTATTAGCTATAACAAAAATTTTATTCAGTGATGCTTCAACTAAATTGCGACCCAATGGTTCATTTTTAGAAGTTGCTAACATTATTATTTTTTTAAATTTTTTTACAAATGGCATCCAATAATGTGCTGGTAAGTTATGGAAAAGATGTATTTTTTTGTTAATATTTTTATTTCTTAAATATTTTTTAAATTTCTCTAAATCAGTTTTGTTAGATTGAAAAAACATTAGGCCAATAAAATTTTTGTCTTTTTTTACTAATTTTTCTAAAACTTCTACAAAAACTTCTGGTTTTTTTCTATGGTGAATATTTGAAACAAATAAAATTATTTTTTTGTTTTTATTTTTGTTTATAAAATTTTTATGATTTTTCTTTAATTTTATTTTTTTATTAAAAAAATCAATATAGTTATACAAAACAATTTTTTTATAACTAAATGAAGCTAGAGTTTTAATTTTTACAAAATTACTTATGCAAATAATTTTTCTTGCAATTGCATAAGTTAAAAAATTTCTTCTAGAATTATCAGTATTTCTTAAATGAATAACTAGCTTAAAATTGTATAATAAGTTAATTATAGAAAAAGAAAAATTTAATAATCCATCGTTTGTATGAACAATATCAAAACTTCGAGATGAAAAAAAACAAATTAATTTATAAAAAAAAACGATTTTTGAATAAAATTTTTTTTTATTGTAACTAATAGTTAAAAAATTTATGTTATTTATATTTGAATTTTTAAATAATTTTAAGTTTTTTTTTTCTTTTTTTTCTTTATCGTAAATTAATAAAATATATGCCTTATACTTTTTTTTATTTATATTTTTACAGATAGAAAGTGCTGAAAGAATATTGCCTCCTCTATTAGAATCAAGCAATGGAAATAGAATTTTTTTTACAGTCATATTGATTTAATTTTAAAATATAAACTAAATTACAAAGAATAAAAAATATTTTAGCTAACTCTTTTTTTTAATATCCATTTTTTATCTTTTAATTCCCATAAATGCGGAGATCTATAGGTGTCTATTATCTTCCAAAAATTATCTTCATCAATATCTATGTATTCTAAAAAATCGTTAAAATATTTTTTAGGAAACTCTCCATCATATTTTTTTACTAAATTTACGCCTTCCTCTCTTGTAATTTTTCCACACCTTATTTCCTGAGATGCATCATAGGTGGCTCTACCAATTCCAAATTTTATAAAAGTTGTAAAATAATGAAAATCATCTATTTTATCATCTATACTTGAATACTTAGAATAACTTCCTTCTGTCCTTTCAATGTTTGGTTTAAATCCAGTATGTTCAGAAGCATAATAGAAACATTCTTGGGGGTCCCATTTAAGATAATAA
Source organism: uncultured Pelagibacteraceae bacterium (assembly GCA_902568235.1). Classification (GTDB taxonomy): domain Bacteria; phylum Pseudomonadota; class Alphaproteobacteria; order Pelagibacterales; family Pelagibacteraceae; genus Pelagibacter. The sequence continues at coordinate 213,521 of CACFPS010000001.1, read as the reverse complement.
CCTAAGTAATGGACTTCTACTTTCTTTTTTTCAAGTTCTTCCAATTTAGGTGGTATATATGGTGTAAAGTCATTTAATTTAAATTTAAAATTAGACATTAATTCTTTGATACTGACACCCCCTAGAAAAATTTTTTCAATATCTTGATTGGAAAAAAATTTTTTGTCCATTGTGGGCACATAATTCTCCTGTAAAGAATTACCATATTCCGCCTGATTTTCTCCATAAAAAACTAATGGAATATCAAATTTTGTAGCCATTAGAGGTCCAACTACTCTCTGTCCAACTATAAAAGGTTGAAATGGATGCAGTAAATTTTTAAAAGCTAAAGAAGTAATTTTTTTATGCAACCTTCCATTTGGTGTGAATAAAATATTATCTAACCCACCTATATGGGAACAATTTTGTAAGTTTTTCCATCCAATTTCAGTATACAAATGTGGTGCCCATGTAACAGTTAGTGGATTCATATTATATTTATATTTAAGTATATGTGCCGCATAAGCGCTATCTTTTCCACCACTACTTGGAACGATAACATCATAACCATTTTTTTTTCTGTATTTTTCTAATAATTTTTTTAATTTTGTTTCCCTATCATCCCAATTTATTTTATTTTTAATATCATTATATTTGCATGCAGAGCAAATACCATCCTCATCTATATCAATACCTTTTTTATTCAAAGTATTTTTACTTTTAAACTCAATTGTGGAGTTTGGTCTTTGATTTGATATGATGCAATTTTTACAAAAAATAACCTCTTCTGGCATTCCAAATAAAGAATGATTTTTTTTCATTATTAAAAATAATTAATTATATTTTTTATTAAATCAAGACCAATATCTCCACTTTTTTCTGGATGAAACTGCATACCTATTACATTTTTTTTTCTAACCATCGATACAAATTCTATTTCTTTGTATTTAGTTTTTGTACATATATCCTCTATATTTTTAGGTGAAGCGGCATAAGAATGAACAAAATAAAATTTTTTATTATTAAAATTTTTCATAAAATTTAATTCACAATTTTCAATAACTTGAATTTTTTTCCAACCAATGTTTGGTAATTTAAAATTTTTCCCATCGTACAAAATGTTTACAGTTCCATCAATAAAATCCAATCCATTATTCAAACCATTTTCTGTACCTTGTTGAAACAGAAGATGCATTCCTAGGCAAATACCAATAACTATTTTTTCATCTTTTTTTGCTTTCTTTATTATTGAATAAAATTCATTTTCTTTAATTAATTGCATTGCTTTAGCAAAGGATCCCACTCCTGGAATAAATAAAATGTCAAAATTATCATTTTTTTTTTCAGTATAAAGACTAACATTGCCACTAACTCTATTTATTGAATTATAAAGACTCCTTATATTCCCTAATCCGTAATTGAGAATTGAAATTTTTTTCATATATTTAGTTGTTTTTTTACGTCAGCGATCTTTAACTTATTGTAGTGTAGTGCTGAAGCTATAGCTATAGCCTCATCAGAAAAAACTTTATAAATCGATTTTATATGTTCAAAATTCCCACATCCTCCAGAAAATATTATTGGTACACTTATTTTGTTTTTATTTATATAATTTAAAAGCTTGAGATCAAAACCAGATCTTGTTCCATCGGAATCAACAGAAGTTAATAATATTTCACCACAACCAATATCTTGAATTTCTTGAATCCAATTATTTACCATTAGGCCAGTCTTATCTCTTCCATTATGAATGTATACCTCCCATTCATTTTCGCTAACTTTTTTTGCCTCAATTGATGCAATAATATTTGAAACGCCAAAATTTTCTGTTGCTTGCTTTAAAAATTTAGGATTTTTTACAAAAGCAGTATTAATTGCCACCTTATCTGCTCCAGATTCTAAAGCTATTTTAATATCATTTAAAGTTCTGATTCCACCTCCAAGACAGACAGGTATAAATATATTTTTTGTTATTTTTTTTATTATATGAAACAAATTATTTCTCCCATACAAACTAGCTACAGCATCATAAAGAATTAATTCATCAGCCTTATCTTTGTAATATTTTTCGCTTAATTCTGAAGGATCTCCGATTTTTCTAAGACCTTCGAAATTAATACCTTTAATTACAAATTCATTTTTTATATCTAGTCTAGATATTATTCTCATAAAAAATCAATATTTTGATTTAAAATTATCTTTTTTAATTAAATTTATAAATCTCTTTTCATTATTACCATCATTAAAACCAAGATATTTTTTTATACAAATATCGTAAATTTTATTGTCAGAGTTAAAATTTTTTTTACTTGCTAATATTTTCTTTATACTTTTATAAAAATCATTCTCTTTCTTTTTAACAAATTTAAATTTACTTAGTTCTTCAAAAGGAACATTATTTTTATATTTTTTATTTATGGGTTCGTTAAAAAAAGGAATCAAAAGTTTTTTTTTTAAAATCATTGCCTCAAACATTGTTGTTGATCCAAAAGAAATGACGATCTTTGAATTTTTTAAAAATTCATAATTTTTTTCTTTTGATGTAAAAATAAGATTTGAAGTTTTGCCAAATTTTTTTTCCATGGCAAAATGTCTATCCATTATCATTCCGCTATATTTACCTTTACAAATAAATTTATAGTTTTTAAATTCTTTTGCTAATTTAAACAAATTCTTATAAGTATTTTCTAAAAGCATATTCCAACCAAAATTTTTAAACTTTGAATGAGTTATATCAGATTGACCAGTCATATATCCAAGTCCCATTCCAGTTCCAAATATATAGAAAAGAACTATATTATTATTTTTTGTTTTTATATTTGGTTTATAAAGTTTATCTGTTCTTAATGGACCATTAACAATAATTTTGTCTTTTGCCACATATCCACTTTCAACAAAGACTTTTTTTGCTATCTCATTATAAACAAATATTCTATGTCCTTGAAATGGATTTATACCTCTTAGCATTTTTTTTGTAAAATTAACTTCTTTTGGTGAAGCATACTGACTCTCTCGATGATAAATTAAATACTTAATATTTAAATCATTAGATATTTCATCCCAAAAAACTTCAGATTTATAATGAATTGCAAAAACAATAATATACTTTATTTTGAAGTTTTTTTTTAAAAAACTTAAATAAACTTGCAAACTTTCTTTATATTTAGAGATTAGAAATTTTTCAAAGGAAGAAACGTTTTTTGAAGTATAATGATAGAACTTTTTTTTATTTAAAGGCAACAAATAAGAAAAAAATTTTTTTTCAAAATCAAAATTATGGATCAGAATATTGAAATTTGTTTTTTTTAAAGTTTTTTCAAATTCAGGATATCCTCTAATTGGATTTAAAATCATTATAGAGTCTTTTTTTGGGTAGAATTTAATTTTTTTGACAAATTGTTTTTTATTACTTTTAAAATAAAGAGAAATAAAGCGAGTTTTAAACAATATATAATAGGCTATTAAAGCTCTTAAAATTCTAAAATAATTTTTTATATCCATTTGTTTAGATTTGAATCAATTTAACAATGATTTAAAAATGATTTATATATACATAAAAAAAAAATTATAGAAATATCTATTATTTTGACAAATCTATGAAACCAAAAAAAAGAGCAACAAGCAAATATCAAATAAAATGCCCTATTTGTAATAATAAAAAAAAAAAAATTATTATTTGGGATAGCTTTATTAGATCGGGTAACAAAAGTGGTAGAGCCACAAATGGTGGCTGGATATCCAAACCAATATTTACACCTAGCAAAGAGAAAATTTATAAATGTTTAAATTGTGATGTTGGATTTTTGAAAAATTTAAGGAATAACCTCGAAATAAACAATAAATTATTCAGAAAAATTTTTGATGGTTCAAACTCAGTCAAAAAATATAAAAGTTTTAATCAGCCAAGAGAACTTAGAAAATTTAAAAAAATAGAAAAATTCGTTAATTTTAAAAATAAAACAGTTTTTGAGTCAAATTGTGGTGGTGGTGTTTTATTGGATAAGATAAAAAAAAAAGCAAAGAAAACTGTTGGACTTGACCATGAAGGTTACAGAAAATATTTAGAGTCAAAAGGACATTTATTTTTTTCTAACTTAATTCAAGTTAAAAAATCGAATCTAAAGTTTGATATAATTTTATCTTTAGGAGAGATAGAGCATAAATTTAATCCTTCACTTTTTTTAAAAAAATTGAAAACAATTTTATCTGAAAAAGGTATAATAATTTTTAGAATACCAAACTATAATAATATATATAAGTTTTTTATTGAGAGAAATTTTTTAAAATATGATTATCGTATCTCGCATAATTTTTATTTTTCTGAGAAAAGTTTAGATTTCTTTTTCAAATCAAATGATATGGATATAATAAAAAAAACAGGGTTACATGAATATTCCTTCAACCATTTAATAGATTTTATAAAAAAACAAAAAAGAGTTAGCGATAAAAAAAGACAAAATTTAGTTAATGAAAATTTAAATAAATTGATAATTCAAAACTTGGAAAATAATATGGTATCTACAAGTCTTTTATATATTGTTAAAAAAAAATAATTCTAAAAAAGACTATTGGCAAATTTAATATCAGATAGTGTATCTATTGAAATTTGATTACCTTTTACTACGTATGCACCACTATTTCTTGACAAAATACTTTTTAGATTAACTAAGCAATTTCTAGAAATTACATATGCCACACCATTTCTGTGATAAACTTTATCAAGTTGTTGCCTTGCAATTATCTTAGCTCCCTTTGGATTATAATATTTTAATTTATTTTTAGTAATTGAAAGTTGCTTTAAAGGATGATATTTGCTGTCTGTTTTACTTACTGTCCATACAGCATCGTATTTTTTATCAATTAGTAATTTTATTGCACCAATCACATCTTTTGACTTTCTTAATGGAGATGTGGGTGGCAAAGATACAACTATATCATATTTAACTTTATCTTTTTTTTCTGCAAATTTTAATGCATGAATTATTACCTTATAGTCAGAAACTTTATCTCCTGAAATTCCTTTTGGTCTTATAAAAGGTACGGTTAAACCAGATTCTATTGCTACTTTTGCTATTTTTTTATTGTCTGTAGATAAAATAGCTTTATCAATGATTTTAATTTTTTTTATGGTATTTCCGACATGAGAGACTAAAGAAATTTTATTTATCTTTCTTAAATTTTTCAATTTAATACCCTTGCTTCCCCCTCGAGCAGGTACTACAGCTAATATCTTTTTACCGTTAATCACTTTTTTATTTATATGCAGTTAAAGAAAAGCTTACAGGGAAAGACGTATTTTTTCTTACAAGATTTTTTTTATATTTTTTTTCCATTGTAATTAGTGACTTGAAATGTTTTTTATAAAACCATTTAGTTTTGTTATCTCTTATATTTTTTGGAATATATTGTAGAGCTTGGTCCCAACAATAAGCTATTGCTGTAAAAGGGCCACCTGAGACCTGAGATTTAAATTTTTTAAATCCAAATTTTTTTAATTTATATTCCAGGCCATAAGGAGTGTACCTTAAATAATCTTCTGGTATTTGATGTAATTCTCTTAACAAAGGTTCAAATATGTATAGGAAACCATTTTTTTTTAATATTTTTTTTATCTGTTTGAATAACTTGTCATGGTCGTTAATATGATGAATTAAATTAGGAATAATTACGCAATCAGCTAAATTTTTTTTCAATTTTATTCTTTTATGATCAAAATGATAATCAATTGGTATTTTGATTATTTTTTTGTTTGAAACATACTTTTTATTATATGAACCTCTTTTTAATATTTCTTTCCCACTACAATCTACTGATATAAATTTTTTATTTTCAAAAAATGGAGCTAATAAACTTATATTTCCATATAAGTTTCCTCTTTCAAGCGAAACTATAACTGAGTCTCTTTTTAATTTTTTAGAAATTTGTTTAATATTTTTAAAAAGAATATCAAAATGTGGCCATTTTTTTTCTGTAAAAAAAACTTCTCTTCTAAGAGTCTGTTCATGTTCAAATAATTTTCTATTTTTCATATTCATTAATAATTTAGTTTCTTTTGAACTTTTATATTTATTTTAGATAAAATTTTTGCAATCTTTTCTCCTGAATTTCCATTACCAAAAATATTTTCTTTTTTATATTTTTTTTTCAATAATTGTTTCCTTATAGCTCTTGAAATATTTTTTGAATTATAGTCAGAAAATATAATATTTTTCCCATGTTCTCGTCCCTTCTGTCTCGTACCTATGTTGACCGCAGGTATGCCCAAAAAAGAACCTTCCCTTATTGCTGAACTAGAATTTCCAATAATACATGTACAATTTTTAATTAGTTTTAAATAATCCTCTGGTTTAAAATTTTTATAAAAATGTATAAGTTTAGGTTTTTTTATTTCTCTAAAGGTCCTTAAACCTTTTGATATTTCATCAGAGCCGGCATCAACATTTGGCCACAGCCAAACTGTTTGTATTTTAATTGAATTTACTGCCTCGATAGTTTGATTTATTTGTTTCATTCCACTTCCGTATTCTGTTGTAACTGGATGTTGCAAAACCACCATGTAAGGTTTTGTTGGATCAATTTTAGGTCCCACTCCTCCATAGTATGAAAAGAAATTTTTTGATATTTTTGGATTGACCTTTTTTGCAAGATCTATCGATGGACATCCGGTTAAATAAACATTTTTAGGATTTTCACCCATTTTTATAATGTTTCTTTTTGCTAATTTGGTTGCTGGGAAATGAATATTAGACAGCTTTGTAATTGCGTGTCTAACACTTTCATCAATAGAACCTGTTACTTCGCCTCCTTGGGTATGGGCTAAAGGAATGTTCATATAACTAGCAGCAATAGCAGTTGCTAAGGTTTCAAATCTGTCGGCCACTGTTAATACAATATCAGGCTTCAAATTTTCAAATAGATTAGACAATTCTATTATCGCAAGTCCAGTTGATTTTGCCATTGTTGTAGGATTTTCTCCTTCAACGATAGAGTAAATTTTTCCAACTATTTTAAATCCATCCTTCTTAATTATTTTTGTGAGATCACCAAACCTATCAAGAACTGCTGAGGCTCCAATTACAAGTTGAAGTTGTAGTTTTTTTCTTTTTTGGATTGCTTGAAGCGCAGTCTTAATTCTTGCATAATTGGCCCTGCTATTAACTAAAATGCATATTTTTTTTCTAAGCATATATATCTGTCCATTTTAACAATCTATTTTTTGAAACACTTTTCTTAAGTTTTTTACCTATTAGTTTCTTGATTTTATCCTCAGGAATACCAAAGCCAGGTTTTTTTGTTGTCAAATTATTTAAGGTTAAAATACTATCTACTTGTAAATTTTTTTTTAAGGCAATACTTTTTCCAAAAATTTTTTTCATTTTATGGAGTTTACTTGAAATTTTATCTTTATCAATCGGATGAGTTTGAATTTCATAAAAAGCATCTCTTGCTTTACAAAGCGTTTCTAATTCTTGTAAATTTATTGAGGATGACATATCGGGATTAATAGATTTATAATTTGTTGTAACATGAACTTCTAAGATATTAGCTCCATAAGCTAGTGCAGCTAAACCTGAATATATAGAACCGCTATGATCAGATAGACCTATAGGACAATTATATTTTTTTTTTAAATCATGTAATATGTTTAGACCAATAGTTTTTAAAGATGATGGATATAGACTTGTACATTGAAGGATTGCATATTTAACAGATTTTTTTTCAAAAAGTTTAGTCATATTTTTAATTTCACTCATCTTCGACATGCCAGTGCTAAGTATTAAGGGTTTTTTTGTTTTTATCATTGCAGATATTACATTTTTTGAAAAGAATTCACCTGAGCCAATTTTCAATGCTTTAACTCCTAGTCTGTTCAATAAATTGACACCTTCTACTGAAAAAGGTGAGCTTAAAAAAATAAGTCCTTTTTTTTTAGAGTAATTCGAAATTTTTTTCCATTCAGAAAAGCTAAATTCCATTGCCTTCCAATATTGATATCTCGATTTAAATTTTTTTGAAAATGACACTCTAAATGGCTCATCTAAAGTAGATTCTGCATCCGCAATATGAGTTTGAAATTTTATAGCATCAGCACCTGTTTTAGAAATTAAGTCTATATATTTTAGTGCTTTTTTAAAAGACCCACCGTGTGCCTGGCCAATTTCAGCAATTATAAATGATTTATATCTATCTCCTATTATTTTTCGATTAATTTTTATTGATTTTTTTAGACCCATTTAATAACAATTATTTATATAAAACCGTAAAATATATAAGATTATATCTATGTTTGCTAATAAGAAACTTAATTTATATTTCACTGAAAGTAAATTTTATTATGTAAATTTTTTTAATTCTAAAATCAGGGTATTATTTAGAAAGCTTGATAAACTAGATTTTTTTTATTCTAAAATACTCAATCAAATATATAAAATTTTGAAATTTGGGTCGTTTTTTCAATTAATGGGAACAACTTCAAAAATTAATGAAGAATATATAGAAAAAGTAACTAAACTTCATCAGTTTGGATTTGTAAGTATCGACA
>CACFPS010000001.1:0-200000 GCA_902568235.1 uncultured Pelagibacteraceae bacterium | reverse complement strand
TTAAACCACATGCTCCACTACTTGTGCGGGTCCCCGTCAATTCATTTGAGTTTTAACCTTGCGGTCGTACTCCCCAGGCGGTGTGTTTAATGCTTTCGCTGCGACACTGAAAATAAATTTCCAACGTCTAACACACATCGTTTACGGCATGGACTACGAGGGTATCTAATCCTCTTCGCTACCCATGCTTTCGTTCCTCAGCGTCAGTAATGATCCAGAAAGCTGCCTTCGCAATTGGTATTCTTTCTAATATCTACGAATTTCACCTCTACACTAGAAATTCTGCTTTCCTCTATCATACTCTAGCTGAAAAGTTTTGATTGCAGTTCCGGAGTTAAGCTCCGGGATTTCACAACCAACTTTTTCAACCACCTACGAACTCTTTAAGCCCAGTAATTCCGAACTACGCTAGGTCCCTTCGTATTACCGCGGCTGCTGGCACGAAGTTAGCCGGACCTTCTTATTCGGGTACAGTCATTTTCTTCCCCGACGAAAGAGCTTTACAACCCAAAGGCCTTCTTCACTCACGCGGCATCGCTGCATCAGAGTTTCCTCCATTGTGCAATATTCCCTACTGCTGCCTCCCGTAGGAGTTTGGGCCGTGTCTCAGTCCCAATGTGGCTGATCATCCTCTCAGATCAGCTATTGATCAAAGCCTTGGTAGGCCATTACCCCACCAACAAACTAATCAAGTGCGGGCTCATCCATTGGCGCATAAAGCTTTCTCCGTAAAGACTTATGAGGTATTAGCGCAAGTTTCCTCGCGTTATTCCTCACCAAAGGGAAGATACCCACATGTTACTCACCCGTCTGCCACTAAGTATTGCTACTTCGTTCGACTTGCATGTATAAGGCGTGCCGCCAGCGTACGTTCTGAGCCATGATCAAACTCTCAAGTTTAAAAACGGCGCACACTAGCTTCCACATAAGTACTAAGAATAATACTCATGTGATAGTTTTGAAGTGTGTACGACAAATTTTGGTAACCTTAACCGTCCACACTTCTCTTCTTAAAATATTAACAAATTAAATAGCTAATTGGGTTATTAAGCCCAATAATTAACATTTTTTATATGTTGAGTGTGACGCTTATATTAGAAAAAATTAATAAATCAAGGTATTAGATAAATAATATATGTTTTAAAAAGCCATAAAAATCAGTAATTTTAGAACGTATTTAAAATTCATGCGTAAATTAGAAAAAAAGCTAAAAGAGTATTCAGTCTTTATTTGGTTAATAATATTAGTTTTAATAATACTATTAAGTCACGATTATTATAATAAAAACAGACAAAATCAAGTTTCGACTTTTAAGAAAAGTTTGAGCAATATTTATTTACATAAGACATTAAAAAAAATTAGCTCAAATTTAAAGTCCAGATATAAATCAATTGAGTATATTGTAAAATCAGGCGACACCTACGAAAGTATAATAAAAAATATGGAAATTGAAAATAATGAGCAAAAAATATTTCTCGATAATATAAAAAAAAATAAATCATTAAAAATTTTAAAAACTGGACAAAAAATATTTTTTAAAATTGATAGATTGCAAGGTTCAATATTGATTGAGTTTAAAATAGAAACAAACAAAAAAAATGAAATGCTATTTTCAAGAATTGAAAATACAAATACTTTTAAATCTAAATTAATTGAAAAAAATTTTAGTAAAAAAGTAGTATATAAAGAGACCATAATTACAAGTAGCTTATACAACAGCGCAGAAAAGCTAGGCATTAAACCAAATATAATTTTAGAGTTTGCAAGATTATATGGCTTTCAAGTTGATTTTCAGAGAGATGTTTGGAAAAATGACAGTTTTCAAATTATTTATGAAGAATTTATTGATTCTTCGGGAAAAATAATTGATACGGGAGATATTATTTTTGCTAATTTAAAATTACAGAATAACAATTTACAACTTTATCGATATGAATATAAAAAGCATAAAGTTGACTATTTTGATGAGAATGGAAAAAGTGTTAGAAAAACTCTAATGAAAACTCCAATAAATGGAGCAAGATTATCATCTTCATTTGGCAAAAGAAAACATCCAATTTTAGGTTATAACAAAATGCATTTAGGAACAGACTTTGCTGCTCCTAAAGGTACACCTATTATGGCATCAGGTGATGGAATAATTACAAGGGCACAATGGTGTGGTGGGGGGGGTAACTGCGTAAAAATCAAACACAACTCTATGTATCAAACTGTATATGCTCATTTATCAAAATTTGGAAATGGAATAAAAAAGGGTGTTAGAGTAAAACAAGGACAAATTATTGGCTATGTTGGATCAACTGGATTATCTACAGGACCACATTTGCATTATGAAGTAATTAGGAATGGAAAAAAGATAAATTCCCAAAAACTTAAATTACCCTCAGGTATAATTTTAAAAGGTCAAGATAGAAAAAACTTTGAAGTTTCAAAAATAAAAATTGATGTTCTTAAATCTGAAATAATATCTAAATTAAATTAATCAGATGAAATCGTTTGACTTTCGGTATCTTTGTTTTCAGTATCTGTTGTAGAATTTTTATCCTCAACATTTTTTTGATGTAAATTTTTCTCTTGATTATGATTATCTCTTGCAATTTCTTGAGCGGATATTATTCGAGAAAAATGGTCAGCATGTTGTAAATAATTTTCTGATAAAATTTTATCTCCATTAGATAAGGCTTCTCTAGCTAGATCTTGGTATTTCAAAACTAACTTAGAGGCATTTTGGTTATTTTTTCCTGGATTTTTTCTTCTAAAATCATGATTTGAACTAAAATCACCATTATTTTTATGCCCATTACCATTTCGTTTTCTAAAATTTCTATCTGTGCCAGATTTAAATCTAGCTCTTCTGTTGTTATTTCTGAAATTATTCATTTAAAAGTTTTAGTTGCAATTAAAATTCTGCATTTACCAGACAGATCCTTGCATATTTTATTAATAAAAAAACCATTTTTTTTTAGTTCTAAAGTTGTGCGATTTTTTTGTTTATCGCCAATTTCCATAACCAACTTTCCATTATATCTTAATATTTTTGAGCTTTTATAAATAATTTTCTTTATTTCTCTATAACCATCCGAACCACCATCGAGTGCTAATTTTGGTTCATAAAGCTTAATATCATCTTCCAACCTTTTAAAATCACCTAGTTTTATATAAGGGGGATTAGTTACAATCAAATCATATTTAGAAGATTGGAATTTGTCAATATCGATATTAACAAATTTAATTTTATTTTCTAAGTGATGCATTTTTGCATTACTTTTAGCAACATTTAAAGCTTTTACCGATATATCAACCGCTGTAACATGACACTTGGGTCTTTCTTTTAAGATTGAAATAATAATGCAGCCAGATCCAGTACCAACATCTAATATTTTTTTTGATTCATTGCTATTTATTATTTTTAAAATTTCTTCAACCAAATGTTCTGTTTCGGGCCTTGGAATTAAAACAGACCTATTTACTAAAAATTTACTTTTCCAAAATTCTTTTGAACCTAAAATGTATGCAATAGGTTCATTTTTTAATCGCTTTGAAAGTAAAAGATTAAATTCTTTAATTGATTTTTTATTTATAACTTTATTTAAATTTATCAAAATTTCTTCTTTTTCTTTATTTAGAATTTTTGACAAAATCAATTGACTATCTAAATGTGGATTCTCAATCTTGCGCTTACTAAGTAAAGAAGAACCTTTATCAATGATTGTTTGATAATTCATATTAGTTTAATTTATCAAGTTCATTTTGTTGAGCTTGCAGACTTAAATTTTCAATCATTTCATCAAAAATCTCACCCTCCATAAATTCTTCTAATTTATGCAAAGTTAAATTTATTCTATGGTCAGTAACTCTACCTTGGGGAAAGTTATAAGTTCTAATTCTTTCCGACCTGTCACCAGTTCCTATTTTATTTTTTCTGTCTTGAGATCGGACCATGTCTCTTTTTTGTCTTTCTAATTCATATATTCTAGATCTTAGAATTTTCAAACCTTTCTCTTTATTTCTAATTTGAGATTTTTCATCTTGTTGGCTAACAACAATTCCTGTTGGAATATGAGTTATTCTAACTGCCGAGTCTGTTGTATTGACACTCTGCCCTCCTGGTCCACTACTTCTGAATACATCTATTCTTAAATCTTTATCTTCGATTTTAACATCTACATCTTCTGCCTCGGGTAGTACAGCTACTGTAGCGGCTGAAGTATGAACTCTGCCTTGAGTTTCGGTGTCTGGAACACGCTGAACTCTATGTACCCCGCTCTCATATTTTAAAGAAGAATAAATATTTTTACCTTTAATCGATGCAATAACTTCCTTTAAACCTCCGGCATCACTTTTGGAGATTGATATTATTTCTAAAAGCCATTTTTTTTTATTACTTACTTTTTCATACATCTTAAACAAATCTGAAGCAAATAAACTTGCTTCCAAACCTCCTGTGCCAGCTCTTATTTCAATTATTGCATTTTTTGTATCAGCTTCATCTTTTGGCAATAAAAATAGTTTTAAATGTTTCTCATTAAATTCATGTTTTTTTTTTAAGTTAATGAGCTCATTTGATGCCAGATCTTTTAATTCTAACTCTATATTTTGATCTTCCAATATTTTCTCTAAATCTTTGTAATTATTTTCATAATTTAAATACTCTTTTGCTGCTTCAATTATTTCATTTAATTCAGAATACTCTTTTGATTTTTCTGCGAAGAACTTTTTGTCCATTTGTCCAGAGGAAAGTTCTTTTTCTAAATCTTCATGCTTTTCTATTAAATTTTTTACTTTTTTTATAGGAAGCATTAAGTATTATTTTCAATTTCTCTTGCTTTTTTCTCTACAAGTCTAACAACGGTATTTATTATTTCTTTTGTATCTACCTTTTCTGTTTGAACACCATTTAAATATAGCATATTACTGCCCTTTCCACCGCCTGTAATACCAATGTTGGTTTGGGCGGCCTCACCTGGTCCATTAACAACACAGCCAATGATTGAAAGAGTTATTGGTGTTTTAATGTAAGATAATTTTTCCTCTAAGGTTCTTACAATATCAATAACTTTAAATGCTTGTCTTGCACAAGACGGACAAGATATTATTTTAACTCCACGATTTCTCAGATTTAATGATTTTAAAATTTCATTTCCTACTTTTACTTCCTCTACCGGATTGTCAGATAATGATACTCTAATCGTATCACCTATGCCTTCAAGCAATAAAGCGCCAAAACCTATGGAAGATTTAATACTTCCTGGTAAAAAACTCCCTGCCTCTGTAATTCCAAGATGCAATGGATAATTGGTCTTCATAGATAAAAGTCTATAAGCGGCTATTGATAAGAAAACATCAGACGATTTTACACTAACTTTAAAATTAGAAAAATCTTGGTCCTCAATAATACTTATGTTTCTTAAAGCACTTTCTTCTAGTGCCTCAGGACACGGCTCTTTATACTTTTCTAGTATATCTTGTTCTAAAGATCCTGCGTTAACTCCTATTCTTATTGCGCATTCATTATTTTTTGCTGCAGAAACAACTTCTTTTATTCTACTTTTATTACCGATATTTCCTGGATTTATTCTTAAACATTTGGCTCCATTTTCAGCTGCTTCTATTGCCCTTTTATAATGAAAGTGAATATCAGCTACAATTGGCACACTAACATGTCTTGTTATTTCTTTAAGTGCAGTTGTTGAATCTGAATCTGGACAAGATACTCTAACTATATCAGCTCCAGCCTCTGAAATTTCATTAATTTGTTTTATAGTTTCACTTACATTGGTAGTTAAAGTATTGGTCATCGACTGTACAGATATGGGATTTTCTCCACCTATTTTAACTTTACCTAAATGTATCTCTTTTGTTTTTTTTCTCTTTATATCTCTAAAAGGCCTTAAACTCATTTTAAATATTTTATTTATCTAAATTAAATTCACTATGTAAAGCTTTAATTGCTTTTTTAACATTTTTTTTATTTATCAAGACTGAAATTTTTATCTCTGAAGTTGATATCACCTGTATATTAATTTTATAGTTAGCCAAAGACTGAAACATTCTATATGTTACTCCTGGTGTTGTTATCATGCCAACCCCTATTATTGAAACTTTTGAAACATCTTTATCAAAAAGTAATTTTTTAAAATTAATATTTTTATTTTCATTAATTATTTTTTTTGTTTTATTTAAGTCATCCAATTTAATTGTAAAAGTCAAGTCAGTTTCAATTCCATTTGCAGATATATTTTGAACAACCATATCAACATTAATTGAATTTTGAGAAAGAGGTTTAAATATTGAGGCCGCTATACCTGGTCTGTCCTTAACGCCTACCAGGGTAACTTTTGCATCATTTTGTGTAGAAGAAATCCCTGTTATTATTTTATTGCTAGAATTATTAATAATATTTTTTTTCTTCGTAATTAAAGTGCCACTTTTGTTAACAAAGGATGATTTTACTTCAATATCTACTCTATTAAGCCTTGCATCTTGTACAGAGTGTGGCTGCATTACTTTTGCTCCAAGAGAAGTCATTTCAAGCATTTCTTCATAAGATATAACTTTTAATTTTTTGGCTGATTTTAGTTTGTTGGGATCTGTAGTATAAACTCCATCAACATCCGTATAAATTATACATTTTTCTGAATTAAAAAATTTTGCAAACATTATTGCACTTGCATCAGTTCCTCCTCTGCCAATAGTGGTAATTCTATTTTTCGAATTAATCCCCTGAAACCCTGCAACAATAGGAATTCCACCTGATTTTAAATATTTTAAAATTTCTTTTTTATAGATATGACTTATTCTTGAAAACTTATGCTTGCCCTCAGTTAGTATTGGCACCTGCCAAGACATCCAAGATCTCGATTTAAAACCTTTTTCAATTAATTCGCCCGCAATTAATGGACAAGACATTTGCTCTCCAGCAGAAACTAAAACATCGTACTCAGCATGTGGAAAATTTTTACTTATTTTTTTTGATTTCTTTACCAAATCATTAGTAACGGTACTCATAGCTGATGATAAAACTATTACTTTATATTTTTTTTTGACATAACTAATTATTATTTTTGCAGCTTTTCTTATTCTTTCGATAGAGCCTACTGATGTTCCGCCAAATTTTAATACTACAATTTTCATTGAATAAATTTTAATTTAATAACTTAAATATGTTGATAAAATACATCTTGAATATAATGTCAACAAAGAATGAAAACAAATACAATAAATAAAAAAGAAGTAGAAAAATTTACAAAAATTGCTGAAGAATGGTGGAATCCTGAAGGTAAATTTAAACCTTTGCATAAATTCAATCCAATAAGAATAAAATATATCAAAGAAAATATATTAAATGACTTTAATATAAACATTAAAGAAAAACCTTTAAGGGGGTTAAATATTCTTGATATTGGATGTGGCGGAGGATTATTATCAGAACCTATGTCTAGGCTAGGAGCTAAAGTTGTTGGTATTGATGCATCAAAAAAAAATATAGAAATTGCCAAGTATCATTTAAAAAAAAGTAAACTTCCTATTGAGTATTTCAATGCAAGTCCTGAAAATTTTTTTTTTAATAAAAAATTTGATGTAATTTTAAATATGGAAATTGTTGAACATGTGGAAAATATTGATTTCTTTATTAAAGAAAGTGCTAAATTTTTAAAAAAATCAGGAATTATGTTTATTGCTACTTTAAACCAGACGTTAAAATCTTATTTATTTGCGATAATAGGGGCTGAATATGTTCTTAGATGGCTTCCAATTGGAACACATGATTGGAATAAATTTGTTAAACCTGAAATACTTGAGAAAATATGCAAAAAAAATTTGCTTAATTTAAAAAAAATTGATGGTATAAAATTTAATCCAATTTTTGATAAATGGAGCATTTCTAGTGACAAATCAGTAAATTACATATCAAAATTTCACAGATCTTAATTTTCTTTATCATCTATCCAAGGCATCATTTCGGTTTCTATGCCTTCGTCCTTTAGTTCCTTAACATCTTTCAAAGATGCATTGCCATAAATTCCTTTTTTTGTTTTTCTTTTGCTATAATGAATTGATCTGGCCTCATAGGCAAAATTATCACCAACAAACTCAAAGTTTTTTTTAATAAATTTTTGATATTCCTTAAGTGTTTTTTTAAGTTCTTTAGATTTTAAATTTTTTTCACTTGTAATATTTTTTTTCGTATTGGTCAGATTAGGAGACATTAAAGATTTTTCAATTTTGTCTGAACCACAAGTATCACAATTTAATAATTTTAATTTTTTAAGTCTATTGTATTCGTTTGATGTGCTGAACCAGCTATCAAACTCATAGGAGCAATTATTACATTTTAATAAATATTTTATCATTAAAATTATTTAATATCCAAATTCAAAATTTCAATAGATTTATGACCTATAATCTGTATTAATAGCAATATAGTTTTTAGTTAGATCCATTGTGTAAGCTGTAAAATATTTCTTTCCCAAGCTCAAATCAACAGTTAATTCTAATGAATCATTTTTCATATAGTCCGCAACGTTTGACTCTTTATAATCTTTATCCAATATACCTTTGGTAAATACTTTGTATGGTCCAATTTTGATTGAAAGTTTTTTTATATCAACTTTTGCATTACTTTTCCCTACAGACATTACAATCCTTCCCCAATTTGGATCTTCGCCAGCTATCGCTGTTTTAACCAAGGGTGAATTTGCTATTGAAAAAGAAATTTCTCTAGCATCTTTTTCATTTTTACAATTTATACAATTAATACTGATAAACTTTGAAGCACCTTCTCCATCAGCAACTACTCTTTTTGCCAAATTTAATAAAACCTCATGGACTGCTTTATCAAAATTCTTTAGTTTAGGATCGCTAACAGTTTTAATATTTGCATGATCTGCCTTATTTGTTGCAAAAATAGATACCATATCGTTTGTACTAGTATCACCATCGCATGAAATTGCATTAAAAGTTGTTTTTATATTTTTAGACAAAATTTTTTTTAATAATTTAGAATTCAAATTTGCATCTGTAAATATAAATCCAAGAGTGGTTGCCATATTAGGAAATATCATTCCAGAGCCTTTGGCAACTCCATAAACTCTGACATTTGCCGATCCAATTTTACATTCTGACATTGATAATTTAGGTTTAGTGTCTGTTGTCATAATTCCCAATGCTGCCTTTACCCAAATGTACTTATTCTGTGTATATTTAATTTGGTCAATAAGTTTGGGCAATTTATTTATAATTTTTTCAAATGGAAATCTTTCTCCAATAGTTCCTGTACAAGCGAATAATATTTCATTAGAGTCAATTTTTCTTGGAATATCTTCATCTTTTTTTTGTTTATTAGTTAATAATTCTGACAAATTTAATGATATTTTTTTTAAAGAATTAAAGCCTTCTGATCCTGTCAATGCATTTGCATTTCTCGTATTAATTAATAAAGCTGTAATTTTTTTTGATTTAATTTTTTTGTTCCATTTAATATTTTCAGATATTGCTTTGGATTGAGTGAATACAGAAGCGTGACTAGCCTTATCTCTAAAATAAAATAAAACTAAATCATCTCTATTTTTTTCATATAGACCACAGCTTACTGAAGAGACCGATAAACCATCAATATGTTCTAAATCTTGAAAATCACCAGTTTTTGTTTTTCTATTTCTGTCAAAAAAGTTGCTTATGCTAAAATCCATGATATTTAAATTTACAAATTAGTTACTATATATATTTTAAAATACATTAATACATCAAAAAATGTTTAATCCTCTAAATCTAATTTCGAAAATAATAAAAAGTGGGAATCAAAGAGAATTGGATAAGATTAAAAAAGTAGTAGATAAAATTAATAGACTTGAAAAAAATTTTCAAAATTTAAATGAAGATGAATTTCCATTAAAAACAGAAAAATTTATTAATGAAGTCAAAAATGGCAAAAATCTTAACGAAATTTTACCTGAGGCATTTGCTTTAGTTAGAGAGGCGTCAAAAAGAATTAATAATGAAAGACATTTTGATGTTCAGCTAATTGGGGGTGTTGTTTTACATGAAAATAAAATAGCTGAAATGAAAACAGGTGAGGGAAAAACTTTAACGATTACACTTGCAGCTTATTTAAATGCTCTTGAGAAAAAAGGTGTACATATAGTAACTGTAAATGATTATCTGGCTAAAAGAGATAGTCATAATATGGGTAAAATATATAAATTTTTAGGTTTGTCTTGTGGTTATATAAATTCTGGTCAAACAGATGAAGAAAGAAAAGAAAATTACAACAAAGATATTACTTATGCAACAAACAGTGAGTTAGGCTTTGATTACCTTCGAGATAATATGAAATTTTCTAATCTAGAAATGACTCAAAGAAAACATAACTATGCTATTGTTGACGAAATTGATTCATGTTTAATTGATGAGGCAAGAACTCCATTGGTAATATCGGGTGCTGCTGAAGATAAAACCAATCAATATATAGCAATAGATAAACTAATTAAAAATTTAAAAAGTGAAGATTTTGAAATAGATGAAAAAGATAGAAATATTTTGCTTACAAACAAAGGTATAGACAATATTGAAAAAATATTCTCTAAAGCGGGCATTTTAAAAAATAATAATTTTTATGATCCTGAAAATCTACATTTAGTGCATCATGTAAACCAAGCTTTAAAAGCTAATCACCTTTTTCAAAATGGAAGGGACTATATAATCAAAGAAGGTCAAGTTATTATTATTGATGAACAAACAGGAAGACAATTGCCTGGAAGGAGATTTGGTGATGGATTGCATCAAAGTTTAGAGGCTAAAGAAAAATTAAATATAAATGCAGAAAATCAAACATTGGCATCAATTACTTATCAAAATTTTTTTAAACTTTACAATAAACTGGCTGGTTGCACTGGTACAGCACAGACTGAATCTGCAGAATTTTTTGAAATTTATAATTTGCCTGTGGTTACAATTCCTACAAATAAAAATATGATTAGGAAAGATTGGAATGATCAAATTTATAGAACTATAAAGGAAAAAGATGACTCAATAATAAAAAAAATAGAGGAGTGCAATAAGTTGGGACAACCAGTATTGGTATTCACCGCAAGTATAAACAAATCTGAACATTACTCTAATTTATTAAATAAAAAAAATATTCAACATATTGTGTTAAATGCAAAAAATCATGAAAAAGAAGCAGAAATAATTGCAAATGCCGGAAAAAAAAATTCAATTATAATAACTACGAGCATATCTGGAAGAGGTGTTGATATTAAGCTGGGAGGTCAAGATGAGGCTCAAAAAAATGAAATCAAGAAATTAGGTGGACTTTTTGTAGTTGGAACAGAAAGAATGGAGAGCAGAAGGGTGGATAATCAGGCTCGTGGTAGATCGGGAAGACAAGGTGACGAAGGAAATTCGATATTTTTTGTTAGTTTAGAAGATGATTTGATGCGAATATTTGGATCAGAGTCTATGAACAATATTCTTGAAAAACTTGGGCTTAAAGATGGAGAAAGTATAGACCATCCTTGGATAAATAAAGCATTAGAAAGGGCTCAACAAAAAGTCGAGGCTAGAAACTTCGACATCAGGAAGACTCTTCTAAAATTCGATAATGTTTTAAATGATCAAAGACAGGTAATATTTAGTCAAAGAAACAAGGTTTTAAATGATAATGAAATTAACAGTTATTCAGACTCTTTTTTAAATGAAGTAACAAATAATTTAAAAAATCTTAAAGCAAAAAATTTGCAAAAACCCAATTCTACTGATTTTTCAAATCAACTAAAATCTATTGTTGGAAAATCATTTAATGAAGAAGAAGTTTTAAAATTGATAAATTCAAAAGATAATGATTTTGTTGAATTAATTAATCAAAAGTTTGAAGAAAAAAGAAAAGAAAGGGTAAAAATTTTAGAGTTAAATCAGGCTAGAGAAATAGAAAAAAGAATTTTTCTTCAATTAATCGATCAAAATTGGAAACTTCATATTCAATATCTTGAGCAATTAAGACAAGTAATCGGTTTAAGATCTTATGGTCAAAGAGATCCTTTAATAGAATATAAAAAAGAAGCCTTTACACTATTTGAAAATCTACTTAATAAATTAAAAACGGATCTAGTAACTATATTATTAAACTTAAAAATTATAGAAAACCCAGTTGAAAAAGTAAAAGTAAAAGAAAATAATACTTCTGAAAATTTTAAAAAATTATCCAAATCTAAAATTGGCAGAAATGAACCATGTCCATGTAACTCTGGGAAAAAATACAAACACTGCCACGGATCTTTGTAAAGTTAAATAAAAGCAATTAAAATAGCTGTAATTAAAATTATAAATATCCCAATAAATAAAAATTTTTTATCTTTTTTTAACTTTGCAATATTTTTATTAAAAAAATTTTCTTTGATCAGGAGATTTTCTGAAAAATTTGAGCTGCTGGCAAAACCTTTTTTTCTCCCAATAGATAAAAATTTATTTTTTCTGTGATTTAGTATTTGTTCCTTATCCATATCTGAAAATAAAATTAAATTTTTTTTAATAGCATTTCTCACGTTGTCTAATGTCAAATCTTTGTCTCTGTGAGCTCCTCCAATTGGTTCTGGTATTACTTCATCTATTATGTCTAGCTGCAAAAGATCTTTAGAGGAAAGCTTCATCGCTGTTGATGCCTCTAAAGTTTTTTTAGGATCTCTCCAAAGTATTGTTGCGCATCCCTCGGGAGAAATAACTGAGTAAATTGCATTTTGAAGCATTAAAACTTTATTTGAGGATGCTAGTGCTATTGCTCCACCAGAGCCACCTTCGCCTATAATAATAGATAAAGTTGGAACTGTAAGAGACATGCAACATTCTATTGATCTTGCTATTGCTTCAGCTTGTCCTCTTTCTTCGGCCCCAACTCCTGGGTATGCGCCAGGTGTATCTATAAATGAAATGATTGGTATTCTGAATTTATCTGCAAGTTTCATTAATCTAATTGTTTTTCTATAACCTTCGGGTCTCATCATGCCAAAATTTCTATCTATTCTAGTTTCTAAATTTTCACCTTTTTCCTGGCCAATAACTAAAACTGATTTTCCATCAAATTTAGCAAATCCTGATATGACTGATTTGTCTTCGCCATAAAATCTATCGCCTGAAAGCGAAACAAAATCATCAAATAAATTATCTATAAAAAATTTTGCCTTAGGCCTGTCCTCATGTCTTGCCACTAAAGCAGTTTGCCAAGGATCTAGATTGGAGTAAATATTCTTTAGTTTTTCATTTATTTCATTTTGTACTTCAGAAATTTTTTCAGTATCTACTTCGGACAAACCTTCTTGGTTATAGGGATCTTTTAATTGATCAAGTTCTTTCTCAAGATTTTTTAATTCAATTTCAAAATTTAGATAATTTTTCATATATTTAATAATTATTACAGTTGTTTATCAATTTAAAATAGGCAATAAAATGGTGAAATTAAAAAAAATTATATTTTTTGTAAAAAAACAGTTATTAAATGAAAAAAAAAGAAGAATATATTAAAATTAAAAACTTTTCAGTATCCAAAATTCTATTTAATTTTATAAATAATGAGCTTTTGAAGGGGATTCATATTAAAAAAAATAAATTCTGGAACGGCTTTAGTAAAGCGGTAACAGAATTAGCTCCAAAAAATAAAAAGTTATTAGAAAAAAGAGAAAAAATTCAAAAATCAATCGATACTTGGCATATTGAAAGAAAATATAAAAATTTAAATTTAAAAGAATATATGAAATTCTTAAAAAAAATTGGTTATTTATTAAAACCTGGGCCAAATTTTAAAATTTTGACAAAAAATGTTGATAATGAAATTTCGAGTATTTGTGGTCCTCAGCTAGTCTGTCCTGTTTCTAATTCTAGATTTTTATTAAATGCTGCCAACGCGAGATGGGTTAGCTTATATGATAGTTTATATGGGGCAGATATAATCCCAGAAACTCATGGAGCATTAAAAGGAAATACTTACAATCCAATTAGAGGTAAAAAAGTTATAGAATATTCTCTCAATCTATTAGATAAATACATACCTTTAAAAAATAAAAGTTGGAACAATTTAAGAAAAATTCCAGAAATAAAAAATAATAAATTAATTTTAAAACTAAAAAATCCAAAACAATTTGTAGGTTATAATAAAAAATCAAATAAAATATCTTCGTTATTATTTGTTAATAATAATCTTCATATTGATATTTTATTTAATCAAGTTGGAAATATGGAGCCTAATAATCCTGATGGAAATAAAATAAATATACACGATATTTTTTTAGAATCTGCTATTTCTACTATTTGTGATCATGAAGACAGTGTAGCAGCCGTAGATGCCGAAGATAAAGTTCTTGGATATCGAAATTGGTTGGAATTAATGAAAGGAAATTTAAAAGTAAAATTTTTAAAAAAAGGAAAAAAAATTATAAGAAAATTAAATGCTGATAGAAATTATATTTCAAAAAAAGGTAAAAAATTTAAATTACATGGCAGATCATTGCTTTTAAATAGAAATGTTGGTCATCTTATGACAACTCCAGCAATACTTTTAAATGACGGATCTGAATGTCCTGAAGGAATTTTAGATGCATTCGTTACTTCTCTTGCTAGCATTCATGATTTTAAAAGAAAAGGAAATTCAAAAACTAATTCAATTTATATCGTTAAACCAAAAATGCACGGTCCAGAGGAATGTGCTTTTACCAATTTAATTTTTGAGAAAGTTGAAAAAGTATTAAAATTAAAAAAAAATCAAATACTTTGTGGAATTATGGATGAAGAAAGAAGAACCTCTGTTAATTTAAAAGAATGTATAAGAGTTTTAAAAAATAGAGTCTTCTTTATTAATACTGGATTTTTAGACAGAACTGGAGATGAAATCCATACTTCAATGGAATCTGGCCCAATGATTCTTAAGGGAAACATGAAATCTTCAAAATGGATCTCAGCTTATGAAAATAATAACGTTGATATAGGTCTCTCTTGTGGTTTTTCAGGAAAAGCTCAAATCGGAAAAGGAATGTGGGCAATGCCAGACTTAATGAGGGACATGTTAAAACAGAAAGCTGCTCATCCTGCGTCAGGAGCTAATTGTGCCTGGGTACCATCCCCTACTGCAGCATCAATTCACGCTCTTCACTATCACGAAATTAACGTATTTGATAAACATAAAGAGTTATCAAAAAGAAAACCTGCTAAACTTTTAGATTTATTAACTATTCCAGTGGCAAAAAAAAATAACTGGTCAATTGAAGAAATTAATAATGAACTTAGAAATAATGCCCAAGGAATTTTAGGATATGTGGTTAGATGGATTGATCAATCTGTCGGATGCTCGAAAGTTCCTGATATAAATGGAGTTGGTTTGATGGAGGATAGGGCTACTTGCAGAATAAGCAGTCAACATATAGCTAATTGGCTATATCATGGTGTGTGTAGTAAAAAACAAGTGTTAGAAATTATGAAAAAAATGGCAAAAATTGTTGACAGACAAAATTTAAAGGATCCCACCATGAAAGACCAATCTGCTTATCAACCTATGGCAGGAAATTTTGATAAGTCCATAGCATTCAAGGCTGCATGTGATTTAGTTTTTCATGGTAAATTTCAACCATCAGGTTATACAGAGCCTTTGCTACATTTTAATAGATTGATTAAAAAATCAATCTGATTCTGAATTAAATCCACGTCTATTTTTAAAAGCTGAAATTAAAGTGCCATCATCCAAATTTTCAATTTCACCACCAATTGGAATTCCATACGCCAGTTTTGATACTTTAATTTTTAAATTCTTCAAATTATCTTGAATATAAAATGCAGTTGTTTGCCCCTCCACAGTTGCACTAGTTGCTAAAATTACTTCCTCAATTTTTTTTTGTTTTATGTTAGAAATTAATGAATCAATTAAAAGATCTTCTTTACGTTGATTATTAGAATTTGAAAGAGTGCCACCTAAAATATGAAAGTATCCCTGAAAAATAGTAGAGCTCTCTATTGCCCATTGATCAGCTATATTTTCAACTACGCAAATTTTGTTAAATTTTTTATTAGTATTTTCACAGTTATCACAAATATATATTCCTGATTTAAGTGTCCCACATTTCTTGCATCTAACTACATTTTTAAATACCACATTCAAAGTTTCTGCAAGAGGTTTTAAAATCTCTTGCCGATTGTTAACTAATTTTAGAATTATTCTCTTAGCTGATTTTGGACCTAATCCAGGAAGCTTAGAAATAAGTTTAATTAAATTGTCTATTTCTGAGATACTTTGCATTTTACAGTGGCCATTTAAATCCTGGAATACCAAATTCGCCAGTAGCTTTAGAAATTTCTTCTGAAGTTTTAGATTTTAACTTGGATTTTGCATTGTTGTGAGCTGCCAATATCAAATCTTCAATAATGCCCTTATCTTCTTTTAAAATTTCATCACTTATATCAAGATTGATCATTTCGCCATCTCCGTTAAGAGTAACTTTTACTGTCTCACCACCCGAAACACCAATTACCTCAATTTTTTTTATTTTATTTTGGCTTTCCTTCATCTTAATTTCCAATTCTTTAGCTTTTTCTAAAATTTTGCCAAAATCAGTCATTCTGCTTATCTCTCTCTTGCACATCAATCAGCTCAGCATCGGGGAAAAAATCTAAAACTTTTTTATAAACATGACTTTTTTTTGTATTATTAAAAAGTACGATTTTTTTATTTTTTTCCTCTTGTTTTTTTGAGATTTGTCCTTCTTTTTTGGACAAAGAAATAATCCATCTTTTACTCGTCCAATCATAAAGTTTGGTGGATAATTCTTTTATAAAATCTTTATCTAATTTTTCATTAAAAGCTATTTCAATTCTTCCCATTGAGAATGAGACCAAATTAACATTATTTTCTAATTCATATTTTAATTTTATTTCTTTTTTAAAATTACACAATTGGATTAAACTTTCTAAGTTTTCTAGCGATAAATAATTTATAGTTTCGTCAGATTTTATTTTTAGATTAGATTTTTCCTCTTGTGTAATATTTTTTATTTGTTCAACAATTTTTCCTTTTGAAGAAGAAGTATCATCTTTTTTTGCTAATTTACTTTTTTCATTTTCTTCATTGTCAATTTTATTAAAAGATTTTAAATGCATTAATCTAATCAAAAACATTTCTACTGATAAGTTTTTATTAGATACTATTTCTACCTCATCAATTGCATTAATTGTAAAATGCCAAAATAGTAACAAATCTTTTGTTGTTAATTGATTGGAAATATTATTAATCTTATTAAATTCGTCATCATTAAGAGAAAAATTTGTTCCTTGCAATTTAATTGATGATATATTTTTAATATAATAAAGTATTTCAAGAAAGTCGTTTAAAAATACTTTTGGATCTACTCCTGCATCAAAAATTTTTCTATATCTATTTATTACAGAGTCTTCTTTCCCTTGAAACAAATCTTCAAAAAGGTCTATGAGTGAACTTTTGTCAAAATATCCATAAATATTCTGAGCTTTACTTAAAGTAAGTTCTTCACCATTAGAATATGAAATTAGACCTCGATCTAATAAAGATAGAGCGTCTCTTACAGAACCCTCTGATATCTTAACTATAAGTCTTAAAGCGTCTTCAGCTACTTTTCCATTTTCTTTTGCTACAATCCCTTTTAAAAAATTAAATAGTTTTTCCGATTTTACTCTTGAAAGGTCAAATCTTTGACATCTTGATACAACAGTTATTGGAATTTTTTTTATTTCCGTTGTTGCAAAAATAAATTTTAAATATTCAGGTGGCTCTTCAAGAGTTTTTAATAATGCATTAAATGCTTGTTTACTTAACATGTGAACTTCGTCTATTATAAAAATTTTATATTTTGCTGAAGTAGGTCTGTAGCGAGAAAACTCAATTAAATCTCTTACGTCATCAACTCCAGTTTTGCTTGCCGCATCCATTTCGAGCACATCAATATGATTGGAATTAATAATTGATTCACAATGATTGCAAAAATTTTGTTTACATAAATTATCAACTCCATTCTTACAATTAAGTGACTTAGCAACTATTCTTGCAAATGTTGTTTTGCCTATTCCTCTTATGCCTGTAAAAAGGTAAGCGTTAGCTAATTTCTTGGATTTAATTGAGTTAAAAATTGTCTCAGCAGCAACTTCTTGTCCTATAAGATCCTCAAAAACCTGAGGCCTATATTTTAAAGCTAAGACTTTTGAATTTTGATTCATAGAATTAATTAAGGAGACCAACCAACCTGGAAAATACTCATTACCCTTGCTCTTTTTCAAGTCTAGGGGAGTTCATGGTAACTCCACCTGATTGGCCTCCAATGTTATTATACCAATAATTTTTTCTATTCTACAATAATCTTAAAAGTTAATTTTCTCTGAATTTATCGGAATTAAAAACACCTAGTACGTGCATATCTTGACAATGCAAACCTAATTCTTCTAAAGAATTTTTGATTTTTTGATCCTCGATATGACCCTCAATATCACAAAGAAAAAAAAAAGAAGAAAATGAATTTTTTTCAGGAAAACTTTGTAGTTTTGTCATATTAACTCCATTAATCGCAAAACCTGATAGGGAAGAATAAAGAGCCGCAGGTTTGCTCTTTAGTTTAAACAAAAATGAAGTGATATAATTTCCATCTTTATATTTTGGTTGAGATATTTCTTTACCCATAACTAAAAATCTCGTTACATTATTTTTATCATCTTGAATATTTTCGCGCAAGATATCTAATCCATAAATGCTAGCACTGAGTTTCGATGCAATTGCGGCTTTTGTTTTATCTTTTGTCTCCGAAATATATTTAGCAGAACCGGCCGTATCTGCTCTAACATTTTCGTTTAATTGATATTTTTTTATAAATTCAGAAGATTGACTCAAAGCTTGTCCATGAGAGTAAACATTTTTAACATCAGAAATTTTAGAACCCTTTATACCTAATAAATTATGATTAATAGGAAAGAAATGTTCTGCATAAATATTTAATCTATATTTAAATAATAAATATTCTACTCCTATATTGCCTGTAGTCTTGTTTGATTCAGGAATAATAGCTCTTAACGAATTATCCTTACTCGCTTTTTCAAAACATTCATCAAATGTTTTGCAAGATATTGTTTCACAATCAGGATACATTTTTTTAGCACAACTCTCACTATAACTTCCTGCTACACCTTGATAAAGAATTTTCATAATTTCAGTTCTTATATTCCATTAATTTTTTAATTTCTATATAATCCTTTTTAGTATCTACACCAATTGGTTTGGAGTTAGCAAAAACAACATCAATTTTAATATTGTTTTGTAATGCTCTAAGTTGTTCTAGTTTCTCTTTTTTTTCATCTTTGGTTTGTTGTAATTGAACAA
This sequence comes from uncultured Pelagibacteraceae bacterium, assembly GCA_902568235.1. Lineage (GTDB taxonomy): Bacteria > Pseudomonadota > Alphaproteobacteria > Pelagibacterales > Pelagibacteraceae > Pelagibacter. The sequence goes on along the minus strand of CACFPS010000001.1, from coordinate 180,631 downwards.
ATTTTTTTAATATTGAGGGCTTATAAATATATATACCAATATGATGATAAATATTGTTTTTATCGTACTTTTTAATATTTCTTGAGAATTCAATTGCACTTGAAATAGTATTATTATCAATCTCTTTATTTGTAACTACTTTTACAATATTTTTATTTTCAAAAATTTTATTATCATCAATTTTGCAGGCAAGCGTAGCCATATCTGAGTTATTTTTAATTGCTTTAATATTAAGATTTTGAATATCTTTAATATCAATGAGAGGCTCATCGCCTTGAAGATTGATTACATAATTAATATTTTTTATATCAAGTTTTTTGAAGGCATCAAAAATTCTGTCTGTTCCTGTTTGATGTGACTTTTCAGTTTTAAGACATTTTCCACCATTTTTTATCACTTCATTAAAAATTTCATCATCGCCAGTTGCAACATAAACATCCCCGACATTACTTAGTTTTGCTTTTTGATAAACATGCATAATTAAAGATTTGTTATTTATTTTAAGTAGGGGCTTGTTTGGCAATCTTGTAGCTGCCATCCTGGAAGGTATTAAAACTATACTTTTTCTCATAAATCTAATTATAATGCGTCTTTCAGACGCAATAATTAAAGTAAAATTTAGTATTTTTTTTGTTTATCATGTTATACGTCCTTATTAAGTAAAAATCATGGACTCATTTGAGGTAAATAAAATTATTGCTGCTGTCTTAGTAGTTTTTCTTGTAATTTTTGGAATAGGAAAATTTTCTGATCTAATTTTCCATGTTGATAAACCAAATATTAGCGCTTACAAAGTAGAAGCCTCAACTGAAACTACCTCTCAAGCTGCAGATTCTGTTCAGACAGTTGACATTTCAGCTTTGTTAGCAATGGGCAATGTTGATCATGGAAAAAGTGTTTTTAAAAAGTGTAGTGCTTGTCATTCTGTAAAAAAAGATGGAAAAAATAAAATAGGCCCCGCTCTATATAATGTTCTTGGTAGAAATGTTGCCGCTTTAAGTGATTATAAATATTCTAAAGCCTTAATGGCTTACGGAAAATCATGGACGTTTGGTGAAATGAATGGTTTTTTGATAAAACCACAAGTTCATATTAAAGGAACAAAAATGGCTTTTGCTGGATTAAAAAAAGAGAAAGATAGGGCTTCAGTAATTCTTTTTATGAATCAAAATTCAGATAACCCACTCCCTCTACCGTAGTTTATCAAAACAATATAACAAAATACTTTTTTGAATGTGAACTCTATTGAGTGCTTGCAACCAAACTTTAGAATTTTTTCCAAAAAATACTTCATCTATAACTTCGGAGCCTCTTGGTAGACAGTGTAAAAAAATGACATCTTTTTTTGCAAAACTCATTAATTTTGTATCAATTTTAAACTTCTTAAAATCTTTCATCTTTTTAAATTTATTAACTTTATCATTTAAAGAAATAACTTTATCTGAAAAAATAACATCAGCATCCTTTGCAGCTTTTTTTGCTTCATTAAAAATATTTATTTTTTTTTTATTTTTTTTTACCCAATCCATTACAAATTTTTTTGGTTCATAGTTTTTAGGGCAACCAATATTTAATTTAAAAGAAAACTTAACTGATGCAGCAATTAAACTATTAAGAACATTATTACAGTCGCCAATCCAACAAATATTTAATTTTGAAATTGGTTTTTTCTTAATCTCTTCAACTGTAAAAATATCTGATAAAACTTGTGTAGGATGTGATGAAGGGCTCAATCCATTAATAATTGGAATTTTTAGATATTTACTAAACTCTTCCATTTTTTTGTCACTATCAGTTCTTAACATGAATGCATCTCCATAAGTTGATAAAATCTTTGCAGTGTCAGATAAACTTTCGCCACCTTTTCCCAAATGCATTTCTTTTGGTTTGATAGTTATAGTTCCTGCTCCTAATTGTTTTATCGCAAGGTAAAAACTTAATCTCGTTCTTGAGCTAGCCTTTTCAAACATTTGAATAAGTAATTTTCCCTTTAAAGGATTATCTTTATCTATATCAATTGTATTAAATTTTTTTCTTTTTATTTTTCTTTTTTTTGCATCTTCTATAATTTTTCTAAGATCCGATGTTGGTACATCTTTTAGGTTAATAAAATTTTTCATCTTTATTTATAAGTTAAGCAAACTTTTTTTATAATTTTAAGAGCCAAATCTATTTCTTTTTTTTTTACATTTAGTGGTGGCAATATTCTTATAACATTTTCTGCCGCTCTAATTGTTAGTAAATTATTATCCATCAACTTTTGAATAAACTTTGATTGATTATTAAACAATTGTAAGCCTATTAAAAAACCAATACCTCTAACTTCTTTAATAATTTTTGGAAATTCTTCTTTGATTTTATTCAATTCAGAATGAAAATATCTTGATAATTTTTTTACATTTTTGAGAAATTCCTTTTTAAATATTTGATCTAAAACTGCATTTCCGACTGACATAGCTAATGGATTTCCTCCAAAAGTTGAACCATGAGTTCCAGGAGTCATTCCAGAGGCAACTTTTTTTGTCATTAAAACTGCGCCTATGGGAAAACCTCCGCCAATGCCTTTAGCTATAGGCACAATATCAGGCTTAACTTTTGCATGTTCAAAAGCAAAAAATTTGCCAGATCTTCCTATACCACATTGAACTTCATCTAAAATTAATAGCGTTTTTGTTTTATTGCAAATTTTTCTTAGCTCTCTTAAACACCAATCGGGAATTACCTTTATGCCTCCTTCGCCCATTATTGGCTCAACCATAACTGCTGCTGTTTTTTTAGTAATCATTTTTTTAAGTTTTTTATGATTTCCAAATTCAAAATGATCAAATCCTTTTATCTTAGGTCCAAAACCCTCCATCATCTTTTTTGAACCGCTTGCATTAATTGTTGCAATAGTTCTTCCATGAAAAGAATTTTTTATGCAAAGGATTCTATTCTTTCTTGATTTGCCTATAGAATAAAAATATCTTTTAGCAACTTTAATAGCGGCTTCTGTAGCTTCTGCACCACTATTTTGAAAAATTACTGATTCAGCAAATGTTTTTTGGGTTAATCTTTTTGCTAATCTTTCGCCTTCAGGTATCCTAAATGAATTAGATACATGCCAAAGTTTTTTTGATTGTTTGTTTATTGCTTTAACTAAGTATGGATTTGCATGTCCTAATGAATTAACTGCGATTCCTTGTACAAAATCTAAATACTTTTTTCCATTTGAAGCATAGAGAAAACTTCCCTTGCCTTTCAAAAATGATAAATTTCTTCTATTATAATTTTTTGCTAAAGAGCTCATAAGATTTTATACATTTTGATTTATACAATGGGTTATATATCTTTAATTCAACCTACAGTTAATACTCAAAATTGTTGTTTTTTGTTAAAAACATTAAAAAAAAACTTGTTTTTTATTATGTTTATGCTTCAAGATGATGTTATATAAAATAATTTATATACAAAATATAGTATTATGAGCTGGACAGAAGAAAAAGTAAACAAATTAAAAGAGCTTTGGGGAAAAGGTCAAACAGCCAGCCAAATTGCAGGTATAATTGGTGGAATTTCTAGAAATGCAGTTATTGGAAAAGCTCATAGATTAAATTTATCAGCTAAAATAAAAACAAGATCAAGAACTTTAAATAATCAATCTTCTTTTAGAAAAAATGAAATTAACAATCAGACAAGGGGAAGAAAAAATAGATTTAAATCACTTTTGTTAGATAAAAATTTTGAGCCTGCAAAAAACTTAAAATTAGAAGAATTAACTGAAAAAACTTGCAAATACATGGAGGGCCATCCTGACGAAAAAGAATCTTCATTTTGTGGAAGACAAAATGTAGAAAAATTTTCATATTGTCCACTTCATTTAATGATTGTTTTTCAACCAAAAGGCAAAAAAGAAGATGTTGTGGATAAAGAGGATGATGTTCCACAATTTATAGAAAAAAAGATTAAGTCCGCTTAATTTAAATTTTTTCTTTTGCCCTTAAAACCTCTATTGCTATAATAATCTGTTATTAAATATTTATCTATCTTATTTAATTCTTTTATCAAAATGTCATCTCTATTTTTTCGTTTTCATCTGAATTAGAAACTACAATTTTATTTTCTGTCTAGCTTGAAAACCTTTGTTAATTGGTTTTGATGATATTAAGATAACTGTTAAAAAATTATTAAAGCTACAATATAACTGAATAAGTTAACATTATGATGTAGTGGAATTTATGTTTTTTGAAAATTGTCCACCAGTTCTCCAATTAAAACTGTATTTATCAATTTCATTTTTGAATTTTTTATTTGCTTCAAAACCTAGATCAATATTAGTTTGAAATTTTCCTGATGGAATATTGTTATATTTTAATAATTTTAATTGATCCTTGGTTAATAATGGATTTGGAAACATTTGCAGTATAGTAGCTGATAATTTTGCTAATGATAATGAAAATGGTATTAGCAATCTTTTTTTATTAATAGAATTTAATATTTGGTTAATTATATCTTTAAAAGATAAAATTTCTGGTCCTATGCATTCAAGAGTTAAATTTTGAATATTTTGATCTATTATATTAAATATTATATTTGAAAAATCAGATACATGGATTGGCGCAAATTTAGTTCTACCTCCATAGTACAATGGTACAATTGGTGTTCGATTTAATAAAGTCATAAATCTGGTTGTAAAATTGTCGTCTACTGAATATACAATTGATGGCTTTAATATTACAGCTTTTTCAAAATTGTCCCTGACTTTTTTTTCACCTTCAAATTTGCTGACAGCATATTTGCTATCTTTTGAATCATCTATACCAAGTGATGAGATGTGAACAAATTGTTTAATTTTATTATTCCTTGAAATTTCAGAAAGCATGTAAGGGAAAATTGTATGAATTTTATTAAATTCATCATTCTTTTTTTCAAACAGTATACCAACTAGATTGATTACTTTTTCACAATTTTGAAGTAGATGATTAATATTATCGTAATTTAATGATTTAAGTTCTACCATTTCTAAATAGCCTGGATTAGCTTGAGTTTTCAAAATGTATCCTTTTTGATGAATATTTCTTGTAACGGCAATAACTTTATAGTTATTTTTGGTAAGCTTTCTAATTAAATGCCTGCCTATCTGTCCTGAAGCACCGAAAACTAGAATTTCTTTTGGTTTCATATATATATTTCTCAAATGCAAATAGATATTAAATTACATAAAGAAGATTTACCAGATCAAATAACATTTGGTGAAAAAATTGCAATAGACTGTGAGATGTCAGGTTTAAATGTAGAGAGAGACAGACTATGTTTAGTTCAAATATCTTCGGGTAATAATGATGCTCATATTGTGCAACTCAATAGAGAAAATTACAAAGCTCCAAATTTAAAAAAATTATTGTTAAATAACAAAATTAATAAAATTTTTCATTATGCAAGAACAGATCTTTTGTTTATAAAAAAATATTTAAACATTGAGTTAAACAATATAGACGATACAAAGTTATGTTCTCGTATAGGACGTACATTTACCGATAAGCATGGATTAAAAGACTTAATTAAAGAATTTATAGGTATAGATGTAAGTAAACAATTACAAACATCTGATTTCGGCGGAGATTTAACAGATAAACAACTTCAATATTGCGCAAGGGATGTTGTATATCTTCATAAAATTTATGAAGGATTATATAAAATTTTAGTTAGAGATAATAGATTAGATCTATACAAGAAAGTAATTAATTTTCTTCCGATTAGAGTAGATTTAGATTTAGCTCACTTCAGAGAAGATATTTGGTCCCATTAAATGAAAAAAAATAATTTTAAACTAATAGCTAAAGATGTAATTCAGAACGAAATCAATGCCTTAAAAAAACTTAAGTCATCATTAGGGAATTCATTTAATGAAGCTGTTAAAACAATTTTAAATTGCAAAAATGGCAAGATAATAATATCTGGTGTAGGCAAAAGCGGAATAATAAGTAAAAAATGGTCAGCAACATTTTCTTCTACAGGAACGCCTTCTTTCTTCCTAGATGCATCTAATGCAAGCCATGGTGATTTAGGTCAGATTAGTTCAAATGATATAGTGATTTTAATAAGTTTAAGTGGCTCATCTAATGAATTAAAAAATATAATTCAATATTGTTCTAGGAATAGAAATATTAAACTAGTTGGAATAACATCAAATAATAGATCTGTTTTATATAAAAATTCAGATGTGAAAATTCTTATACCTAATGTAAAAGAAGCTGGTCCTGGAAATTTTGTGCCAACTTCAAGCACAACCAACACCTTGGCTCTTGGAGATGCTATGGCAATTGCATGTATGAAATATAAAAAATTTGGAAAATTGGAATTTAAAAATTTCCATCCCTCTGGCTCGCTAGGTATAAAATTAAGAACAGTTGGAGATCTAATGTTAACTGGTAATAAAATTCCTTTTATTCAAGAAAAAACTAAGATGAAAAATGCTTTAAAGCAATTAATTAAAAAAGAATTAGGTGTATTAATCGTTAGAAATAATAAAAAAATAACCACAGGCGTATTAGTTGATGGAGACTTAAAAAGACTAAATAGAAAATTTGACAATTTACATAATTTAAAAATAAAATCGGTAATGAAAAAAAATCCAATAAGTATTGAAAAGGACACATTGGCAGTAAAAGCTCTTGAAATCATGAATACAAAAAAAATAACAAGTCTATGTGTTCACAAAGGTAAAAAAAGAAAAATTACATTAGGAATTATACATATTCATACAATTTTGAATGCAAACATTAATTAAATGTCATTTAAAACATTTTTACAAATTTTAGTAATTTGCCTAATATTTACAATTATTGGAACAGTATATTTGTTGTATTTCAAAGAAAATAAAGATCTTATACAGAAACAGAGTGAAAATCTGGTAGAGAAACAGAGTGAAAATCTGGTAGAGAAACAGAGTGAAAATCTGGTAGAGAAACAGAGTGAAAATCTGTTAGAGAAACAGAGTGATAATCTGGTAGAGAAACAGAGCGATGATCTGGTAGAGAAACAGAGTGATGATACTGAATTAGAAAAATTATCAACAAAAAATAATGAAAATAATTTTCAAGAAAAAAAGGAAAATAAAAAAACTAAAAAGATTAAAGAACAAGACTCGGAAAATTTACTTAATGAAATTGAATATGTGGGCACAGACAAGAAGGGCAATAAATATAAAATATTTGCAAAATCCGGAAAAACAAATAAAGAAGATAGATCTTTGCTCGATTTGACAGATGTAAGAGGAATAGTAAGTTCTGCTAATCGACCAAATATTTATATTGTGTCTGATTTTGCAATTTATAATTCTTCAAATTTAAATTCAAATTTTTACAAAAATGTAATAATTAATTACGAAGAAAAACAAATTGATTGTGATTTTTTTGATTTAAATATGAAAACTAATTTTGCAACTGCATACGGAAATGTTATAGTCACAGATCCAACTTCAATTATGAGAGCTGGAAAAATTAATTTAAATATTAAAACAAAGGATATAGAAATTACACCTGAAAAAAAAAGTAAAGTGCAAGTTCTAACAAATTAGTAAAATATGGGCGTTGTAAAAAGATTTAGAATAAAGTCTTTCAAAGAGCAAAACTCTATTGTTAAGCTCGAAAAAATTTCAATGGTTTATAATAAAAGAGTAATTTTGAATGATATATCCCTAGCAATAAACCGTCATGAAGTTCTTGGACTTTTGGGACCGAATGGTGTTGGTAAATCAACAATATTCCAAATAATTAATGGGCTACAAGATCCAACTTACGGCAAAGTAATAATAAACGATACTGATTGCACAAATTTACCCGTTTATGAAAGAGCAACAAAATTTAAATTATCTATGTGTCCACAGTATGGAGGTTTTTTTTATGAACTAAGTGTTCTTGAAAACCTTCAAACAGTTGCGGAAATTCATATTAAAGAAAAAAAAGACAGGCAAAGAAAAATTGATAAAATTATTGCACAATTTTCTTTAGACTCAATTTTGAACGTCAAAGCAAAACATATTTCTGGAGGAGAAAGAAGAAAATTGGTTATTGGAATGGCTCTAGTCAATGATCCCAATATACTCTTACTGGACGAACCCATGGCAGCTTTGGATATACTTTCAATACAAATGATACAAGAAATAATTATTAACCTACAAGCAATGGAAAAAATAACAATAGTTGTTTGTGATCATAATGCAAAATCTTTATTATCTTGTGTTGATAGAGCTGTAGTTTTGTCTAATGGTAAAATTATAGTATCGGGAACGCCTAATGAAATAATTGAAGATAAGAACGCAAAAAATGCTTATTTTGGAGATGATTTTAAAATAAATTAAAAATGCCAAATGACATTTTAATTAAGAAAAAAATAAAACCTTTTGTTAATAAAATTTTTGTAACTTCAGATAAAAGTTTGTCAATTAGATGTGTACTTTTAGCATCCGTTGCTATTGGAACTTCTAAAATTGAAAATCTTTTAGAGTCGGAGGATGTTTTAAATGCTCTTAGAGCTGTCAAAAAATTAGGAATTAAATATAAAAAAAAAAAAAAAAATTATATTATATATGGTTCTGGACTAAATGGACTTGTCACAAATTCAAGTTTAGTTATAGATGCTGGAAATTCAGGTACCTTAGCACGACTAATCTTAGGATTATTGGCCAAAACTAAAAGTAGAATTAAAATTATTGGAGACAAAAGCCTGTCAAAAAGAGATTTCTCAAGAGTAGTTAATCCATTAAAAAATTTTGGAATTAATATAAGGTCAAAAAATGGTTTTTTACCAGTAAAAACTTACGGTGGCGAATTTTTAAGACCTATTTATTACGAAGAAAATATAGGAAGTGCTCAATGCAAAAGTGCTATTTTGCTTGCTGCACTTAATACAGCGGGAATAACAAAAATTAAAGCAAAAAAATCTAGGAACCATACTGAGCTTTTGATGAAAAGTTTAAAAATCCCAATAAAAATTAAATCTACAAAAAAGTTTGATTTAATAGAATTGAGAGGATTAAATGAATTTGAAGGGTTTGATTACAAAGTTCCTGGAGATATAAGCTCAAGTGCTTTTTTTATTGTGCTTACACTTCTTGCAAATAATTCGAGAATAACAATTAAAGATATAAATATAAATAAAAGCAGAACAGGTATTATAAAAATTCTAAATATGATGAATGCTAAAATTTCATATTTAAATAAAAAAATTTATAAGGGAGAACAGATTGCAGACATTTTTGTAGAAAGTAATAACAAATTGAAATCAATTAATTGTCCTGAATCTTTAAATAGTTCTGCGATTGATGAGTTTTTAGTAATATTTTTAGTAGCTTCAAAAGCTAAAGGAATTTCACAATTTAGAAATTTAGGTGAATTAAATAAAAAAGAAAGCCCAAGACTTGAAATTGCAATTAAATTACTAAGAATGATTGGAATAAAAGTTGAGAGAAAAAACAATAATTTAAAAATTCATGGAAAGCCTGATTTAAACTTAAAGGGGAAATTTGTAGTTAAGGATTATTTTAAGGACCATAGGGTATTCATGATGAGTTGTGTTGCTGCACTAGTTTTCGGTGGTGAATGGAAGATATACGACAAAAAATCAATTAATACTTCATTTCCAAATTTTATTAAAATTTTAAGAAAACTTGGGGCAAAAATAAATTGATTAAACTAAATAAAAAAATCAAATTCCATATTGCTGCTGATGGCACAAGTGCATCTGGAAAAACAACAGGAGGAAAATATATTAGTAATTATTTTGGATTTAAATTTTTATCAAGCGGAGCTTTGTACCGATATTGTGCTTTAAAAATTTTGAAAAATAATAAAAAATACAATGTAGAATTTGTTAAAAAAGTTGCAGATTCAATTACCATGAATAGCTTAAATCACAACCAGCTATATGATCCCAAAATAACTCAGCTATCTTCGATTATTGCAAAAAAGGCATATGTAAGAAAAGCTCTAAAAAAATTTCAAACTAACTTTATTAAAAATTCAAGATTAGCAATAATTGAGGGTCGCGATATTGGAAGCAAAGTTATGCCAAAAGCAGATTTAAAACTCTATTTTAAGTGCTCAATAAAAGAAAAAGCAAAAAGAAGGCTTAAAGAATTTAAGAGAGTAAATAAGAATATTACCTTAAAACAAGTAGAAAAAGCCTTAATTCAAAGAGATGGGTATGACACAAACAGAAAAATAAGTCCCTTGATAAAAACAAAAAATGCTGTATTAGTCGACACCACTAAATTAACATTAAGAGAAATGGAGTTAAAGTTATTAAATATAGTTAAAAATTCTATTATAAATAAATATGGAAATTTATAAAAAAATTAGTTCACCTGCGTCAGAAAAATTTGAAAAACTACTTAAAAGTCAATTATCAAAGGAAAAAATTGAAGAAGGAAAAATAATTGATGGAAAAATAACCAAAATTACAGAAAAATATATATTTCTCTTTATACCAGGCCTTAAAAGTGAACCGGTGATTGATCTAAATGAAATGAAATCAATCGGAATGCAGGATAAAATTGCTGTAGGACAGACTGTATCTGTATTGCTTGAAAAAATAGAAGATAAAAATGGAGATGTAATTGTATCTGCTAATAGAGCCCAAAAAATAAAAGGTTGGTATGAACTTGAAAAAGCTTATGAATCCAAAGAGTCCATTAATGGAAAAATTGTATCTAAATGTAAAGGTGGAGTAATAGTTGAACATTTGGAAACTGGATCGCTAATGTTTTGCCCAGGATCACAAATATCGGACAAACCGCTTAAAAATATTGATCATCTTATTAATGTCGATCAAAAGTTTGCAATTATTAAATTAGACAAAATCAGAGGAAATGCATGTGTTTCGAGAAGACAAATAGTTTCAACAAATAAAAAAGAAGATAAGGCAAAAATAATTGGGAAATTTAAAGTCGGAGATATTATTAAGGATGCTGTAGTAAAAGGATATTCTTCATTTGGTTGTTTTTTTGAAGTAAATAATGAAATTGATGTTTTGGTACATTTACAAGAAATTTCTTATTCTAGAGTTAATCATCCCGATGAAGTATTTAATATTGGTGAAAAACACGACTTAAAAATTATTTCAATAGATATGCAAAAATTACAAATAGGATGTTCTATAAAACAATTATCTCCTGATCCATTTGAACATATTTCAAACTATGAAATAAATAAATCATATAAAGTAAAAATAGTTAAAATAACTGATTATGGATGTTTTTGCGAATTAGAACCTGGTTTAAGTTCTTTGTTACACAGTAGTGAAATTAGTTGGACAAAAAAAAATGTTTCTCCAAAAAAATTTTTCAAAGTTGGTGATAATATTGATTGTGTAATTACAGAAATAGATAAGGATAAAAGAAGAGTGGCTATATCTTATAGGCTAAATACAGAAAATCCTTACAGTAAGTTAGAGCGTGAATATAGTATAAATTCGGAAATTGAAGGAGTAGTTTCTAGTATTAATGAATATGCAATATATGTTAAACTGGGTAACTTTGATATAGATGGTTTTTTACATTCAAATGATCTTTCATACACTGGCAATTCAGAAGAAGAATTAAAAAAATATAAAAAAGGTGATAAATTAAAAGTAAAAATTTTAGAAATTAAAAAGGAAGATCAAAAAGTTCGTGTTGGACTTAAACAACTCGGGAATGATCCATTTGATTATTTTCAAGATAAAAAAATTAAGGATATAATTACAGTACAAGTAATTTCATCTGACAACAAAGGACTAACAGTGAAGCCCGAAGGATGCGAATTAGAATATCTAATAAAAAAATCACAAATTGCCGTTAGCGCGGCAGACGCAAGACCTTCAAGATTTGTTGGCGGAGAAAGAATTGATGCCGCTATAGCAGAAATAAATTTAGATAAAAGAAAGGTTAGTCTAAGCATTAAATTGCTAGAGGAAATTCAAAATAAAGAGGCAGTTTCTAAGTTTTCTAGCCCTCTTAGCGGGAAAAACTTACCTTTCTCATCGCTATCAGATAAATTAGATGATAAAAAGAAAGATAAAGAAACTGAATAAGAATTAAATTGTCAGTAGTAAAATCAAAACTAATAAAACAGCTAGCAGATAATTATCCTAATTTTTTAAGAAAAGATTTAACAAAATTATTAGATATAATTTTGTATGAAATGCAAAACGCTTTGAAACGTAAAGAAAGAGTTGAATTAAGAGACGTTTTTACATTAGAGTCAAGAACACAAAAAGCGAGGATTTCTCGAAACCCTAAAACAAATCAAAAAGTAAATACACCGCAAAAAACAACAATACAATTTAAAATGTCAAAAGAATGGACAAAAAAAATAAATGAAAATTAGAAAAGTTTTTATTGCTTGTGACAGTACTAAAATTTCAAGAGTGAAGGAAATAATCAAAAAAACAAATAATTCGCAAATCAAAATTGGATATAAATTTGGACTTGAATTTTTAAATTCAAAGTATGGTAGAGAGTTTATATCTAAATTAAAAAATAAAATTATTTTTGCAGACTTGAAATTGCATGATATTCCAAATACATGTGCTTCGGCTGTGAAAGCTATTAAAGATCTCAAAGTAAATTATTTAACTATTCATGTAAGTTCTGGTCTAGAGGCTTTAAAAGCAGCAAAAAAAGTTTCTGGTAAAACAAAACTAGTTGGAGTTACTTCACTTACATCTTTAGATAATAATGCTTTAAAACAAATTGGTTTTAGCAAAAAAATAAAAAAACTAGTTATCCATCAAGCAAAATTGGCTAATAAAGCTGGACTTGATGCTATTGTATCTAGCGCCCAAGAAGTAAAATCAGTGAAAAAAATATTCAAAAAAGAAATCATAACACCTGGTATTAGATTAGATACAAATACACAGGATCAAAAAAGAGTTATGAAACCAAAAGAAGCATATAAAAATGGTAGTGACTGGCTAGTAATTGGTAGACCGATCACTAAGGGTGATATAAAAAAAAATATTAAAAAATTAATTGATCATCTTAAAGAATAATGGATGCTAAAATTTGTGGAATAAAAGATCCTAAAACTTTAAGCTATTTGATAAATCATAATTGCCCACCAAAGTACATTGGTTTTATAACTAATTACCCTCAATCAAAAAGATATTTAGAGTATAAAAATCTTAAACAATTAATTAATGTTGATAAGAAAGGAATAAACTTTGTCTCGGTTCTTGTTAATCCAAGTGAAGAAAATTTAGAAAATATTCAAGGTCTAAATTTTGATTATTATCAACTATATGATGTGAGCCCAAAAAAAACTAAATTAATAAAAGACAAATATAAAATAAAAATTATAACCGCTCTAACAATAAAAAATATAAAAGATGTCGAAGAGTATAAAAATTATCAAAACATTTCTGAAATAATTTTATTTGATGGCAAAGGCTACGAAAAATCTGCTAGTTTCGATCACAAACTACTAAATAATGTGCCAACTTTCATAAATAAAATGCTCGCTGGCAATATTCAATATAATGATAACCTTGATAAATATAAAAAAATAACAGATATTATTGACATATCAGGAAGTTTAGAGACGGCAGGAGACAAAGATATTTCAAAAATAAATATTTTTTTAAATAATATTAATAATATTAAAAATGAGAATAAAAAAAAAAATCCCATTAATAGACCAACATGATAAGTTTGGTTTTTGGGGTAAAAAATTTGGTGGAAGTTTCATACCAGAAACTTTAAAAAAACCCGTTGATGATTTAACAAAAGAATTTCAAAAACTTAGAAAAAATAAAAGTTTTTTAAAAAAAAGAGATTTCTATTTTAAAAATTATATTGGATCTCCCACTAGATTTATAAAATTAGAAAAACTATCAAATCATCTTGGTGGTGCTCAAATTTGGGCAAAGGTAGTTTCAGATGCTAATGGTGGTGCTCATAAAATATATAATGCAACGGTCCATGCTCTAATTTGTAAGAGTATGGGAAAAAAATATATTGTTGGTGATACTGGTGCTGGATATGCTGGAAAAATGTTAAGTATGGCAGCAAAAAAATTTGACCTCAAATGTAAAATATTTATGGGAATCAAAGATATAAAAAGACAAAAACCTAATTGCGATGCAATGAGAAAAAATGGTGCCGAAATAGTACCGGTTTATACTGGTAGTCAAACATTAGTGGATGCAGTAAGTGAATGCATGCGTTATTGGGTTTCTAACTGTGATACTACTCACATGTGTGTTGGTTCTACTGTAGGACCCAACATATTTGTAAAGATTTGTGGATGGAGTACAGCTCAAATTTCTAGAGAGCTTAAAAAACAAATAAAAAAAGAATTTAATAAATTTCCAAAAAAGATTAAATTAATTAACTGTGTTGGTGGTGGCAGTTCAGCTTATGGATTTTGGAGTGAATTTATTGATTACCCAAAAACAAAAATAGAATTTATTGGTGTTGAGGCGGGTGGACCAAAATATTCAAAGTTGCATGCAGCTCCTTTAAGTAAAGGTGCCAAACTAGGTGTATTACATGGCGCCGCATCATACGTTTGCCAGGACAATGAAGGGCAAATAAATGAGACCGAGTCTATAAGTGCCGGTCTTGATTATCCTGGCGTAAGCCCACTTCATTGCTTTTTAAAAGATACAAAAAGAGCAAAATATACTTACGCTACTGATGAAGAAGCTTTAAATGCATATAAACTAGTTACAAAATATGAAAAATTAAATCCTAGTTTAGAACCAAGTCATGCTTTTGCTGAGGCAATAAAAATTGCACCCAAACTAAACAAAGATATAGTTGTGATAGTTAATTCTTGCGGTGATGCAAAAAAAGATCGTGACATTTTAAGAAAAAGGTTAGGAAGAATTATATGATTAATCCAATAAGTATTGCATTTAAAAAAGCAAAACAGCAAAGTCGACCTGCACTATTAACTTACACAGTGGCAGGAGATAATTCGAAAAAAAAATCACTAGAAATTTTGAAATCAATATCAAATAACGTTGATATTTGTGAAATAGGTTTTCCACATAATACTCCTATTGCAGATGGGGGGCAAATTCAAACAAGCTCAAATCGCGCTATAAAGAATGGTCTTAAAATAAATGATGTTTTCAAAATAGTAAAAGAGTTTAAGAAAAAATTTATATCAAAACCTGTAATATTAATGGGTTACTACAATATGATCTATCAATACGGAGAAAATAAATTTTTAGAAAAATGTAAAAGATCATATGTAAATGGTTTAATCGTTGTCGATTTGCCTTGGCCAGAAAATAAAATTTTCTCAAACAAGTGTAAAAAAAAATCAATTGCTTTTATACAATTGTTGTCACCAACAACTTCTGATGAGAGATTAAAGAAAATAATCAAAGACTCACATGATATGATTTATTACATTAGCATGCTTTCCACAACAGGTGGAAAATTAAAAGTATCTCCAAAAAAAATATTAACAAATTATAATAAAATAAAAAAAATTGACCCCAAAAAAAATTGTGTAATTGGATTTGGAATTACTGAAAAAACCATTTCAGCGCTGAAATCAGCCGATGGTTTGGTAGTTGGCAGTGCTATTTGCAAAGAAATCACAAGAAGTTTGAAGTATAGACAAAATCCTGTCACAAATGTAAGCAAAATAGTAGCAAAATTAAGAAATAAAATTTCATGAATTGGTTAACAAAAATTAAAAATTTTGGAGATAAAATAAAAAAGAATTTGCAAAAAAAGTTCCCAACAAAGGAAGAAATTGCTAATTCTGATTGGACAAGCTGTTGCCAAGGACCAATACGCAAAAAAGATTTAGAAGAAAACCTTTGGGTTTGTCCTAACTGCGACAAACATCATAGAATTGATCCTATTCAAAGATTTGATATTTTTTTTGGAAAGAATAATTATGAAATCTTAAAGACGCCTATTGCATCAGATGATCCTCTTGGTTGGGTCGATACTAAACCATACACAGAAAGACTTAAAGAAGCTAGAAATAAAACTAATCAAAATTGTGCTGTGATGGTAGCCAAAGGCTATATAGATGATATTCAAATTACAGCAGGAGCTGTAAATTTTAATTTTATTGGTGGCTCATTTGGAGCTAGTGAAGTTGAAGCTGTTGTATATGCAGTTCAACACTCAATAGACAATCAGACACCTTTAGTTTTTTTTCCATGTGGTGGTGGAATGAGAATGTTTGAGTCTATGATTGCTTTATCTGGAATGACAAAAACTACGCTTGCAATTAATGAATTGAAAAAAAATAATCTCCCATACATAGTTATATTTACTGATCCAACCGCCGGAGGTATAACGGCATCATTTGCAATGTTAGGCGATATTCATTTTTCTGAAAAAGGTGCGCTAATAGCATTCGCTGGAGCTCGTGTGGTAAAAGCAACAGTAAAAGAAGAGTTACCACAAGATTTTCAAACTGCTGAATTTTTAGAAAAACATGGTTTTGTTGACAGGGTTATACTTAGAAAAAATCTAAAAAAAGAAATCAGTACTATTTTATCAATATTGCTTAAAAAAAATTCTGAGGTAAATTCAGAAAAATCCAATGAAACTTCAGACAATACTGACACGCTTACAAAAGCTGCATCCTAAAGAAATAGACTTAAGTCTAGAAAGAATTCTAAATCTTTGTAAAAAATTAGGAAATCCAGAGAAAAAATTAAAATGCATTTCTATTGTAGGAACCAATGGAAAATATTCTACAATTCAAGCCTTAAGAGCAATTCTTAAAGAAGCCAATATAAATGTTAATATTTATTCAAGTCCTCATATTCAAAAGATTAATGAAAGATTTGTTTTTAACGATAGAGAAATTTCAGATGATAACCTGGCAAAATTATTAATCGAAGTAGAGGAAATTAATGCCGGTGAACCCATTACTTATTTCGAAATATTGACAGCTGCTTATTTTTATCAAGCAAAATACTTTGAAAATATTAATCTTATTGAAAGTGGATTATTTCACCGTTTTGATGCAACAAATATTATAAATGAGAATTTGGCAAGCATTGTTACTGCTATAGGTTTAGATCATTTAGATTGGCTTCCTGAGAATGAGAAAACAATTGAAAAAATAGTTTATGAAAAAACTTCATCATTATTACATTCAAAAATTGTAATTGCTAAACAAGAAAATAATAAAATATTAGATAATATTAAAAAAAATATATCATCAAATAATTCAAAAAAAATCATATATAATGAGCAATTTAATATCTCTGAAAATGAAAATGGATTTATTTATTATGAAGATGAAATTGGCGGATTAAAACTTTCTAAACCTAATCTTATAGGAAAATTTCAAATTGAAAATGTTGCAACAGCGATAGCGACTGTCAGAAGTCTTAACTTGAAAATAGAAGACAAGCATATCAAAAATGGAATAACTAAAATTAAAAGTATTGCAAGATTACAAGAAATTAAAAACGGTAAAATAAAAGACTTATGCAGAAATAATAAAATTTTTGTTGATGGTTCACACAATCCTCTTGGAGCAAAAGTTTTAAATGAATATTTAGAAACTTTGAATTGCAACAAACATATAATTTTGGGAATGATGAATAATAAAGATCATATTGAATATATGAATTATTTTAAAAATATTGCATCATTAACAACAATCGATATACCAAATCAAACTAATGCAATAAATGGAATAGATCTTAAAAATAAATTTCCAAAAGCACAGTTTAGATCGTCAATACAGGAAGCTATAAACAAACTAAATCTTCAAGAAAATGATATAGTACTAATTACAGGTTCTTTATATCTTGCGGGAGAAGTTTTAAATTTAAACTAAATATTTTCTTTTATGAAAGAAACAATGTCACTTTTAGGCGTTGCACCTACTTTGGTTGCTTTTAACTCTCCATCTTTAAATAGTAGCATAGTTGGAATTCCTCGCACACCATATTTGGTTGGAGTATTGGGTTCAGAGTCAATGTCATGTTTTGCTATAACGATTTCATCGGACATCTCTTCAGAAATTTCTTCTAATAAAGGCCCTACCATCTTGCATGGGCCACACCATTCAGTTTTTAGAGAGCACGCCCCCAAGGGCGGGCCCAGAAGTCAACAAGAACTGGCTTAGAGTTCTTTAAAACTTCTTCTTCAAACCTTTCATCTGTAACTTTTATTGTTGCCATAAGTTTTTTATATAAATTTATTCTTGTAAATCAACTGGTAAAAAAGGTATTTTCATTTTATTCACACTAAGCATTTTCATATTTTTTTTGTATTGACATAACGTAATCATTAAGTTCGTCCAAAAATTTTAATTTTTCTTGATTGTTTTCATTGGTATATTTGTCTCTTAAAGTATCTATTTCATTAAAACAAGTTGGAACAGTCCACCATTTTTCATGCCTTTCGCTTAAAATTCTCTTGGCTATTTCCCTCTTGATTGATTTAAGCATATCTTTAGGCAATACTTCAGGTGCTTCTTGATAGATTATTTTTTTTCCAAAACCCACAAGTCTTTTGTCATCAAATTTATCCAACAAATTAAGCTTATCTTTCCAAGATGCTGAATGCCAAGCTGGAAAAAGCGCAGTATCTTTGTTTGAAGTAAATTTAGTATAAATACTTTCTTCTGCATAAATATCTTCTTGGGATTTAGATTGTTCTTTTTCTTCTGCTATTTCTCTAAGTGCTGTAAGAATATTTTGAGAAAACTTTTCATTTTCTTTAACTAATTTAGCTCTTTTCTTTATTAAATTTGGATCCATGGCATTGTATGGTTCTGTTTTTATAGCATACTCAGAATCAATTAATATCGGTGCTTTATTTGATCTTATTGTTCTTAAAAATTTTGGTGTTTTTTTCATTTCTACTTTCAATTCATTAATTGACATATTTAGTAAAGGTTCTACATCTACTCTTAAATCGACAGCTTGTCCCCATTGATAAATAGGATGAATACAATATTTTGGATGCAAAGGAGCACACAAATATAAACGGGACTTACCATAAAAGTACTCATTCAAAGTAATAATATTTTCTTTTTTAAATATAGTTTCAGTATCAGATTTATTAGATGTTTTTAAAAAAGCTTCCCAAGTGTGTGGCTGTTTTTTCTTTATCAGTCTCAGTATTTTCATAGTAAGCGTTGCATCAAAAAAAGCAGAGTGAGCATCGCTAGAATCAAATCCATTCATTCTACTTAAAGATTCAAGTTTAAATACAGGATTATTTTTTTCATTAATTTCTGTCTGTAATATATTTGGGTCAATCGCATATGCGGCTCTTGCAATGTTAATACCGTCATGCCTCTTATTTGGTGAAGCATTAGTAATATAAGGGTATCTAATTCCTTTGAAAAACTCTTTCCTAATCATTTCATCATCAAATCCAATATTTGACCATCCTAGAAATATTGCTGGGCTCCACTTTTTGAATATTTTTTCAACTTCTCCAAGCATTTGATAATGACTTAGATTAACTTGAGTTAGTTGTTTGATGCTTGTTTTGTTAACTATAAGGGCCATTGCTTGAGGAATTTCTCCCTCCGGCAATCTACATCTCAGGTTAAATCTATCTTTTTCATTAAAGTTTTCATCAACCAATATTCCACCAATTTCAATTATGCTTCCAAAGTCAGTGCTGGCACTTGATGACTCTATATCCCATATAACTAAATTCATAATTTCATTATCCTTAAAAAAGCTTTGTTTTAATGGGAATTTGTGTAGTTTTTTTAGAACTAAACCATTTGCATCTAAACAAGTAGCTTCTAGTTAGTATTATCTCTTCTAAGAATTAGTAAACAAAAGTCAAGATATATTATTCATTTCGTAAAACTTTTTCACCCTTCCTAAAAATAAATTTTGATACATTTCTAATTCTGGTCCTTCAATTTTAAATTCTTGATAAAAATTATCCACAGTACACAATAATATTGCTCCTAAAGTAATATTTGTTTTGTGAACAACATTGTGCGCAAGAGTGTATGCACCTAATTGTAAAAAATAATCTTGAATATATTCTGCCTTTTTCAACTTATTGCTCTGCTTAAAGTCAAGACAGCATTCTTTCCCTTCATAAATGCCAATCAAGTCTGCCGTTCCAGCATATTTTTCTGGATAATATAAAGTAGTTTCCATCCCATAAATTTCTTCTAATTTTCCTTTGATGCCTTTGTTTATTATTTCTTTAGCCATATTTTTATACTGTTCATTACTTTCAAAAAAACTCTCATTAATTCTACCTCTTAAAAAATCTTCTATATAAGAATGCATTGATGTTCCTCTGGTAGATGCTTCAGTTTTTATCTTATTGGCCTCTTTGTGCCCTACTCGCTGTTTCCAATTCTCTAACGCTGCTTTATCTTCTTCAGATTTTGTTGCTTGCAAAATAGAAGTAACGCTTGGCAATCTTTCATCTCCAAGCAAATACTTTCTCATTCCATCTTCAATAGATCTTGATGATTTTGGATAATTAAATTTATTATTCCACTTCATAGAATCTCTTATAAGTGTATTTAAATCGAAAATGAAATTAATTTTTAAGCTGTTTTGAGTGATCTTCAAATTTTTCTACATTCTCGTTTTCTGCTGCTATTTCAATTTGACCTGGATCCTTTATATTTTCTAGGGTTCTTGTAATTGATCTTGCATCTGTTCCAAACTTATCAACAGCACTCATTGCTTCTTCTAATTTTTTTCTAAGATTAATAATTCCATCAAAATGTTTTGAAAATCTAGTACTAATTGTTTTTAAATGATCATATATTTCGGTTGCATGTTTTTGAACTTTTAATGTTTGAAAACCCATGTGCAAAGACTGCAGGTAAGCTGACAAGGTGTTGGGTCCTAAAATTACAACTTTATATTTTTTCATTAACTCTTGAGTTAATAATTCTTTTGTTGTTGGATCTTGGTATGAAGTTAATTCTGAGAATAAACTTTCTGTTGGAGCATATACAATTGCAAAATCTGTGCTTTTTGGTGGAACGATATATTTCTCATTCACGCTCTTAGCTTTATCTTTAAAGGCTCTAGCTAGTTTTGTTCTAGCATCTGCTGCTGTTTTTTTATCATCTGCTTGATAAGCGTCATCAATAGCTTTGAATTTTTCTACTGGAAAATGGCTGTCCACAGGGACTAAAACTCCATCTTGAAGTTTAATTGCAAATTCTACGTTTTCACCTGTGTCCTCTTTCATCTTAACATTAGTCACATATTGAGAGGCAGGTAATAAATCTTTTATTAACGCATCTAATGAAAACTCAGCAAGAGTTCCATATTTTTTAACTCCTACTAAAACTTTAGTTATACCTTCTTGGCTCTTATTTAAATTTTCTACTTGAGTATTAAAAGCGGCAACTTTTTCATCCACTTTAGTTAATGCTCCCGTCATATCTTTGGCAATTTCTTTTGTCATTGATCCAAAAGAAGAAGTAAAATCTTTTGCCATATCCTTAGACATGGAGCCAAAGGATTCATTCAAAGAGTTTCTCAAAGAATTTATCTCTTCTTGAATTTTTTCAGTTGGGTTTTCTTCCTTCTTAGGTTTAGCCTTAAGCTGGAAGTACAAAATAACTAGGCTAATTCCTATTAAAACACCAACTAATATTATTAATAAACTGTCCATGATTCGTAGGATATACGTGATTAATAAGAAATCAACTTCCAGTAATTTGCTAAGAAAGTATACTTAAAATCCTTTTTAAACCTTTTATTTTTTGACTTTTTCTAGAAATCATTAAACATGCTTGTGAATTAAGAATTTCACCATCTTTTAAAATTCTTAAGTTATTTGCTTTTAATGTTTCTCCTGTAGAAGTGATATCGGTAATAATTTCAGAAGAACCTGTAAATGGATAGATTTCTGTTGCCCCGAGACTTTTGACTAATTTAAATTGAGTAACTCCTTTCGAAAATAAGAAATCTCTGGTTAAATTAGGATATTTAGTTGCAACTCTTAATCTACTTCTCTTTCTATCTTTAAATTCAAAAGCTATTTCTTCAAGATCGGCTATTGTTTGAACATCAATCCAATCATTAGGAATTGCAATTACTAATGTTGCATTACCAAAATTAAATCTTTTTTTGACTAATATTTTCTTTTGAATATTAATTTCACTTTCTTTAAGCAAATCGTATCCAGAAAATCCAATATCTAATGAGCCGTCACCAAGTCTTTCAATGATTTCTCTTGAATGAAGATATATTATTTCAATATTTTTATATTTTTTAATAAATCCAAATAAGTCTCTTTCACCTCTTTCAGATAAAATTTTTAACTTTTTTTTGCTAAAAACTTGCAAAGTATTTTTTCTAAGTCTGCCTTTGCTAGGTATGCCAATTTTAAAAATTTTGTTATTCATAATTAAATTTTACTAATTCGTTTTGAAATAAATCATTCATTTTATTTATCAGGCTAGTATTCAGTAATTTTTTATAGTTATTTTCTTTACCAAGATTAAAAAATATTAATTTTTCATTACTTCCTTTTTTGGTAATTGCCTCATTAAATCCTTTATTTTGTTCCATTTTTTTTAAACTTTCAAAAGTACAATTTTTAATAGATTCTTTAGCTTTTTCTTTATCAATTGATTTATTTGACTTTGTTAATTTATTTATAAAATCAAAAACTTTTTTAAATGTATTGAAGGTTTCATCTTGTAAGTCTTCATATCGTATTGTTAAAACCGGAAAATTTCTATTTTCTACCCATGACTTTTGATTTAAAATCCATGAAAATAAGGGTTGAAAGCCAACATATCTATTATCAACTTTGGAAACTATTCCTCTTTTTTCATCCAACATAAAATCTAAAGCATCTTCTTTTGAAATTTGATAGTGATGAGCCAGAGAAGTGATAACATTTCTTGGGTCTCTTACAATATATATTGCGCCAAGAGTATTTTCACTATTTGTAAATCTATTTCCATTGATTTTACACAAAGCATTATGAGTTTTAAAAAAAGTAATATTTTTAGACTTATTAATTTTTTCCTGCTCTTTTAACCAGTATTTTGTTGTATCTTCTGGTTTTTCAAATTTATCAGAATAATTTTTAAAAAACCTATCGCTAGGAAAAGAGTCTATTTTACTTAATAGATCAAAGTCAAACTTTCCATCTTTTGAATACAAATAGCATGACAAGAGTGCTCTAAGCCATGTGTTTCCACTCTTAGGATATGATGCTAGCCAAATTATCATTAATTATTTAAGTTTATTGCTGCTCCTACAGCAGGAATTTTCTTTGAAGATCCTAAATCAGAAATCAAATTGTCAAATCTTCCGCCATTAATTAAATTAATTTTTTTTGACTTAAACTTAACAATAATTTTAAAAACCATACCCGTGTAATATTCTAATTCTCTACCGAAAGAAGCCGAGTATTTAATATCAAGTTTAGAAATTTTTCTTTTTGTTATCGGAAAATATTCATTTTCAATCCTTAAATTAACTTTATTTTTAATAAAAAATGAGTTTAATTTTTTTGCTGCTTGATCTATTGGACAATTTATTTTTAGAAATTCTTTTATTATTTTAGAAACATTTCTACCTTTTTTTGCTCTTCTCGGATCTTTTATTTTATTATTAAATCTTGTTAAAATTTCATTAACTGATCTTCCTGCGATTTGTCTTGATTGATCACCTATTAACATTTTTTGAAATTTTTTCTTATCAATTTCAACAATTGTCGGATCTACATCTGAATTAGTCTCTAATCTTTTTAGTAAATCATTGAAATAACTTTCTCTCCAAAAATGTCTTTGCAACCTTAGTCTCCATCTTTTTGGAATATCAAGTTTGTTTAATAATAATTTAAATATTTCAACATTTCCTATAACTAAATTTCCTGATGAATAATTAAATTTAGTTAAAGATTTAAGAGCTGTCTCAATAATTTGTTTGTCATCTTTTTTTTCATTTTTAGATCCTATAATTTCAAAACCTATTTGATTTCTTATTATTGGATCAGTTTTGTTTAAATTCTTCCTAAATGCCTGACCATAATAATATACTTTTGCTGTACCTTTAGTTTTTTCATTTAAATATCTAAGACATGAGGCAATTGTTAGATCGGGTCTTAAACAAAGTTCATTACCATTTTGATCATTAAATGAAAAAATAAATCTTCTAAAGGATTCACCCGATCTTTCAACAATATGATTTGTTTCGATTACAGAGTCCAATTCTATTAATTTAAACCCTTTACCCTTTACAGATCTAAGGATATTTTCAGATAAGTTTTTTGATTTCATTTATTAGATCGTTTCTATTTATAGTGATTTGATCGTTTTCTTTTGAAGAGGCTAATTTTTTTATAATTATTTTATTCTTATTGAATTCATTTTCACCACCAATTATAGCAAATTCTATGTTTTTTCGATCAGCATATTGAAGTTGTTTTTTTAGATTTTTATTTTTATCCAAATATATTTCAGACTGAATTCCCTTTGTTCTTAGCTCATTTAAAATATTATAATATTGTTGAATATACTTTTGGTCTAATACACAAATTAACAGTGACTGTTTTGTATTAACTTTAATATTTTCTAATTGATTTAAAGCATAAAGTAAGCGATCAATTCCAATTGACATTCCGCTTCCTTTGTAGTCTGCACCTTTAAATCTTGCTATTAAATTATTATAACGACCCCCAGATGCGCAACTTCCTATTTCAATTTCTTTTCCTTTTGCATTTTTAGCTTTAAAATTAAGATTAGTTTCTACTATAAAGCCACTGTAATAGCTTAGACCTCTAATTTTAGTAACATCAACTTTAACTAAGTCTATATTTTTACCATATGAAGTTACCTCGAGTAATTCTTCTAATTCTTTAACACCTTCTTCTGAAAGAGGATTTTTTAAATTGGTTTTCAATTCTTTAATACTTTTTAAATTTAAGAAACTCAAAATTGCCGAAGTTTGTTCATTAGATAATTCACAACCTTTGGTAAATGCTCCAGATTTATCTTTTCTTCCTTCTTTTAATAGCTCATTAACTCCATCTGGGCCTATTCTATCTAATTTATCTATAGATTTTAAAACTCTATATTGTTTTTGTTCTTCAACTTTAAGTTCGGATAATAAACCCTGAAGAATTTTTTTGTTAGATATGTTTATGATAAATTGGTTTTTATTTAGACCACAATTCAAAAATGAGTCAGCAATAATATTACAGATCTCAGCATCTACTTGGGCTTCATTAGCATCACCAATTATATCTGCATCAAATTGCGTAAACGATCTGAAACGAGCACTATCAGCTTTTTCCTGTCTGAAAACATCTCCATATGCATATCTTTTATAGGGAAATATAAGATCCCTAAAATTTTGAGCTACAAATCTGCTTAGTGGAGCACTTAAATCATATCTTAATGTTAAAGATTCTTTTTCATCTTCAAATAAAAATACATCACTCATAGGATTAGATTCATCGTTAGCAAGAAAAGAACCTATGTTTTCACTTTTTTCAAAAGGTGGTGTTTCTAATGGCTCAAAACCATAACTAATAAAAACTTGTTCTATAGCATTTATTAATTTTTTCTTAAGAACTAACTCTTTCCCCCACCTGTCTTTAAATCCTTTTGCAAGGCTAGGAATTAATTTATTTTGTTTTTCCATTTTTTGGTACACGAGGGCAGATTCGAACTGCCGACCTTCGGTTCCACAAACCGCTGCTCTAACCAACTGAGCTACTCGTGCTCCTCTTATTGTTTTATACTAAATGTGGATAAAATTAAATTTATAAAATGATTAAATAGCTAGCATGCAGCCAGCATGAAAATGGTGTCTGTGTAAAGTTCTGAATATTCTATTTTTATTAATCATTGGAGGTTAAATAGCACCTTAAAATTAAAATGCAAGAATGAATTGTATAGGAATAAATATAGCTTCTAAACTATCTTATCCCTATACAAATATTTTAAATGAAATAAATTTAAGAAATTTTCTTCAAATTAACAGCGCTAGGACCTTTGTCTCCGTCCTGAATTTCAAATTCTATAGCATCATTTTCATTCAAAAAACGAAGTCCTGCTTCACGAACTGCGCTCGCATGAACGAAACAATCCTTTTCTCCGTCTTCTCTCTCTATAAAACCGTAGCCCTTCTTACCGTTGAACCACTTTACTTTTCCTTTTAATGTACTCATACTTATTTTTACTCTTTCTTTATTGTATTAAACTTAGCTAAAATTTAGCTAGCGCGATAATTATTAGATTTTAAAATTGAATGCAAGCTTAATGATGACCTTATTTAGGTGGTGGAACCCCCTGAAATCGAATCAGGTCCCAATGCTTTTCAGGCATTTGTGCGCACCAGCTACACCAGGGTTCCAATAATTAATATCTAAAAGATATTCGTCCGCGTTTCAAGTCGTATGGTGATACCTCCACCTTAACTCTATCTTGCGAAAGGACTCTAATTCTCATTTTTCTCATTTTTCCACTTACAGTACAAATAACGGTATGACCATTATCCAATAATACACGACTCGACGCATTTGGCAGTAACTCCTGCACAGTACCATCAAAAGTAAGAATTTCTTCTTTCGCCAAATTATTTTCTCCTCATTCTTGATCTTATAGATTGAGCATGACCATATAATTCTTCATACTCAGCGAGATATGTAGCGTATTCTCCTATTTTCTCAACACCTTTTTTTGATAGCGTAATGTAGCTTATTTTTTTGTAAAATTCATTTAAGTTTAAACCTGATGAAAATTTTGCAGAGCCAAGAGTAGGCAAAACATGATTAGTACCCGCATTATAATCAGTTACAGCCATTGGAGAATATTTTCCAATACATATACTTCCGACGTTATGAATTTTATTTAAATATTTTTTATAATTGTGAATATTTAATTCTAAATGTTCTGGAGCAATCTCATTAATTATATCTAATATTTGCTTGTCATTACTAGCCTTGATAATCAAACCATTATTTCTTAAACTTTTACTTGCTATTTTTTTTCTAGGTAAGCTTTTTAATTTAACCTTAATATTTTTTTGGACATTCTTAATTAATTTTTTATCTTTTGTAATTAATATACATTGAGAATTAATATCATGTTCTGCTTGTCCAATCATTGAAGTTAATACTTCATCTAGATTAGTTCCTTTATCAGCCACAATTGTAATTTCAGACGGTCCAGCTATCATTCCCTCTATGCCAACATCTCCGAATACTTCTTTTTTTGCTCTTGCTACATAAATATTTCCAGGACCAACTATCTTATTCACTTTTTGGATATAGGCTAAGCTGCCAATAGCTTGCGCTCCACCCATTGAATAAATTTCTTTAATCCCAATTTTTTTTGCAGCATAAAGTACAGCAGGATTTAAATTTCCATTTAATTTTGGGTTTGCTAATACTATTCTTTTAACACCAGCAATTTTTGCAGGAATAGCATTCATTAAGAGTGTGGAAGGTAAGTTTGCTGGTACATATATTCCTACTGACTGCATGGGTATATATTTGTATTCTAACTTATTTCTAAATTTATCTTTGTATAAGATATTTTTAATTTTCTGCTTAGAGTGGAACTTGTATATTCTGTTATATGCAAAATCTATTGATCTTTTAATTTTTGGATCTAGAGATTTCACAGATTGATTTATCTTATTAATAGTTGGTACAATTTCTGAATTTTTACTGAAACTTTTTTCATATTTTATCAGTGCTTTTAATTTATTTTTTTTAATATCTTTTAAAATTTTTGTAACAATAGATGTATTTACATTTTTTCCAAATCTTCTATTGTCCAAAAATTTAATAAGCTTTTGTATATAATTATTTTTATAATCAAAAACTTTTATCATTTACTGATTTTTGATCCTCTAATGTTGCTTCAATTACTTCTGTACTTAACGTTATAAATCTATTTTTTGAGAATAATAGAGTTATTTCAAAATTATATTCTTTTTTAAAAATATTTATCGCTAATAATTTAAGTATTAATTCTTTATCACTCTGATCAATATTTTTTGCTTTGGATGATTCAACAAATTCAAATTTTACTACACTATTGATGCTTTTGTTATTATCATTATTTTCCTTATCTAATCTCAATAATGACATTAAAAATATTTTATTCGATTCTAAAAATTTTATTTCTGAAGTTTTAACTTTTGAATCAGCGCAACATGCGGATATAATTTGTAAATCTTCTGGAGTTTGTGCAATTATCTTTTTTAAAAATTTTTTTTCCATTAAGAAATTCTTTTAATATTTACGCCAATTTTTTTTAATTTTCGTTCAATTTTTTCGTATCCTCTGTCTAGGTGATAAATTCTATTTATAACAGATTTTCCTTTTGCTATTATAGCTGCCAAAACCAAAGCAACTGAGGCTCTAAGATCACTAGACATTAACTCGGCTCCCTGAAATTTTGATCCACCATGAATAATTGCTTTATTTTTTTTTATTATAATTTTAGCTCCTAGCCTTCTTAATTCTGCAACATGCATAAATCTATTTTCAAAAATACTTTCTGTTATAATGCTCCTTCCATTAGCTTTGCAAAGTAGCACCATAAATTGCGCCTGAAGATCTGTTGGAAAATTTGGATATTCTTTTGTTTTAATATTTGAAACACTTTTAATATTTTTTAAACCTTTTACATGTATTTCATTTTTAATTGTTTTTATTTTTGCTCCTGTTTTTCTTAATAAATTTAATTCTGTATTAATGATATTAGAGTCAATTTTCTTTATTTTTAAATCTCCTTCTGCAATGCATGCTGCTATACAAAAAGTTCCTGCTTCTATTCTGTCACCCATCACTGTGTATTTTATACTTTTAAGACTTTTAACCCCATAAATTTGTAAAGTCCTTTTGCCAATCCATTTTATGTTTGCGCCAGCCAATTTAAGAAAATTTGTTAGATCTTTTATCTCTGGTTCGCATGCACAGTTCTGTAACAGTGTCAGACCATTAGCCAAAACTGCTGACATAATAAGTTGCTCGGTTGCGCCAACACTTATCTTTGGAAATTTTATATTATTTCCTTTTAGTTTTCCGTTTGACCTTGCGTGAATATAACCTTTTTTTATTTTATATTTCATTCCAAGTTTTTTAAGTGCATTTAAATGATAATTAACTGGCCTGGCTCCAATCAAACAACCACCGGGTAATGACGTAATAGATTTTTGATATTTTGCAATTAGTGGACCTAAAACTAAAATTCCTGCCCTCATAGTCTTTACTAAAGAATAAGGAACAAAAACGTTATGTTTTTTTGATTTTGAAATTGTGACTGTTTTTTTATTTTTACTATACTTAATCACTGAACCAAGTGATTTTAGTAAATTTAACATGGTATCTACATCTTTAACTCTAGGCAAATTTTTTATATTCACCGGTTTATCAAAGAGCAATGTAGAGGCCAAAATTGGTAAAGCTGCATTTTTACTTCCCGAAATTAAAACTTCTCCCTTAATTTTACAGGGACCTTTAATCAAAAACTTGTCCATTATTATACTTTTGGAAGCGTTACACCTTTTTGGCCCATATATTTGCCATTTCTATCAGCATAAGTAACTTCGGGAACTTCATTGCCTTTTAAGAAGATAAATTGAGCCACACCTTCATTAGCATAAATTTTTGCCGGTAAAGGAGTTGTATTTGAAAACTCCAAAGTTACATGACCTTCCCAACCTGGTTCGAGAGGAGTTACGTTAACAATTATTCCACATCTTGCATATGTTGATTTGCCTAAACAAATAACAAGTACATCTTTAGGAATTTTAAAGTACTCAACAGTCCTTGCTAATACAAACGAATTTGGAGGTATAATGCATTCTGATCCATTTTTAGTTATAAAATTAGTAGGTTTAAAATTTTTTGGATCAACTATCTCAGAATTAACATTTGTAAAAATTTTAAATTCACTAGATACTCTTGCGTCATATCCATAGGATGATACCCCGTACGAAATTTTATCACCCCTTATTTGTTTATCTTCAAATGGTGAAATCATAGCTTCGTCTATAGCCATTTTTTTTATCCATTTATCCGATTGGATTGACATTATTTTTTATTTTTCTTAAGTTTGTTTTGAAATACTTTTCTTTTTTTTAAATTTTTTTTTAAAGCAAGTGCAAGTTTATTTTTTTTATCCTTCTTGCTATTCATACAAATTTATTTTTTATCAGGATTTGTAAGATGATCTAAGGTAATTACTTGGTCTATTGGTATAGTTTTATCTTCTTTTTGCTTTGGGCTTCCTTGTTTAGCTTGTTTCTTGGCTCTTTTTTCAGCTAACCTTTTCTCTCTCTTGGCTTTTTTTTCCATAAGCCTTGATCCTTTATTTGCACCAAATGTGTAATGTATGCCCATAACATTTCCTTATAATTAGATATAACTCATTTTTCAAAAAAATTAAGGCAATAATTTGAAAAACTTTATTTTATACACTAATTTAAAATAATTAATGCCTCTATAGTTAAATGGCATAACACGTCCATGGTAAGGACGAGTTTCCAGTTCAATTCTGGATGGGGGCACCAGGATAGTTCATTTAAAAAAATATTTTCTTAAAATTATTCCACATAATACTAAAATTATAAGCCCTATTATAGGTAAATAGATATCAGCAGTATAAAGTAAGTCCAGAAAATTTGGAGGCTCATTATTGTTCTCTAAAAATTTGTTTAATCCACTACCCAATGATGCGCCAATAAAAAGTTGAGGCGCCATACCCAGCAAAGAGCCAACAAAAAAAAATTTTACCCTAATGTTAAACAAAGTAGGCAAAATATTAGAAATAAAAAAAGGTATTCCTCCTACAAATCTATAAAGTAGAAAAAATAAAAACTCATGTTGTTTAAATTTGTTATTTAAATTCTGATATCTTAATGAAAATTTCTGTTTGATCAATTCTTTTAAAAAAAAATTTGAAAAAATATAAAGTAAAGTAGCACCAACAGTTAGACCAAAAACTACTAAAAATGTTCCTAGCCATTTTCCAAAAACAAAACCTCCAATAAGAAAAATAGGGGATGCAAATCCAAGTAATAAAACCCAAATGATAGTTCCTACAAAAAACAAAATGCTTATAAGAATAATATTATTTTCCTTTAATTCATTTAAATTATCTCTGTTTGATTTTATAAGCTCATAGCTTGTAATTTCATCAATTGAAAAATAGCTGAAAAAAAACCATAAAAAAACTAAAACAATCAAAAGGTAGCTGGATCCTAAAAATATTTTAATTTTTTTTTCTTTTTCCATATATTTTTAACTTATTAAAAATCGCTGTACTTATATAGATATATTTGTATAACTACCGAAATTTAACAATAATTTAACTAACAATGAAACGTACATATCAGCCAAGTAGAAAAGTAAGAAAAAGAAGACACGGATTTAGATCTAAAATGAAAACTAAAGGTGGAAAAAAGTTATTAAAACGAAGAAGAGCAAAAGGAAGAAAAAAACTTACTGTTTCATGAGAAGTAAGATAGTTAGCCTTTCAAAAAATGAAGACTTTAAATCAATACTTAACGGTGAGAAAATCTCAAATAAATATTCTACTATTTTTTTTAAAAAGCTTTCTAAAAAAAATACTAAAAAATTAAATATAAGTTTTATAACTAAAAAAAAAATTGGAAATGCTATTATTAGAAACAAAATTAAAAGAAGGCTTAGAAATATAATGAATGAAGCATCAAAAAAAATAAATCTAAAACTTGATTATTGTTATTTAATTATAGCTAGAAGACTTATTTTGAATGAAAAATATGAAAATATTAAAGAGACCCTGTTCTCCGATTTTAGGAAATTGAAATAATGCCGTTTTTAAAACTAATAATTATTAAAACTATTAAATTATATCAATTTTTAATTTCTCCATATTTAGGAAATAACTGTAGATATCTTCCTACTTGTTCTGAATATTTTATAGATAGTTTAAATGAATATGGTCTCATCAAAGGATCAATTAAAGGTATAAAAAGAATTTTGTCTTGTCATCCAATAAAATTTTTGGGGGGGCAATGAAGGTTATGATCCGGTAAGGAAAAAAATAAAATAATTATGGATTCTAAAAATGTCATTGCAGCTATTTCTTTAAGTGCCGCAGTAATAATTTTATATGGTTTGTTTTTTGCTCCTCCAGCACCAGACCCAAAACAATTACAAGCAGAAAAAAATACTACTGTTGAGACAACTACAGAAGACATGCCTTCTATTGATCAAAATCAGGAGGTTTCGAAAGTTTCAAGAAACGATGCAATGGCTGTAGATGACAGAGTATTATTTGAAAATGATAATATTAAAGGATCAATCTCTTTGTCGGGAGGATCAATCGACGATTTAACATTTAAAAAATATACAGAAACTTTAAATGGAAATGATAATGTTGTTTTATTAAATCCAAAGAAAGTTCAAAATGGATATTATATTGAGACTGGCTGGGTAACAGCCAATAAAAATATAAACATTCCAAATTCTAATACAATTTGGAAAATTGAAGGAAATAATAAGCTTACACCAAGCTCTCCAGTAAGATTAACCTGGACAAACGATAATAATATTAAATTCGAAAAAGAAATAAGTCTTGATAATCAATTTTTATTTACAGTTAATCAAAGTATAACAAATAAATCTGAAAAAACTTATAATTTTTATCCATATGGTCAAATTATAAGAAACCAAGCACCTGAGGTTACTAATTTCTACATTCTTCATGAGGGCTTGTTGGGTGTATTTGACGATCAACTTGTTGAGCAAGATTATGATGATATTCAAGAAAAAAAATATTCAGTCAATGCCAAAACGGGATGGCTAGGTATTACCGATAAATATTGGATAACTAGCTTAATACCAGAAAATAACAAAGATTTTAGAACTGATTTTGATTATAAAAATAAGTTTAGAGCAAATTTCATTGAAACAAGTGCAACCGAGGTAGGTGCAAATGAAACAAAATCAAATGAGATAAAAATCATTATAGCTGCGAAAGAAGTTGATGTAATTGATGGATATGCTGAAAGACTAAATATAAGCAAATATGACTTGGCAATAGACTGGGGATGGTTTTATTTCATCGTAAAACCACTTTTTTTTGCGATTGATTATTTTTTTAAAATTACCGGAAATTTTGGAATAGCAATAATTTTAATTACAGCTTGTATAAGAATAGCTTTTTTCCCTCTAGCAAATTACTCATTTAGATCTATGGCAAAAATGAAAGTTCTCCAACCTGAAATGACAAGATTAAAAGAACTTCACAAAGAAGATAAAATGAAACTTCAGCAAGAAATGATGGCTCTTTATAAAAAAGAAAAAGTTAATCCAGTCAGCGGTTGCTTGCCAATCTTCATTCAAATTCCGTTCTTCTTTGCTATTTATAAAATGTTATTTGTTACTATAGAAATGAGACATCAACCTTTCTTTGGTTGGATTAAGGATTTAAGTGAAAGAGACCCAACATCAATTTTTAATTTATTTGGTTTAATTCCTTGGGACCCTCCATCGTTTTTAATTATTGGTGCTTGGCCAGTTTTTATGGGTGTAACAATGTATCTGCAACAAAAACTAAATCCTACACCGCCCGATCCAATTCAAGCAAAAATATTCATGTTCTTTCCTTTGTTCTTGACTGTAATACTGGCTCCATTCCCATCAGGTTTAGTTATTTACTGGACTATTAACAACGTACTTACTATGGCTCAACAGTACGTGATAATGAAAAGAACAACAGTAAAAACCGTATAATTAATGAATATTGAAAAAATTTTACCTAATGATGGTCCATCCATTCAAGAAGTAAAAAAATATATTGAGAAGTATTCTAATGAAACAATAGTAGTTAAATGTGGAGGAAGTGTTTTACTTGAAAAAAAATTATTTGACCAATTCGTCGAAGATATTTCTATTGTAAATAAATTAGGATTATCAGCAATAGTTGTCCATGGAGGTGGAAAAAATATTAAAAGAAAACTTAATGAAAAAAATATTGAGTCAAAATTTATCAATGGCTTAAGAGTCACTGATGAAAATACTATTAATATAGTCGAGGAAGCTTTATTAGAACTGAATTTTGAAATTATAGATCAAATAAAGAATTGCCAAGCAGAAGCTATGTCAGTTACACCCAAAAATGGTAATATAATTAAAGTAATTCCTGAAAAAAAAGAGCTTGGTCTTGTTGGTTATCCTAGTGAAATAAATAAAAAACAAATTCTAGAAATTATAAAAGATAAAAAAGTTCCAGTTATATTACCAATGGGCACTGGCGATGATGGAAAGATTTACAACATAAATGCTGATACTGCCGCTGGTTCAGTTGCGCAAGAGCTAAATTCTAGAAGACTATTGCTAATGACAGATGTTGAAGGAGTTCTTGATCAAAACAATAATCTAATTACCGAATTAAATTCTAAAGTTGCAAAAAATATGCTTAATGATGGGACTATTTCAGGTGGAATGATTCCTAAAATAAAAACATGTTTAGATTCTATAAATAATGGTGTTACAGGTGTAGTTATTGTTGATGGAAGAAAACCTCATTCAATTTTATTTGAGCTATTTTCTGATAAAGGTGCTGGAACTTTAATCAGAAAATGAAAAATTTAAAAAAAACAAAATATTTAATTTTGGATATGGATGGATGTGTATACCATCCAAAATATTTAAAAACCTTATTTTCTCAAGTATCTAACAGAATGACAGATTTTATCTCGCTTAAACTTAATATTGATAAAATTAAAGCTAAGAAAATTCAAGCAGACTATTTTTATAAGTACGATACTTCTCTTAATGGATTAATGAAAAATTATCCAGATTTGATAGATCCTAAAGAGTTTCTTAAGTATGTACACAATATCAATTATGACTGTCTTAAAAAAGATACTGAACTTAGAGAAGAACTATTAAAGTTAGGCGTAAAGGCATATTGTGCAACTAATGGCAGTAAGAAACATGCAATTAATTGTATGGAAAAAATAGGTATTGATGATTTATTTGAAGGAAAAATCATGGATATTGTTGATTTTCATTTTAAGCCAAAACCTAACCCTGAATCACTTAAATTAATGTGTGACAAGTTTCAAATTCCTACTAGTGAAGAAACTGTTTATATAGAAGATATTGCTAAAAACCTCTCATCTGATACAGCAAAAGATATGACAAAAGTTTGGTTTATTAATGATCAACCAATTAATGACATAGAAAAATATAAAGATGTGATTGACTATAAAATTGATAATCTTGCTTTATTTTTAAAAAAAATAAGGTTATTAAAAGAGTAATAATATTATGAGTGATATAGAAAAAATTATAAATGAGGCTTGGGAAAATAAAGATCAAGTAAACCAAAATTCAGATCAATCATTAAAAGATGCAATTAATGAAGTTATTAGTGATTTAGATAGTGGTAAATCCCGAGTTGCTGAAAAAATTAATGGTGAATGGGTAACTCATCAACACTTAAAAAAAGCAATTATGCTTAGCTTTAGAATTCATGGAATGGAGACTCTTGCGGGACCTTATTCGAGCTGGAGAGATAAGAGTAATATTTTAAAAGGGAAAACAGCTGGCTGGGGAGATAAAGAATTTGAACAAGCTGGGTTTAGGATGGTTCCAAATTCTCCTGTAAGAAAAGGATCGTTCATAGGAAAGAATGTAGTTTTAATGCCATGCTTTGTTAATATTGGAGCTTACATTGATCAAGGAACTATGATGGATTGTTTTAGTCGTGCTGGCAGTTGTTCACAAATTGGTAAGCATTGCCATATTTCTGCAGGAAGTGGAATTGGTGGAGTTCTTGAACCGGCTCAAGCATTGCCAACAATTATTGAAGATAATGTCTTCGTTGGAGCTATGTCTGAAGTTGTAGAAGGAGTCATTGTAGGTGAAGGATCAGTATTAAGTATGGGAATGTATATTGGACAATCAACTAAAATTGTAAATAGAAAAACTGGTGAAATAACTTACGGAAAGATACCACCTTACTCGGTAGTCGTACCTGGTTCTTTGCCGGATAAGAATAATTCTTCTGCACCATCCTTATATTGTGCAGTTATTATCAAACAAGTTGATGAAAAAACTAGATCAAAAACTTCTATAAACGATCTTTTAAGAGAATAGATTAATGAAAAATTATAATGAATTAAAATTAGCTCAAGAGCTAATAAGATTTCCAACAGTTAAAACTGAAGACAAAGGTATAATGAAATTCTTATCTAAAAAATTAACTGCAATTGGGTTTAAATGTACAATAATAAAATCAAAAGGAACTGGACCTAAACCAGCGCTCAATTTATATGCAAGGTATGGGAAATCAAAGCCAAACATAATGTATTTAGGCCATACAGATATTGTAGCCAACTTAGATAATTGGAAATTTCCACCATTTAAAGCTGTTGTAAGTAAAGGATATTTAAATGGCAGAGGCGCTCAAGATATGAAAGGTGGTATAGCTTGCTGGATAAGTGCAGTGAGTAATTTTATAAAAAATAATAAATTTAAAGGATCTATTTCGATTATTATTTCTGCAGACGAAGAAACTACAGGCTATGGATGTCCAACGGTTATGAAATACTTAAGAAAAAAAGGTGAAAAAATTGATTTTTCAATTGTGGGAGAACCATCTTCAAATAAATCTCTTGGAGATGAGATAAGAGTAGGAAGACGTGGTTCTATGAATGGGACAATAACTGTATATGGAAAATCAGGTCATTCAGCATTTTATGGAACTTATATTAATCCATGTACAACTCTAGCAAAAATAATTTCAAAATTAAAAAATACATCTTTAGACAATGGGACAAAATTTATGCCTCCATCTAATTTAGAGTTTACAAAAATGAATGTAGACAATTTGTCTGAAAATGTTGTGCCACAGTCCGCAAATGCACTATTTAATGTTAGATTTAATTCAAAACACAAATCTTCTTTTTTAAAGAAAAAATTAAATAAAATTATAAATTCGGTTGCAAAAAAAGAAAAATGTAAAACTAAAACAGAATATAGAGTTAGTGGTGAGGCTTTTTATACTCAACCAAATAAAGAAATACACATGATTAAAAAAATTGTTAAAAAATTTACAGGAAACTCAGCAAAATTAAATTGCAGAGGTGGAACGAGTGACAGCCGCTTTTTAGGATCAATCCCAAGACTAGAACTGGGATTAAGAAATAACACTATTCACATGATTGATGAAAGAACCTCTATTTCTGATTTAAAAAAATTAACTAAAATATATTATAGTATTTTACAAAATTATTTTAAGTGAAAACTGGCTTAATAACTTCTGATACATATCAAAATCACAACACTGGAACTGGACATCCAGAACAGATAGCTAGAGTTTCTGTTATTATAGATAATTTTAAAAAACTTAATAACAAAAATCTTTTGTGGAAAAAACCAACAAAATTTTCTGATGAAATAATATTAACTACACATAGCTCTGATTATATAAATCTTGTAAAAAATTCGTTTCCTAAAAAAGGTTATTCATCCCTTGATGGTGACACAATTATTTCACCAGGGAGCAAGTATGCTACCTTTGATGCAGTAGGCTCAATAATCACTGCAATTGATGGAGTTGAAAATAAAGAATTTAAAAATGCATTTTGTTCAGTAAGACCACCGGGTCACCACGCAGAAAAAAATAAAGCGATGGGGTTTTGTATTTTTAATAATATTGCCATTGGAGCAAATTACCTTATTAAAAAATATAATTATAAAAGAATAGCTATTGTCGATTTTGATGTGCACCATCCCAATGGCAGCCAAGATATATTTTATGAAAATGAAAAAGTTCTTCTAATATCAACACATCAATATCCCTATTATCCTGGAACAGGTTCTGAACAAGAAAAAGGTAAATTTAATAATATTTGCAATATACCTTTGCCAGCTGGCACAAGTTCAGAGGAATATTTAATTGCTTTTGAATTTGCTTTAAAAAAATTAGAGAAGTTTAATCCTGAGTTTGTATTAATAAGTGCTGGATTTGATGCTCATGAAGATGATCCGTTAGCTCAATTTAACCTTA
This sequence comes from uncultured Pelagibacteraceae bacterium, assembly GCA_902568235.1. Taxonomy (GTDB): domain Bacteria; phylum Pseudomonadota; class Alphaproteobacteria; order Pelagibacterales; family Pelagibacteraceae; genus Pelagibacter. The sequence goes on along the minus strand of CACFPS010000001.1, from coordinate 142,670 downwards.
AAACAGAGGATTATTATTATATTACCAAAAGAATATTAGAAACTTCCAAAAAATATTGCAATGGAAAAGTAGTTTCAATTCTAGAAGGTGGTTATGATCTTAAGGCTCTTCAAGATAGCTCTAAAAGACATGTTGATGCATTGATAGAATTCGATTGATAATTTTATATTTAATAATAAATAGCAACTATGAAATTATATAGAATTAAAAAATCAAATATAGATAACAAAGGCCGAGGGCTTTACGCTACAAAAGATATAAAAGAAGGAACAAAAATAATTGATTATGTTGGAAAACTGATAACAAAAAAACAAACTGAAGAATCTAATAAATACGATAACAGTAAGCCAATTTATTTGTTCACTATAAATAAAAGATTTGATTTAGATGGAGCTTTCTCTTGGAACACGGCAGGTCTTATTAATCACTCATGTAATAATAATTGTGACTATGAAGGCAAAGGACTTAAGATATGGGTTAAAGCTATTAGAGATATTAAAAAAGGTGAAGAATTTACCTGTGACTATGGATTTGGATTTGAGTATGACAGTTACAAACAATTCCCTTGTAAATGTAAATCTAAAAACTGCTGTGGTTATATTGTTAGAGCAGAATCCAGATGGCGAATAAATAAAAAATTTTCAATAAATAATAAGAAAAAGCTAATAAGTAACTTTCGTTAAAAAAAGTCCTTCAGGTGGTGCAGGTGGTGCACACAATATTCTTTTTTTAGATTTAAATACTTTATCAAAAGTCTTTAAGTCCCATTTCTTTTCACCTAAGTATTTTAAACAACCAACCATAGATCTTACTTGTTGTTGTAAAAAAGATCGTGATTTAAACTCTATTTCAATTTTATTTTTCGATGATCTTATTTTTATTGATTTAATCGTTCTTATAGGACTTTTGGCTTGACAACTTGAAGACCTGAATGTTGAGTAGTCAAAGGTTCCAATTAACTTTTTTGCACCTTTTTTAATTAAGTTTATATCTAGTTTTTTTTTAATATGCCATTCTTTATTTTTGTTTAAAATCGAAGGCGAGAGTCTATTTTGAATTATATATAAGTATGTTCTTTCTTTAACTGAATGTCTTGCGTGAAAATTAATTTTTTTCTTTTTAATGTTAATTATTGAGATCCTTTTGTAATTTAAAAAAAAATTTAACGATTTAATTAATTTATCAATATTTTTAATTTTATTTTTTACATCAAAATGAGCTGATTGTTCTAATGCATGAACTCCAGCATCTGTTCTGCCAGATCCATATAATGTAATTTTTTGCTTCAATAATTTTGCTAAAGTTGATTGAATTGTTTTTTGAATTGATTTTCCTTTTTTTTGAATTTGCCAACCCACATATGAAGTTCCTTCATATTCAATTAAAATTTGATATCTAAACATTAAACAATATTGGCACCTTTTTTGATTTGCGTGCCAAGCAAAAATTCTTTTGATTTTTGAGCCTTTCTTCCTTGTCTTTGAATTTCTAATATTTTTATTGATTTTTTGCCACAAGCTATATCCAAATTTTGTGTAAGTACGGTTCCTGTCTCTCCTTCTGCGCCTGATATTTCTGCTTTTAAAATTTTATACCTTTCTCCATTAAACATAAACCACGCACCAGGATTTGGATATAAACCATTAATTTTTCCAACAATTAATTCTGCACTTTCATCCCAATTAATTTTTCCTTCATTTTTTTTAATTTTGTTTGCATAAGTAGATTTGCTATCATCTTGTTTTTTAAAAATAGCTTTTCCTTCAAAAATATTATCTATATTTTCAATAATTTTTTCTGAGGCCAAGTTTGTTAACCTGCTTGCAAGTTCTTCTGTATTTTCATTATCTAAAATATTTATAGAGTATTGATTACATATTGGTCCCGTGTCTAACTTTTCATCCATTTTCATAATTGAAACACCTGTTTTAGTTTCACCATCCATAATTGCTCTTTGAATTGGTGCTGCTCCACGGTACTTAGGAAGAAGAGAATAATGAATATTGATCCAACCATATTTTGACATATCAAGAATATCTTTTTTTAAAATTTGCCCATAAGCAACAACAATGCCCATACTTATATTTCTATTTTTTAAAAATTTTTTTTCTTCTTCTGTATCCAGTGAATTGGGAGTTCTTACCGGTAAATTTAAAATTTCAGATATTATATGAACTGGAGATTTGTTAACTTTTTGTCCTCTATGTGAAGCTATTGGTGGTTGAGTATAAACTGTTTCTATTTCACAACCATTTTGATAAAGAGATTTCAATATCTGTCCGGATATACTGGGGGTACCCATGAAGATTATTTTCTTACTCATAAATTAAACAATAATTCTGTCTGGTCTATCTTTTTGTTTTGATAATTTTTTTATAATCATTGTTTTCTTAATTTTTGATAAATAATCAATAAACAAAATTCCCTCTAAGTGATCCATCTCATGTTGAATACATGTTGCCAATAAACCTTCAGCTAATAAATTTTTTTTTTGGCCATAATAATCCAAATACTCTATTTCGCATTTTTTTGGTCTTTTAATTTCTGCAAAATAGTTTGGAACAGATAAACATCCTTCTTCGTATATTGATAGTTCTGAGTTTTTATTTTTAATAATAGGATTTACAAAATACATAGGATCGTTTTTTTCTTCATTTTTTGAAATATCCATAACTAAAATTCTTTTAGGTATACCTATTTGTATTGCGGCTAATCCGATTCCTTTCGCGTCATACATGGTCTCTAGCATATCGTCCATTAGCTGTTGCTCTTCTTTACCAACTTTATCAACGTTTTTGGAGATTTGACGAAGTATCTTATTTGGTTCTGTAATAATTTTTTGAATGGCCATAAATTATTTTACAATATTACTTAAACTTTTAAAGGAAGAACTTTTAATAAAAGTTCATTTCTTAAATCAATAATTTTCATCTCATTCATTATTCCAACAATAAAACTAACTGAATCTAAATCTAAATCTTCAACTTTATCTTCGCCAATAATATCAACTAACATAAGTAATAATAACCCGGTTTCACCATTGACTATCATTGAATTTATATCTGCTGGTAAGCTTGATTTATATTCGTATAAAGTATCATATTTTTTATGAATTTTAATTCCATCCGACTTTAGAGATTCCAATAGCATTATATCTTTTGATGAAACAAAGTATTTTTTATTCTTTTTAATTTTTTTTAATAATTCATTAGTTTCTTTTTCTGTTTTTTTTAAACTCATTTTATTTAAAAAATAGTTAATTAATTTTGATTGGTGAATAATTTTATTATTAAATTTAATTTTTGATTTTTTATCTTTTTTTATATATTTGTTTTTATTATAAAAAGTTGTAAAATTAGAAGGTACTTCATCAACGTCTATATTTTTCAAAATAACCGATAACTCAGAGTCAAAAGCTTTGCTTAAATTAGATTCTTTGAATAGTTCATTCAATTTTGATGAAATAATTAGTTTTTGTTCAATATCTACAGCTAGCAGTAATCTTTGATAAAGTAATGCTCTTGCTTTATATTCAGGTAGATCTTTGTAGGTTTCTAGTGCATTAATTAGTTGATTAATGTCAAATTTATATCTTTTATATAAATCTAGAAGATCTTTTTCTTCATAAATTTCCTCGCTGGTAGCCTTTTCAATTAACTGAACTTGATCAATATTTTCAATATCAACTAAATCTGTTTTTTTTAGTAAATTTGTAGCTGATAAATAAGTCCATATAAATTTTGGGGTGTCTAAGTTTGGCTCATAGAAAAAATTAATATTAGTTTTGTGTGACAAGTGAAAATACAGAATATTTTTTTCCGATATTTTTTCATCGTTTTGTTCATACCCCATAAGTATATTAAATTTTTTTTCAAAAAAATCACTTATTGATCCAAGTTCAGAAGCTAAATCAAACAAAAGTTGAGCTTTCTCTCTCTTTTCTTGATGTATTAAACAATAAATTTTAAAATTATTTAAATAATCATCATTGGCCACTTCAACAAAATCAAAAATTTCACAGGACTTGTCTAGTTGAGCTGTTGACAAGTAAAAATCAGTATAAAAACGTATAATTTTATCTTTATTTTCTAGTGAAATATTTTTTGATAAAAATTTTTTTATAAGGTCAAGATCACTTTTCTTTATAAGATATTGATATTTAAATTCTAGAAATTCTTTAGAGGAAATATTATTTTCTGGTAAATAAGAATTAGTTAATAAAGCAATATCTAATATTTTTTCTGAATAATTTGATAATTTTTTATTATTTATTCTGTCTAATAATTGTTTAATTTGATAGCCATCACTATTAGACCACATGTCTATTGTCAGGCCATTTTCTGCCGGATCATACAATCCAGCTAACATGACAGATTCGGTTTCTAATTTTTGACCAATTGTTATTAAATTCTCTTGCCGCTCTGTATTTGAGTTTTCAATTAAGTTTTTACCCTCTGTATCATTTTTAATTGATGTATCTTTAGAAACTTTGGGGTTGTCTACTTTCTCAATATTCCATATGTCAACAGGTTCATTAGCATATAAATTTATTATAAAAAAAAAAATTGCTATAAAATTAATAGATAAACTATTTAATCTTCTTAAAGTTTTCATTAGACATGATCTTTTCAATTTTTTTATTTGGTGCTGGAAAATCAATTTTTCCAATTAAAATTACCCCAATAAATAGAACGATAGTTACAAGAATAACTTTTATCAGTAGTTTAAATAAACCTCTTAATTTGCTACTGCTTGTATTTCTTGTAAATTGCATATAATTTAAGTATTTTCAAAATAAGACATATTTGTGGTTTTTCAATAAAAGAAACTGATGAAATCAAAAAAAAACATAGTTTTAGTTGGAATGATGGGTTCTGGCAAATCCTCTATAGGGAAATTACTATCAAAAAATGTGGATTTAGATTTTATAGACATAGATGAAAAAATTGAGGAAAAAGAGAAAAAAACAATATCAGAAATTTTTAGTAAATTCGGAGAAAATTATTTTAGAAACTTGGAAGAACAAATTTCAATGGAGTATCTAAATTTACAAAATAAAATAATTTCTCTTGGTGGTGGTGGATTTATGAATATAAAAATAAGAAAAAATTGTTTAATAAATTCATTAACTTTTTGGTTAAATTGGAAAAATGCAATACTTATTAATAGAATAAAAAAAAATAAAAAAAGACCTTTGGCTTTAAAACTAAGTACTTACGAAATTAATAATCTTATTAAAGATAGATCAAAAAAATATAAACAATCAAATTATACAATTAACTGTGATAAGCTAAATAAAATTCAAATTGTAAAAAAAATATTAAAATTTTATGAAAAGAACAGAACTTAAAATAAACACCAAAACAAAGAAATATAGTGTAATTGTAGGTTCAAATATTTTAAAAAACTTTAATAAGATTTGTTCTAAAAAAAAAATAATTTTTGAAAAATCTCTAATTATCATTGATAAAAATGTCCCTAATTTATTAAAAAAAAAACTTATTAATAACTTAAAATCAAAAAAAAAAATTTTGTATATTTTTAATGCAAATGAAAAAAATAAGAACTTCAAAAGCATTAGAACAATTCATCAAATATTATTTAAAAATAAATTTAATAGAGAAGATTGTATAATTTCTTTTGGCGGAGGTATCACTGGTGATGTGGCAGGATTTGCATCAAGCACATTTAAAAGAGGATTAAAATTTATTAATATTCCCACAACTTTACTTGCTCAAGTTGACTCTTCAATAGGTGGAAAAACTGGGATTAATAATGAGTATGGAAAAAATCAAATTGGAAGTTTTTATCAACCAGATTTAGTAATTTCTGATACTGACCTTTTATGCTCTTTACCATATAGAGAAATAATATGTGGTTATGCAGAGATATTAAAAAGTAGTTTAATTTATAACAAAAAAAGTTTTGAATATTTAGATAAAAATCTAAAATCTATTTTAAATTTAAAGAGCTCAATCATTCAAAAAGCAATTATAAATAGTTGTAATTTAAAAAAAAAAATAATTATTAAAGATGAGAAAGAAGAAAATTTAAGAAAAGTACTAAATCTTGGGCATACATTTGCACATGCATATGAAGCAACCTTAGGATATTCAAAAAAACTAAATCATGGTGAAGCAGTTATTTTAGGAATTAAAAATGCCATTAGATATAGCATGCAAATAAAATTATTATCAAAAAAAAATTATACCTTAATTAATAATCATCTGTATAAAATAAAAATGAAGCATAAATTTAATCAAATATTTAATGTACAAGATTTAAATAAAATTTTAAAATTTATGAAATTAGATAAAAAAAACAGATCAGACAAAGTCAACTTAATCTTAATTAAAAATTTTGGCCAAATAGAAACCAATTATCAAACAAATTGTAACAATATTAAAAAATTTTTATATGAGGAATTTAATTAAAAACTATTTGAATAGAATGAATATATAACTTCATTTCTTCTTCAAGAATTTTATAGATTAGCTTATTTGAAACAACTTTATTTTTTTTTTTTAATTCACTGGAATCTATAATAAGTTTTAAATGAAACTTTCCAGCCTGATTAGAAGAATGATTTTTATGCAAAAAAGACTTATCTAAAATTTCAACTTTTTCAATGTGTTTATTTTCTAATATTTTTTTTTTTACTATTTTATAAAGTTGATTAATATCCATATTATTAAATATTATATACTATGAAAAATATTTGTGACTGGAATAATTGTGAAATGGAAGGCTTGTACAAAGCCCCTAAGGAGAAGGATAATAGTAAGAATTATAGGTTACTCTGTTTAGATCATGTTAAAGAATTTAATAAAAATTGGAATTATTTCTCTGGTATGAATGATCAACAGATAGTTGAGTTTTTAAAATCAGACATAATTTGGCATAAGCCTACTCAGAGTTTTAGTTCATCAGATAATTTTTTTAAAGTTTTGTGGAATAATGCTCTTAGTGATGAAATGGATAAATTTAAATTAAAAAATGAGTTTAATCATATGAATAAATTTAAATTTAATAGCAGCGACATAAAGGCTTTTAGTATTTTGGGTATTTGTGTAGGACTTAAATGGGAAAAAATTCAAGAAAAGTTCAAAAAGCTTGTCAAAAAATTTCACCCTGATATGAATTCTGGAAATAAAAAATTTGAGGATAAATTAAAAGTAATTACTTTAGCTTATACACAGTTAAAAAATACATATAGAGAAAAAATTGATACCTAATTTAAATATAGAGCCTGATATTAATTTATCAGTTAAACAAACTTTTGGAATAGATAGCGATATGGAAGTTAAAGCTTTTTCTAAAAGAAATGAATTTGTTCCAGAAATAGACAAAGATTATAAATTTGATCACGACACTACTCTAGCTATCCTAAGTGGTTTTTTGCATAACAAAAAAGTAATTGTTCATGGTTATCATGGTACAGGAAAATCTACTCATATTACCCAAGTCGCAGCTAGATTAAATTGGCCCTGTATAAGAATAAATCTTGACTCTCACATAAGCAGAATAGACTTGATCGGTAAAGACGCAATTATAATAAAAGATGGAAAGCAAGTAACAGAATTTAAAGAAGGTATTTTGCCTTGGGCATTCCAATCATCAGTTGCTTTAGTATTTGATGAATATGATGCTGGAAGAAGTGATGTTATGTTTGTCTTGCAGAGAATCTTGGAAAGTGATGGTTTTTTTACCCTCTTGGATAAAAATAAAATAGTAAAACAGAATAAATATTTTAGATTATTTGCAACAGCAAATACTATTGGACTGGGTGATACAACGGGTTTATACACGGGAACACAGCAAATTAATCAAGCACAATTAGACAGATGGGAAATAGTTACTTCATTGAATTATTTAAGTTTAGAAAAAGAAATGGAAATTATTTTGTCAAAAAATAAAAAATTAAATAATTCAAAAGGCAAAGAAAAGGTTGCAAATATGATAAAGGTTGCTTCATTAACAAGAAATGGATTTATAGCTGGAGATATATCTACAGTAATGAGCCCAAGAACTGTATTAAATTGGTGTAGTAATTCTGAAATTTTCAAAAACAATGGATATGCTTTTAGAGTAACATTTTTAAATAAATGTGATGAATCAGAAAAAAGTATAATAGCTGAATATTATCAAAGATGTTTTGGGGAAGATTTGCCAGAATCAATGATAAATATTCAGATATAAATGAACAAAGAAGACAATTTTAAAGAAAAATTCAAACAAGCTTTAATTTCTACAGTTAGAGTTATTTCCAAGGATTATAAAATATACAATAATAACAAAGAAAAATTAAACGAACAAAGTTTAAATATTGCTAATTTAGAAAATATAAAAGATAAAAATGAATTTTTAAAATTAAGAGCAGAGTCAGATTCTGAGGCTCTTAAAAGAAAATTCTCAAATAAAAAAATTTATGAAAAAAATATACCTACTAAATCATCTTGTAGATCACTTTATAATCTTTCTGAAAAAATTCGATATGAATTACTCGGTACAAAAATGCTTAAAGGTATTTCGCAAAATTTTTATGAAAATTATAGAAATAAATTAAATAAAGCAAAAAATCATAATATAGAAAAAAAAGAAGATGTGGATATTTCAACAGCATTTGAACTTTATATGCTAAATAAATTTTTTAAAATGAATCTAGATCCATCGAATAAAAAAGTTTTAAAATTTTGGGAAAAAGATTTTGATAATTCATTTAATAAACATATTAGCTATTTAAATCAAAATTTAGAAAATCAAGAAGCTTACAATGTAAAATTTTCTGAAATCTTGCAAAATATGGATATCTTTGAGTCTGAAAATGATGAAGAAACAAAAGAAACGGAACAAGATAATGAACAGGATAATAATAATTCGAATAATAATGAATTAAATGATTCTGATAATTTAGATCAAACAAGTGATGATGATAGTGAGGGAGAAGGAGCAAATAGTATTGATGATTTAAATGAATTTAGACTAGATGAACAAATGTCAGAAGATGAAGTTGAAAATCAAAAATATGAAAATATATCTCAAAAAAAAAATTTAAGTATAAACGATAAAGATTATAAAATATTTACAACTGAATTTGATGAAGTCACCAAAGCTGAAACTTTGGATAATATAGAAGAAATTTCAAAACTTAGAAAAAATTTAGATCAGCAACTTTTGAGTTTCCAAGATTTAATTATAAAATTGGCGAATAAATTACAAAGACAACTTCTAGCAAAACAAAGTAGGTCTTGGGAATTTGACTTAGAAGAAGGCTTATTAGATAGTTCTAAATTACCTAGAATTGTAATTGATCCTTACAATTCTTTATCTTTTAAAAAAGAAAAAGATTTAGAATTCAAAGATACAGTTGTTACTTTGCTAATAGACAACAGTGGGAGTATGCGTGGACGTCCCATCACTATAGCGGCCATTTGTGCTGATATTCTTTCAAGAACCTTGGAGAGATGTTCGGTAAAAGTAGAAATATTAGGTTTTACAACCAAAAACTGGAAAGGTGGAAAAAGTAGAGAATATTGGAATAACAAAAATAAGCCAAAAAATCCTGGAAGGTTAAATGATTTAAGACATATAATTTATAAAAGTGCAGATACTCATTGGAGGCAATCAAAAAAAAATTTAGGATTAATGCTTAAAGAGGGTTTGTTAAAAGAGAATATAGATGGGGAAGCAATAACTTGGGCATTTAATAGATTAAAAAAAAGGAAAGAGGAAAGAAAAATCCTCATGGTAATTTCTGACGGAGCTCCTGTTGACGACTCTACTCTTTCCGTTAACTCAGGAGATTTTTTAGAAAAACATCTTAAAAAAATAGTTAAATTTATAGAAAACAATAGTGATATTGAAATTTTAGCAATTGGTATTGGCCATGATGTATCGAGATATTACAAAAAGGCAATTAAAATAACAGATGTGCAAGAATTAGGAGATGTAATGATTGGACAACTAAGTGGTCTTTTTATAAATAATAAAAAACTGAATTAAATTTTTTTAAAATCTTTATTTTTCCATTTTATTAAAACTTCTGCTCCACCTTTTTTTTCTGAATTTTTAAAAATTATATTAGCAAAATTTTTTTCTAGTAAAGTTTTTCCAATAAAAGTTCCAAGTCCTAGACCATATTTTGAAATATTTTTTTTATTAATTGTTCTTATATAGGGTTCGCCTAATCTTTGTTTATCTATCAAATCTTTGGGGAAACCTGGACCATCATCTCTAATAAGTATATTAGATGTTGTTGCATCGCTTCTCAAAGATATATCTATTCTTTTTTTGCTAAATTTATTTGCATTTCCTATAAAATTTCTAAGACCATATATAATTTCTACAGATTTATGTATTTTCATTGCATTTTTGTAATTTTCTAAGTTAATGAAAAATTCCTTATTACTTATTTCTCTATAAGAACTAACAATTTCTTTAACGCACTCTTTTAATGAAATATTGCTATCTATAAACTCATCTTCAATATTTGGATTCAATGTTAATTTTTTAAGTATATCTCTGCATCTTAGACTTTGGCTGACTAATAAATCTAGATCTTTGCTAATTTTAGTTTGATTTCCATATTCTTTTTTTAATTCTTTTACTGTTAATAAAATTGTAGATAAAGGCGTCCCAAGTGAGTGGGCAGCGGCAGCGGCCTGTCCTCCTAAAGAAAGAAGTTCATTTTCCTTTGCCATTAATTCTTGAATTTTATCATATGCTTTTTTTCTAATTCTACTTTCTTCACCAAATTTGTAACCAAAGTACACCAAAAAAATTAATCCTATGACAATTGATATGGGTATCGCGTAAAGATAGTAATTGGGGGCATGAAAATGTAATGTCCCAGGATGAGGCAATTCATAGAAAAGAAAAGTTAAAAGAAATAAAATTATAATTATAAACAAAACTAATATGATTGAGCTTAAAAAATGTAAATATTGAGCACAGAATACTGCGGGCACAATTATCAAAAATATAAATGGATTAGTTATTCCTCCTGTAAGGAAAAGTAAAACTCCCAACTGAAATATATCATAGATTAAGTATATTGTAGAAAAATAATTATTAAGCTGATTTGATTTAATTTTAAATTGTAAGTGAAGATTAATAATAGCACTAATAGCTATAATACAAATACAAGCAATGTAATTAAAAGAAAACCCTAATATAAACTGAACTGTTAGAATAGTAATTAATTGTCCAAAATAAGCAATCCATCTTAAATTAACATATGTATTTTTATTTAATGAATATAGATTAGAAGTTTTAAAAAACTCCATTTTTAAACATCTAGATTCAAAACATTTATTGCATTATCAACAATAAAATCTTTTCTTGAGGATACATCGCTGCCCATTAAAGTCTGTATAAGATTCTGGTCTTTTTGTAAATTTTTTGAATATTGAACTTGCAGTAAATTTCTTGTCTCTGGGTTTAATGTAGTACTCCACAACTCATCTGGATTCATTTCACCCAATCCTTTAAACCTTTGAATATTGAGCTTAGATTTTTCTTCTTGAAGATTTTTCTCATGCTCTCTTGATCCTTTTTTAAATTTCTTTATTTCTTTTGTGTTTTTAATTATATAATTTTCAAGTTCTTTTTCATCTTTAATATAAATACTTTTCGATCCTTTGTTGATTTTAAAAAGAGGTGGTTGTGCTAGATAAATATGTCCTTGCTCGATCAATTTATTGAAAGGTTTATTATTAAAAAATGTTAAAAGTAATGCACGTATATGCGATCCATCAACATCAGCATCTGTCATAATAATAATTTTACCATATCTTAAGTCTTTTAAATCTATTTCCTCATTTTTTGGATCAAGGCCTAACGCATTTATTAAAGTTACAATTTCGTTGGATGAAATCATTTTTGACAATGTTTTTGTTCTTAGATCATTTGAGTTGCCATTTTTTTTAGATCCATTTAATTCAGTAAATGTATTTAAAATTTTTCCCCGTAGTGGCAAAACAGCTTGATTTTCTCTATTTCTACCCTGCTTAGCAGAACCTCCTGCTGAATCTCCCTCTACAATAAATAGCTCTGTTCCTTCTTGTTTTGAATTTTGACAATCAGCTAATTTACCTGGTAAGCCAGTAAGTTCTAAAGCGCCCTTTCTTCTTACATTTTCTCTTGCTTTTCTTGCCACGTCTCTTGCAATAGCCGCTTGGATAATTTTAGTTAAAATAATTTTCGATATTGATGGATTTTGATCAAACCAAATTGATAATTTTTCACTAACTATATTTTCAATTATATTTCTAACCTCTGATGAAACTAACTTATCTTTAGTTTGTGACGAAAATTTTGGATCAGGTATTTTTACAGATAAAACACATGTCAAGCCTTCTTTAACATCATCGCCAGATAAAGCTACTTTATTCTTTTTTAATAGATTTTGTTCGGCTGCATATTTATTGATAACTCTTGTTAAGGCACTTCTAAATCCAAGTAAATGAGTGCCTCCATCTTTTTGATAAATATTATTTGTATATGGATAGACATCTTCATTATAACCCGCATTCCATTTCAAAGAACACTGAGCTTCTATATTATTTTTCTTACCTTCAATGTAAATTGGCTTTTTAAATAAATCATTTTCATTTTTATTTTTTAATTTTTCTCTTTTTTCATCTAAAAATTCTACAAATTGTAAAATTCCTCCATCAAATTTAAAATTCGATATTTTTTGTTTTTTTTGGGTTGAATCAGTTAAAATAATTTTAATACCCTTATTTAGAAATGCTAACTCTCTCATCCTTTTTTGTAAAATTAAAAAGCTAAATTTAGTAGATGAAAATATGTTTTTGGAAGGTAAAAATTTTATCTGTGTACCATTTTTTTTTGATTTTCCAACAACTCTCAAAGGTGATTTAGAATTTCCGTTATTAAATTCTATAAAATATTTTTTTCCATCTCTATCTATATTTAATTCTAGTTTTTCTGATAATGCATTAACTACGGAAACACCAACACCGTGCAAGCCTCCAGAAACTTTGTAAGAATCATGATCAAACTTTCCTCCTGCGTGCAGTTGAGTCATTATCACTTCTGCAGCTGATTTTTTTTCACCTTTATGTATATCTACTGGTATTCCTCTTCCATCATCTTTCACGGTAATTGATTCATCTGGATTTATTTCTACCTCTATATTTTTACAGTAACCTGCCAAAGCTTCGTCGATTGAATTGTCCACAACTTCATAAACCATATGATGCAATCCTGTTCCATCATCAGTATCACCAATATACATGCCAGGTCTTTTTCTTACAGCTTCTAGACCTTTAAGTACTTTGATCGAGTCCGCTTGGTAGTTATTTAAATTTTTTTCTGTCATTTATTTTTTTTGGAAAGCTTATTTATAACATTTTTGTTTTTTTTAATAAAATAGATACAAAGTAAGGTCTTCAAAAGGCCTTAATAATCAACGTTAATTTAAGTTTTTTTGAAATTTTTTAGTATAATTAAAATTAATTCAAAAATGTGCTGTTTTTGACTGTAAATAATCTTTGGCGGAGAGAGTGGGATTCGAACCCACGGTACCTTTGACAGTACACACACTTTCCAAGCGTGCGCCTTAAACCACTCGGCCATCTCTCCTAAAAATACTACTAACATAATTTTTATAAACTTATAACATGTACAATTTTCATAAATACATTAATATTTTGTAAATTTAAAAATGAATTGAGTAAAATATAAATGAATGTTTTAAAAAAAATAGCTAATTCCTTTGGTTACAGTTTAACAAGAAAACACAAAACTGATAACTTAAAAGAATTATTAAGTTTAAGATTAAAATATAATCCTTGTGATTATTTAATTGATGTTGGATCAAATATTGGAGATTTTTGTGAAGAATATAATGAAATGTTTTCTAAATCTTTTTGTTTTGAACCAAATAAAGAATTATTTTTAGGTTTAAAAAAGAAATTTTCAAAAAAAAATAATATCATAATTAATGAGTTGGGCGTAGGTGATTCTAATAAAAAAACAAATTTTTATGTCACTAACGATAAGGGTAAAACTTTAAGTTCAATCAAAAAACAATCAGAAAATATGTCAAAGCTACTAAGAAACACAGAAGTTGTAGATAACTATGAAATAGAAATAATTAAATTATATGATTATATAATCAAAGAAAAATTAATTAATAATACCTTTTTTTTAAAAACAGACACTCAGGGAAATGATATTGAAGTATTATATGGTTTAAAAGAATTTATTAAAAAAGTAAAATTTATAAAAATAGAAATGCCAGTAATTAATATTTATGAAATAAATTATAAATTTGAGCAAATTAATGAATTTATGAAAAAAAATTTATATAAACCTCTTTATATTCAACATTTAACAAGAAGCAAAAAAGGTGAACTTGTAGAATATGACACAGTTTTTGAAAAGGTAGAAAATATTTAGTATTTAAAAATTAAGTATTTTAATAACTTAACTACTCCCAACTCATTAATTATAATATTATTCCTTTGAAATTTTTAAAACACCAATAAATGCTTCTTGTGGTATTTCAACTTTTCCAAATTGTTTAGCTCTTGCTTTTCCTTTTTTTTGTTTTTCTAAAAGTTTTCTTTTTCTATCCATAGCTCCACCGCCATGAATCTTTGTCAGAACATCTTTTTTAAATCCCTTTATTGTTTCTCTTGCTATAATTTTTCCACCTATTGCTGCCTGAATTGGTATCATAAAATTATGTCTTGGAATTAAATCCTTAAGTTTTTCACAAACTTCTCTTCCAGTTATTTGTGCAAAATCTTTATGAATCATCATTGCCAGTGCATCAACAGGCTCTGAATTTACTAAAATGCTCATTTTAACCAAATCTCCCTCTCTATGGCCTATTATTTCATAATCAAAACTAGCATATCCACTGGTCATCGACTTTAATCTATCATTAAAATCAAAAACTACTTCATTCAAAGGAAGTTCATAATTTATAACAGCTCTATTACCTGAGTAGCTTAAATTAGTTTGAATTCCTCTTTTGTTCTGACACATCTTCATTATTGATCCAAGATATTGGTCAGGCGTAATAATTGTTGTTTTTATCCAAGGTTCTTCAATAAATTTTATAATTGTAGGGTCTGGTAGGCTTGAAGGATTTTGTAAATCTTTAATAGCACCATTATTCATGTGAATTTTGTAAACAACCCCTGGAGTGGTTGTTAATAAATTAATGTCAAATTCTCTTTCGAGTCTTTCTGTTACAATTTCCAGATGTAATAATCCTAAAAATCCACATCTAAAACCTAGTCCTAAAGCTGAAGAAGACTCTGGTTCAAATGAAAAACTTGCATCATTCAACTGAAGTTTGGCTAAGCCATCTTTTAATTTTTGATATTCTGAACTATCCACAGGAAATAAACCACAAAATACAACTGGTTTACTAGGTTTGAATCCTGGCAAAGCTTCTTTCAAAGGGTTAGCGGCATCACATATGGTGTCTCCCACTTTTGTTTCAGATAAAACTTTTATACCTGTTGTAATAAATCCAATTTCACCTGCATTTAATTCATTTATATCTTTTGCTTTTGGAGTAAAAATACCAACTTTTTCAACTATATAATCCTGATTAGTTGACATCATTTTAATTTTCATATTTTTTGAGATTTTGCCATCAATAACTCTAATTAAAATAACAACACCTAAATATGTATCGTACCAACTATCAACCAATAAACATTTTAATACTTTATCTTTTTTTCCTGTAGGGGCAGGTAAACTTTGAATTATTTGTTCTAAAATTTCATTAATACCCTCACCAGTTTTTCCAGAACATGGAACTGCGTTTAAGGTATCTATTCCAATAACATCTTCTATTTGCTTATTGGTCTTATCTATATCAGATGCTGGTAAATCTATTTTGTTTAGGACTGGAATAATTTCATGATTGATGTCTAGAGCCTGATAAACATTTGCTAAAGTTTGTGCTTCAACTCCTTGGGTGCTATCAACAATTAATATAGAACCTTCGCATGCATATAGAGATCTGCTTACTTCATAACTAAAATCTACATGACCAGGGGTATCTATTATGTTTAAAATATATTTTTTTCCATCATTAGAAGTGTAATTTAATTTTACAGTTTGGGCTTTAATTGTAATTCCTCTTTCTCTTTCTATATCCATTGAATCTAATACTTGAGATTTCATCTCTCTATCAGTTAGGCCTCCACATTTGAGAATAATTCTATCTGCAATTGTAGATTTACCGTGATCAATGTGTGCAATAATAGCAAAATTTCTAATGTGATCAATTTTGCTCATTATGATCTTAATTTTGCACTAGCTTTTTCTTCAACGTTAAAAATAATTTTCTGTGAAATTTCATTTAGGTCTTTTTCATTCAAAGTTTTAACATCTGATTGAATAGTGACCTTTAAAGCTATTGATTTTTTATCTAACGGAATGTTTTCTCCCTCATATACATCAAAAATTCTGACATCTTTTATTAATGATCTGTCAATATTGTTAATAATCTCCAATAACTCC
Organism: uncultured Pelagibacteraceae bacterium; assembly: GCA_902568235.1. Taxonomy (GTDB): domain Bacteria; phylum Pseudomonadota; class Alphaproteobacteria; order Pelagibacterales; family Pelagibacteraceae; genus Pelagibacter. Next base: position 126,155 of record CACFPS010000001.1, on the reverse strand, counting down.
TGTGCTTGGAAATCTTTATTTACCACAAAAGAAAAGTCTCTATCTGATTTTTGATAATCTGAAAAAGTTATTGTTGGTTTATCTTTCTTATTTTGACTTTTATATTTAACTAAATTCTCTAAGAAAATCTCGAATCCGTAAGCTTTATCAATAATTTTAGGATGAATTTCACCAAAATAAGCCAACAATTTTTTATCATTTTTTGTTATTAGTGTACCAGACCTGCCTGGATGATAGTAGCTTGGGGTATTAATATTTATACTCGTTTCGTTTTTATCTATTCCCAATTCAACTAAAGTTTGCACAACATCTTTTTTGATATCAAAAACATCTATAAGATTATCTTTTCTAAGGCCACAAATAACAGTTATTTGTTGACCGGGTTTTTTTCCAGAAAATAAAGGTCCAATTTCAAATAATGATTGATTTTCAAAACCTCTATGAATATTTTTTTTTAAAAAATAAACTAAATTTGGATAAAGAGAATTTCTCAATACATTCAAATCTGAGCTAATTGGATTAATAATTTTTACTTCTTCAAAATTTTCTCTAAAATTATTATTAATTTTTTCATCGGTAAAAGACCAAGTAATTGCCTCAAAATATCCTTTGGAAGCAACCGATCTTTGAGCTAAATGAAAATGTCTTTGAAAAAAATCTAAAGTTTGCCTTAATCTTTTCTTTTCAGGTTCAATTGATTGAATTTTATTAAATCCTTTGATTCTAATTATTTCTTCAACTAAATCAATTTGACCATGTACGTCTGGTCTCCAGCTAGGAACTTCCACAATAAGAGCTTTGCCTTTATTTTTAATTTTAAACCCTAAATTTTCAAGAATTTTTATTATTTCATTAGTATTTATTTGTATGCCAATTGTTTTAGATGCAAGAAATGGGTCGAACAATATTTTTTTTTTCTTTATTTTTTTTGTAAATTGAATATCTGATTTTGATACTTCGCCTCCACAAATTTTTACAATCATCTCTGAAGCTTTTTCTAGTCCAATCGAAATAGAATTTGGATCAATGCCTCTTTCAAACCTAAACTTCGCATCACTATTTAATTCTAATCTCCTTGCGGTTTTTCTTGTAATCTCTGGATCAAAATATGCAGACTCTAGCAAAATATTCTTTGAATTAAGCTCTGTTCCAGATCTTGTACCGCCTATTATTCCACCCAATCCTAAAACTCCTTGGTGATCTGAAATAACACACATATCATCATCCAAAATATAATCTTTATTATCTAAAGCTTTAAAATTTTCTCCTTTTTTAGAGTTTCTGACAATTATTCCTTTATTTATTTTATCTACATCGTAAGCGTGTAGAGGTCTATTTAAGTCAAACATTACATAATTAGTTACATCGACAACAGCCGAAATTGGTCTTAATCCCAGTGAAAGAATTCTTTTTTTTAACCACTCGGGGCTTTCTTTATTTTTAATATTTTTAATAAGACAACTTCCAAATATAGTGCAAGCCTGGTTTTTACTTTTTTCTATTTTTACTCTTAAAGATTGTTTGCCAGTTTTTTTTATTTTGACACTTTGATTATTTATTAATTTTCCAAATCCACTAGCAGAAAGATCTCTTGCTATTCCTCTAATGCCCAAACAGTCTGGTCTATTTGGAGTTATAGATAATTCTATAACATTGTCTGAATTAGTATGAAAATAGCTTTTTCCAATTTTTGACTTGTAGTTTTGATTTAACTCAATAATGCCCTCACTTTCGTTAGATAAATTTAGTTCTGACTCAGAACAAAGCATTCCATATGATGTTTCTCCTCTTATTTTTGAAACTTCTAATTTAATATTATTTTTTGGAATTACTGAGCCTGGTGGAGCATAAATTGTCAATAAATTATCTTTTGCGTTTGGTCCGCCACAAACAACTTTTACTAATTCTTTTTGTCCAATATCAACATGACACAGCTTTAATCTATCAGCATTTGGGTGTTTTTCTGATTTAATTATTTTTGCAATAATAAAATCGCTTAGTTCATTTTTTATAGGCTCGACCTTTTCAACTTCCAAACCTGTGCTATTTAGTTTTTCAATAATTTGGGCCTCGGTTTTACTTGTTTTAAGGTGATCTTTAAGCCAATCCTTTGTAAATTTCATTTGCTTAAACCTCGATAGTTAGTTGGGACATCGAGAGGGTCAAATCCGTAATAATTTAACCACCTATAGTCACACTCAAAAAAAGATCTTAAATCATTAATTCCATATTTTAACATGGCCAACCTATCAATGCCTATTCCAAATGCAAAACCTTGATATTTATTTGGATTAACCTTTGAATTTTTTAGAACATTGGGATGAACCATTCCACAACCAAGAATTTCTAACCACTTATCTCCTTCGCCGATTACGATTTTATTATTTTCAATTCTATATCCAATATCAACCTCTGCTGAAGGTTCTGTAAATGGGAAGTGGCTTGGACGAAATCTCATTTTAATTTTGTCTACTTCAAAAAACTCTTTTACAAAATAATTTAAGCAACCTTTCAGGTGACCCATAGTTATATTTTTATCAATATGTAATCCTTCAAGTTGATGAAACATAGGGGTATGAGTTTGATCACTGTCACTTCTATATGTCCTACCTGGTGCAATAATTTTAAATGGAGGTTTTCCTTTTAACATTGTTCTTACTTGAACTGGAGAAGTATGTGTTCTCAATAATGTTTTCATATTTTCTTCAATATAAAAAGTATCATGCATATCTTTTGCAGGATGATTTTCAGGTGTATTAAGTGCAGTAAAGTTATAATATTCTGTTTCAACATCAGGTCCTTCTTCAACGCTAAAACCAATTTCTGAAAATATAGACGAAATTTCATCAATTACCTGTGATACTGGATGTATTTTACCAATTCTAAAATTTTTTTCCGGAAGTGTTACATCATCTTTTTCTTTTTTAATTCTTTTATCTATTTCATCATCTGCTAAATTTATTGCTTTTTCGTTAAACAATATTGTTAATTCTTGTTTTGCACTATTTATTTTTGAAGCTGCTTTTTTTTTATCTTCTTGAGATAGAGATCCAAGCTTTTTAAATTCAGAATTTATCAATCCATTTTTACTAAAAATCTCTGCTCTTATAATTTCTACTTCTTGAGAACTTTGAGCTTTAGTAAGTTTGTCTTTTAGTTGACTTTTTATTTTTTCAAAATCTGACATTTTTACAGATTATTTGTTAACTTCAAAAAAACAATAGTGAAGATTAGTTTAAAGCTGCTTGAGCTTTTTTAACTATAGTTTTAAATGCTTGAGGGTTATCATAAGCAATTTCTGCTAGGATTTTTCTATCTATTTTGATGCCTGATTTACTTAAACCATTTATAAATTTTGAATAAGTTAACCCTTCAGCTCTGACTCCAGCATTAATTCTTTGTATCCATAATGATTTAAAATCTCTTTTTTTATTTCTTCTATCTCTATAAGCGTATTGCATAGCCTTTTCCATTGCTTGTCTAGCGGCTCTTATAGTATTTTTTCTTCGTCCCCATTGACCTTTAACAGACTTAAGAATTTTTTTGTGTTTTGCTTTACTTGTTACTCCTCTTTTTACTCTAGCCATCTTATCCTCTTAAACTATAGGGCATATATGATTTAACAATTCTACCATCTTGTTTTGACATCACCGTTGTTCCCCTTTGCTTTCTAATTTGTGAATTAGTTCTTTTGATCATGCCATGTCTTTTCCCAGCTTGTGCGGTAATAACTTTTCCTCTTGCTGAAATTTTAAATCTTTTTTTTGCTGAACTTTTTGTTTTTAATTTGGGCATATTTTTCACGGGTTTATACAAATATTGGTATTAATTTACAACCAGAAATATAGCCTATAAAGGCTGGATAACCATAATCATTTGTTTGCCATCAAACTTTGGCTGAAGTTCTACTCTTCCAATTTCTTTCATGTCCTCTTTGATCTTATCCATTAGTTCTTTGCCTAGATTTGAGTGTTGCAATTCTCTTCCTTTAAAACGAATTGTAAATTTTACTTTATCACCTTTTGTCAAAAACTTTTGTGCATTTTTAATTTTAAAAGTGTAATCATGAACCTCTGTAACTGGTCTTAATTTAATTTCTTTTAATTCGATTTTTTTTTGTTTTTTTTTAGCTTTATTGGCTTTTTTTTGAGCATCATATTTATATTTACCCATATCCATAATTTTACAAACTGGAGGTTTAACATTTGGAGCAATTTCTATTAAATCAAGACCTTCATCTCTAGCTCTGCTAATTGCATCATTTAAATTTAATATTCCAAGATTTTCGCCATCACTTGCGATAACTTGAACTTCGGGTGATAATATTCTGTTATTAGATCTTGGTCCCTTAGGTTTAGTTCTTCTTTGAAAATAATTTTGTTTGAAGTCTGCCACTTAGATTGAAAATGCTTTATTTAAAGCTGAATATTTTTTTAAGAATTCTTTTAAATCCATATTTTCTTGTTTATTTGAATCCAACTTTCTAATAGTTACTGTGTTGGAGTCAACTTCTTTTTTACCACAAATCAATAACAAAGGTACTTTTGCTAATGAATGGTCTCTAATTTTATAATTTAAATTATGATTTTTAAGGTCAATCTCTGAAGATATCCCAGCATTTTTTAGATCACGATGAATTTTTTTTGCATAATCATCAAAGTCACTCGAAATTGGAATCACAACAGTTTGAAGTGGAGATATCCAAAATGGAAGTTTGCCAGAATAATTTTCAATTAATATCCCTATAAATCTTTCTAAAGATCCAAATAAAGCCCTATGCAACATAACAGGCACCTTTTTGACTCCATCTTTATCTACATAAGTAGCTCCTAATCTTCCTGGTAAATTAAGATCGACTTGAAGTGTTCCACATTGCCAATCTCTGCCAATTGCATCCCTTAAAACAAACTCAATTTTTGGACCATAAAATGCTCCCTCTCCCTTATTGATAGAATATTCAAGCTTTGATGCTTTAATGGCTTCCAATAACGCTGCTTCTGATTTATCCCAAACAGAGTCTTCTCCAACTCTAACATCTGGTCGGTCAGAATATTTTAAAATTACATTTTCAAAACCCAAATCTTTGTAAATTTCTAAAATTAAATTTGTGACAGATAAACATTCTTCTGTAATTTGTTGTTCTGTGCAAAAAATGTGGGCATCATCTTGAGTAAATGCTCTTACTCTTAATAATCCATGAAGTGCTCCCGATGGTTCATATCTATGTACTTTACCAAACTCAGACATTTTAAGTGGTAAATCTCTGTAACTTTTTAAACCTTGGTTAAATACTTGAACGCAGCCTGGACAATTCATTGGTTTTATTGCAAAAACTTTTTCATCTGGTGTTGTTGAGGTATACATATTTTCTCCAAATTTTTCCCAATGACCAGATTTTTCCCATAGAGATCTGTCAAGTATTTCGGGAGTATTTATCTCTCCATAACCAGCTTGATCTTGCTTCTTTCTCATATATGCAATTAATTTTTGAAAAAGTGTCCATCCCTTCTCATGCCAAAAAACTGATCCAGGGCTTTCTTCCCTGAAATGAAATAAATCCATTTCTTTTCCTAGTTTTCTGTGATCTCTTTTTTCCGCCTCTTCAATTCTTTTTAAATACGCGTCCAATTCTTTCTGAGAAGACCAACTTGTTCCATAAATTCTCTGAAGCATTTCATTATTTGAGTCTCCTCTCCAATAAGCTCCTGAAACTTTCATTAGTTTGAAATATTTTCCTATCTTACCTGTTGATGATAAATGAGGACCTCTACACAAATCGTGCCATTTTCCATGAAAATAAATTGATACTTCTTCACTGTGTGGAATACTCTCAATTAATTCTGCTTTATAAATTTCTCCCTTTTTTTTAAAATGCTCAATTGCTTTTTCCCTATTCCAAATCTCTTTTTTAGTTATTTCATCTCTATCAACAATCTCTCTCATTTTAACTTCAATTTTTTTTAAATCCTCCTCAGTAAAAGGTTCTTTTCTTGCAAAATCATAATAGAAACCATCATCAATAACTGGCCCAATAGTAACTTGTGTACCAGGAAATAGTTCTTGTACCGCCATTGCTAAGATGTGTGCAGTATCATGTCTTATTGTCTCAAGCCCTTCTTTATCTCTAGATGTAAATATTGTAACTTGAGCATCTTCTTTAATTTTAGAATCTAAGTCTTGCAACACTCCATTGACACTAATAACTAAAGCTTGCTTTAAAAGAGATTTGCTGATTTTTTCTGCAATTTCTAAACCTGAAACACTTTCTTCAAAATTTAATTTTTTTCCATCAGGTAGAGTGATATTGGGCATTTATATTATTAATTTTTTGTATTCTGAATAAGTAGAAAAACACATTTTTTCAACATTAAATTTGCTCACAATATTTTTTCTTCCTTCAATACCCATAAGATTAATGGTATTTTTATCTAATTTTAAAAATTCCATAATTTTTTTTGATAATTGATCTGAGTTTCCAGCTTCAAAAAGCATGCCAGTTTTATTATCAACTATTGTTTCTTTTGAGCCTCCTATATTGCTCGCTAAAATAGGTTTTTGCATAGATTGAGATTCAATTGCAACTCTGCCAAAGGCTTCTGGCTCAATTGAAGCGGATACCACAAAATCTGATATTTTATATGCTAGAGGCATATTCTTGAAGTGTTCAACAAGCCTTACCTGATTAACAAGCCTGTACTGTTCTATAAGTCTTGTAAGTTTTTTTTTATATAGATTTCTTCCCTGGTCACTGCCAAGAATAACTACGTTAAAAGCTTGATGTCCTAGCTCAATGTTAACTTTATTTACAGATTCTAAAAACATTTCATGGCCTTTCCATCTAGTTAATCGTCCAGGAAATAAAATTGTTTTTTTTTCAATTTGTAAATTCCAAGATTTAAATAGTTTATCTTCATCACTTTCTATGGTTGTAGATGGATCAAAATAATCTGTGTTTATACCTCTAAATATAACCAAAAACTTTTTTTCATTCGTTAAATACTCTGAATAATTTTCTTTTATGTGTGAAAAAATAAAATTTGAACCTGCTATTATTAAATCTGATTTAACCATTACAGAATTATAAAACTTCTTAAAATTATTTTTAAAATTATATGTTCCATGAAATGTGGTAACAAACTTCCTTCTAGTAATTTTTGTTGCTAAATAACATGACCATGCAGGAGCTCTACTCCTTGCATGAACTATATTAATATTATAAATAATTATTATAAATGAAATAATTAATGCATTGATTAATATTAAAAGTGGATTTTTTGAGTTAACCAAAAGTCTAATATATTTTACTTTTTTTTTGTTTATAAACTTAGTTAACTCTCCACCATTTGTTATTATGAATGACTTGCAATCATTTTCGTGTAAATAATGAGCAATATCAAAACAGCCAGTTTCTGCACCTCCATAACCTAGTTTAGGAATAACCTGTAAAACTTTTAATTTTGTTGGCATTGTAATCTTAATATAATACCACAATATTTAAATAAAGCTTATGAGTAAATTCAAATTTTTTAAAATTTCTAAATATAGAAAATTAAGATTATTGTATTCAAATAATAGCTCAAAATTATTTATTATTTTTTTACATGGCTTTATGTCTGACATTGAAGGAGAAAAGCCAAAGAATTTTTATAGATTTTGTAAAAAAAATAAAATTGATTTTTTAGCAATAGAATATTCAGGACATGGAAAATCATCTGGAAATTTTTTAAATGGTAACATAAGTAAATGGACAAATGATGTTAAGATTTCAATAAAAAAGATTGTAAGAAATAAAAATTTTGTACTTATAGGATCAAGTATGGGAACTTGGCTTTCGCTAAATCAATTTAAGTATTTTAAAAAACAAATTATTGGTTTAATGGGTATTGGTTCAGCACCTGAATTTTTAGAAAATTTAATGTGGAAAAAATTTAATAAAAAACAAAAAAATGAAATAATAAAAAAAGGTATAATAAAATTAAAACATGGAGAATATGAATATCCAATTTCTCATCAATTAATAAAAGATGGAAGAAAAAATAAAGTTTTAAATAAAAAATATGATTTTAACATACCGGTCGTAATGATTCATGGAACTGAAGATGAAGTTGTACCAGTAAGATACTCGAGAAAAATAATAAAAATTTTTAGAAGCAAATATAAAAAATTATTGCTAATAAAAAAAGGTGACCATAGTCTCTCTGAAAAAAAATATTTAAGAAAAATTAATCATGAATTATATAATATTATTAAAAAATTAAAATTTAACTAGCAATACCAACGTTTTTTTTTAATGTAATTGGGTTTTCTAGCTTATCTAACATCTCTTTAGGACAAATCTGATAGAAATTTATCAATTCATCATCAAATTTTTCCAATATTTTTTTTGCATATAAGGAGTTTGTTTCTTTAACATGGATTTGTATTAAATTTTTAAGAAAGTATATCCAATATTTAGTTTCAGGCTTTTGCCATACTACACTCTCAGGATTAACTTTTTTTTCAAAATTATTTTTTATATCATAAATAAATGCCATACCACCTGTCATTCCAGCAGCAAAATTATCTCCTATCTCTCCCAATATAATAGTGTTACCGCCTGTCATATACTCGCAACCATTAGAGCCACAACCTTCTATAACAGCTGTTGCCCCAGAGTTTCTTACTGCAAATCGTTCTCCTGCTTGTCCAGATGCAAATAAATTTCCTGAGGTTGCACCATAAAGAACTGTGTTACCTATTATTGTGTTTTCATTAGAAATTAAATTGCTTTCATCTTGCAGTTTAATAATCACTGTTGCGCCAGATAAACCTTTTGCAACATAATCATTCGCATCTCCTTTTAAAATCAATTTTAAACCTTTTACACCAAATGCAGCAAAAGATTGGCCAGCTGAACCTCTAAAATGAAGTGATAAAGAATCTTTTTTTATATTATCATCTCCAAATTTTTTAAATAAATTATATGAAATTCTCGTTCCTACAGCTCTGTCTGTATTTTTAATTTCAAACTCTTTTTTTACTTCTATGTTATTATCAATTAATGGTTCAATCTCAGGCCAAATTTTTTGGTCAAGTGTATCAGGTACTTTATTAATAACATTGTTACTACAATATCTTTTGTTTTTACCTGGATCTGCTTGAACAAATAAAGGATTTAAGTCTAAATCATCTAAAATAGAAGTACCTTTGCTAACTTGTCTTAAAAGATCTGTTCTTCCAATAATTTCATTCAAAGATTTAAAACCAAGTTTAGCCAAAATTTCTCTTACTTCCTCAGCAATAAAAGAAAAAAGGTTAACAACCTTTTCAGGAGTTCCAGTAAATTTTTCTCTTAGATTTTTATCTTGAGTACAAACGCCTACTGGACATGTATTTGAATGACATTGTCTAACCATAATACATCCCATGGCAACTAGTGCTGTGGTTGCAACACCGTATTCTTCTGCTCCCATCATTGCTGCTATGACCACATCTCTTCCAGTTTTAATTCCTCCATCAGTTCTTAAAGTAACGGTGTGACGTAAATTATTTAGAGTCAATACTTGGTTTGCCTCTGTTAAGCCCATTTCCCAAGGTATACCAACATATTTTACACTTGTTTGTGGAGTTGCCCCAGTACCGCCGGAATGGCCAGAAATTAAAATTATATCTGCCTTTGCTTTCGCTACACCTGCTGCAATAGTTCCAATTCCTGAAGAAGCAACAAGCTTCACACCAATTCTTGCTTGAGGATTTATTTGTTTGAGATCATAAATTAGCTGAGCTAAATCTTCTATGGAATAAATATCGTGATGAGGTGGAGGAGATATTAATGTAACTCCAGTAGTTGAATGCCTCAATCTTGCTATTTCATCAGTAACTTTAAAACCTGGCAATTGTCCACCTTCTCCTGGTTTTGCACCTTGGGCAATCTTAATCTCTATCTCATTACAATTATTTAAATAATTAATCGTAACTCCAAATCTAGCTGAGGCTATTTGTTTAACTCTTGAGTTGGCGCTATCTCCGTTTTTCATAACTTTAAATCTTTTTTCATCTTCACCACCCTCGCCACTACAAGAAGCTCCTTTAATTCTATTCATTCCTATCGCCAAAGTTTCATGTGCTTCTTTAGACAAAGCTCCGTGTGACATACTTCCACTTCCAAATCTTTTTAAAATGTTTGACAGAGGTTCTACTTCTTCAACTCTTATTGGTTTTTTTAACTTAAAATCAATTAAATCTCTTAAATTAATAGGATCTAGATTATAAATTCCTTTTACATATTTTTTATAAATATCGTAAGATTTTTTAGTTACAGCAGTTTGAAGTAAATGAATTAATTTACCTTGATACTGATGTGTTTCACCATTTTTTCTATATTTATAAATTCCACCAATTGGAAGAACGCTTGAAATTGTTTCAAACGCTTCCTTGTGAATTTTTCTAATTTTCTTTTCAATTCCTATCAAGCCAATTCCAGATATTTTTGATAAAGTTCCTGGAAAATAATCCTTTACTATTGTTCTGCTTAACCCTACTGTTTCAAAGTTGCATCCTCCTCTATAAGAACTTAATACTGATATACCCATCTTGGACATTATTTTTAGTAATCCAAGATTTACTGATTTAACGTATCTTGATACACATTCGTCAAAACTTAGATTGCCAAAAAGTCTTTTTGTATACCTTTGATATATACTATCGAATGATAAATATGGATTAATCGTTGTTGCACCTACGCCAATTAAAGTTGCAAAAGAATGAGTATCTAAAGCTTCTCCTGTCTGAACATTAATAGAAACATAGCCTCTCAATCCAAGATTTATTAAATGTGTATTGATAGCTCCAATACACAATAGCATTGGCATTGGTAGTTTTTGTTTGGATATATTTTTGTCAGTAAGAATTAATTGTTTAATTCCTTCTCTAACTAATGTTTCTGCGTCACTCTTTAAATTATCTAAAGCATTTTCTAGATTATCCTGTTTATCAAAGGTACAATCCAAAATTTTATAATTGGTACCAAAATAATTAATAAATTTTTTAAACTGAGAATTTGATAATATGGGACTATTTAAAACATATATGTTATCTTCGGTTAAGTTATCAAAGTCCAAAATATTGCCTAAATTTCCAAATCTAGTTTTAAGACTCATAACTTTATTTTCTCTTAAAGAATCTATGGGTGGATTAGTAACTTGGCTAAAATTTTGTCTGAAATAATGATAAAGTGGTCTATATTTATCGGATAAAACTGCTAAGGGGGTATCATCACCCATTGATCCTATAGCTTCTTTTGCGTCTTCCACCATTGGATGAAGAATTAATTCTAGATCTTCAATACTGTAACCAAAACAATGTTGAAAATTTCTTAATTTTTCTCCTGATAATTCTTTTTTTTCATCTTTAATATGAATTTTTTTATCTAAATCAATAATCTGATTATTTAAATTTTTATATTCTTTAGCTAGATAATTTTTAATTTCACTATTTGTATAAACTTTTCCTTTTTCTATTCTAACACCTATAATCTCACCAGGGCCCAATCTACCTTTAATAACAATTTTTTTTTCATTTAAATCAACCATTCCTGTCTCAGAACCTGCAAATAGTAAATTATCTTTGGTGATTGTGTATCTTAATGGTCTTAAACCATTTCTATCTGTTGCAGCTATTACCCACTCATTATCAGTTGCGGCTATTGCCGCAGGTCCATCCCATGGCTCCATTGTACTATTTAAAAAATTAAATAATTGCAAATGATCTCTAGGAAGTATTTTGCTTTTTTTCGACCAGGCGTCAGGTATTAACATAAGTTTAGCTAATGGCGCAGAATGACCAGAGATATTTAACAATTCGAATACATTATCCAATGAAGCGGAATCCGAATTTTCACTGGGAATAACTGGTATTAAATTATCCATATCTTCAAATAAAGGGCTAAACATTTCTTCTTCATGAACCTTCATCCAATTAATATTACCCTTTAAAGTATTTATTTCTCCATTATGAGCAATTGCTCTAAATGGTTGAGCAAGATCCCAACTTGGAGCAGTATTTGTTGAAAATCTTTGATGAAAAATTGCATACCTTGATATGAATCTCGCATCTTGTAAATCTAAATAAAATTCTGATAGTGCTTCAGCTAAAAACATCCCTTTATATATGATTGATCTTGAACTAAACGAGCAAATATAAAATTGATTCAAATTATTTTTTAAACATTGGTTTTCTATCTTTTTTCTAGTTTCATAAAGTTTTCGCTCTAATACTTTTATATTTATTGATTTGTCTTTTGACGTAAATAAAACTTGAGTAATTTCAGGCCTTGTTAGTTCTGCTTTTGCTCCTAATACATTGGTATTAATTGGAACTTGCCTCCATCTATAAATAGTAAAATTATTTTTTAAAAGTTCGGTTTCAATAAATGTTTTACACTTTTCTTGTGCATTATAATCATTTCTAGGTAAAAAAATCATTCCAGCACAAATCACTCCTCCATCATATTTACGACCATAATTCTCTATTTTTTCTATAAAAAAATCGGTTGGAATTTCAATATGGATACCAGCGCCATCCCCAGTTTTACCGTCTGCATCAATTGCACCTCTATGCCAAACTGCCTTTAACGCTCTTATGCCATATTCTACAACTTTTCTAGATTTTAAGCCTTCTGTTGACGCTACAAGACCTACGCCACAAGAATCGTGCTCCATTGATTCATGATAAATTCGGTTTTCTTTTAAAATTTTTAAATTTTTTTTTCTAATATCCATTAAGCTACTTTTGGATTTTGTTTTAATTGTAAATAACTATGTATTGAGTTTGCGGCATCTCGGCCATCTTTGATTGCCCAAACAACTAAAGATGCTCCTCTTACAATATCTCCTGCAGCAAAAACACCAGGCAAGTTTGTTTCCATATTATCAAAATCAGTTTTAATTGTGCCCCATTTAGTAACTTGCAATCTATCTTCATCAAATAATCTAGGAATTTCTTCAGGATCAAAACCTAGTGCTTTTATAACTACATCTGCTTCAATCTCAAACTCAGAATTTTCCTCAATGATTGGTTTTCTTCTTCCACTTTCATCAGGATCACCTAGTTTCATTTTATCGACAATCAAGCTTTGAATTTTATTTTTACCAATAAATTTTTTTGGGTTGCCTAACCAAATAAATTCTACACCTTCTTCTTCGGCATTCATAACTTCTCTTGCAGAACCAGGCATGTTTTCTTTGTCACGTCTATAAATGCATTTAACAGATTTTGCATTTTGTCTTATAGACGTTCTTACACAGTCCATTGCAGTGTCTCCTCCGCCAATGACTATTACTTTTTTATCTTTAGAATTTAAAGTTCCATTATCGAACATCTCAACTTTATCACCTAATCCCTTTCTATTAGAAGCGGTTAAAAATTCCATTGCAGGAAAAATATTATTTAAGTCATTACCTGGTATTGTTACTTCCCTTGCTTTATAGACACCTGTAGCAATCAAAATAGCATCATGTTTTTCTCTTAATTCATTTAAAGATGAATCTTTTCCAACTTCAAAATTATGAATAAATTTTATTCCTCCATCCTTTAAAAGTTTAATTCTTCTTTCAACTACATGTTTTTCTAATTTAAAATTTGGAATGCCGTATATTAACAATCCACCTGCTCTATCGTAACGGTCATAAATAGTAATTTGATAACCTTTTTTTCTAAGTTCTTCACCACAAGCGAGTCCAGCTGGACCAGCTCCTATAATCCCAATACTTTGATTAATTTCATTAAACACCTTAATTGGTTTAATCCAACCTTTTTCCCAAGCTGTTTCGGTAATATATTTCTCTATTGATCCAATAGTAACAGTTCCATGTCCAGATTGCTCAATTACACAATTTCCTTCACACAATCTATCTTGAGGACAAATTCTACCACATACTTCAGGCATATTATTTGTGCTTTGCGATAACTGATATGCCTCTTCATCCCTACCTTCAGCAGCTAACTTTAACCAATCAGGAATATTGTTGCTTAATGGACAATGAATTTGGCAGAATGGAACCCCACATTGGGAACATCTACTTGACTGCTCTTTAGCCTTTTCATTTATAAATTCTCTGTAAATTTCATTAAAATCCTCTTTTCTTTCAGATTTTGCCCTTTTAGGTGGACTTTCTTGACCTATGTTTATAAATTTTAACATTTTTTCAGTCATTTAAACGTTATATATATCAATAAAATTGCAATATAAACTGAAATAAGGTCATAATTTATGACTTATATTATAAAAAAATCTTGTTTTTAATGGATTTTTTATATTACGCATATTAGTTATGTAATAATGTAATTGCCTTAATTTAGAAATTTTATTGATTATCAATAGCTATAATTATGATTTCAAAATATTTTGAAGCGTCGGTCTTAGCCTTAGTTCAAGGATTCTCCGAATTTATTCCAGTCAGTTCTTCGGCCCATTTACTCATTATTTCTAAAGTTTATGAATTTAATATTAGCTCTCTACAATTAGATATAAGCCTTCATTTAGGATCACTGTTAGCAATTATATATTATTTTAGAAATGATTTATTAAATATTACGAAAAATAAAAGTTTAGCAACACTAATAATATTAGGCTCAATTCCACTGGTAATTATTGGTTATCTTCTCTACTCAACAGGTTTAATAGACTATTTCAGAAATCTTAAAATTATAGCATGGACTACATTATTATTTGGAATACTTTTATTTTTCTCCGATAGATCAAAAATAAAAAAAAAAATAGACACGAATCTAAATTATAAAAGTATTTTAATTATTGGATTATTTCAAATACTTGCAGTTATACCTGGTGTTAGTAGATCTGGAATAGTTATAACGACTTCCAGGTTTTTAAATTTTGACAGAGTAGATTCTTTAAAGATATCCTTTTATTTATCTATTCCAGCTTTAGGAGGTGCAAGTTTTTTAGGAATTAAAGATGTTTTAAAAACTGGTATAAATTTTGATTTTATTTTTATATTTTCAATTATATTTTCTTTTTTTATTTCATATTTAACAATAAAATATTTTTTGATCTATGTAAAAAGTTTTGATTTAAAATTTTTTGTATACTACAGAGTTATCCTAGCTCTGTTACTGTTTATTATTGTTTACTTTTAGAAATTTTCATTTCGGGTAAAATTTGAGAAATTATTACTCCAACTAAAATGAAAAAACATCCTATTAAATTATTTAAACCTAATACCTGATCCAAAATTATCCACGCAGCAATTGCAGCAAATACCCCCTCTAAAGAAAAAATAATTGCTGATGGAGCGGGAGAAATTTTTTTTTGAGCATATATTTGTAATGTAAATGCAATTCCTCCAGATAAAACTCCTGCATAAATTATTGAAGCATATTCATTTAATATATTATTAAAATAAATATCCTCAAAAAGTATTGCAAATAAAAAAGAGAATAATGAAACTATTAAACCTTGAAGTGCGCCAAAAAATAAAGGTATATTAAAGTTTTTGGTAAACTGTCCAATAAAAATTATATGCAGAGCCCAAAAAAGAGCACATAATATTACTAATCCATCTCCAAATCTAACCGTTGCATCTGTAAAATCAGTTAATAAATAAACACCAGATACACATAATAAAACTGAAGGCCATATACTCCAATGAATCTTTTTTGAATAAAACATAAATAGAATAATTGGGACCATAGGAACATAAAAAACAGTAAAAAAAGCTGCATTTGCCACATCTGTATATAGCAAAGCTGCTTGTTGTAAAAAAGTACCTAAAAATAAAAACAAACCTATCCAAAATGATAATTTTAAAAATAATTTTTTGTTATTATTTATTTGATTAACAATTTTTTTACTCTCAAAAATAAATGCTATAGGAATAATTGCTATAAAACCAACTAGAAATCTAACTGCATTAAAAGTAAGCGGTCCAATGGTATCCATGCCAGTATCCTGGGCAATAAAGGTGGTGCCCCATATAAAAGTACACAATAAAGCTGAAAATAATGATACTGATTTTGACATTTGATTAAATTGCTAATTTATAAGCAAAATTACTTCCAAGATTATCTTTTAAATCATTATTAAATCGAGCGGCTTCTGCTCCATCTATAATCCTATGATCATAAGATAAAGAAAGTGGTAAAACAGTGCGAGTTATAAATTTTTCATTTATAAAAATTTGTTTTTTATAAGATCTTCCAATCCCAAGTATTGCAACTTCTGGATAATTAATAATTGGTGTAAAAAATGAACCACCTATACCACCCAAACTAGTTACAGTTATTGATCCACCAAAAAATTCTTTTTTTTCTATTTTTAAATTTCTGCAATCTTCGCTTACTTTTTTTAATTCTTCACTTATTTGATTTATATTTTTTTTATCTACATCTCTAATTTTAGGTACCATTAAACCATGAGGCGTATCTACTGCAATTCCAATATGATAATATTTTTTTAAAGTAATTTTACCATTTTTAATATCATCAATTGAAGAATTGAAACTCGGAAATTTTTTTAAAGAAGATGCGACCGCTTTAGTTATAAAAGCTAATGGGGTAATTTTTTTTTTTTCTCCGGTATAAATATCTGTTAATGAATTTCTAAAATTATCCATTTCAGTAATGTCCACCTCATCATGATTGGTAACATGAGGAATATTTTTCCATGAATTAATCAAATGTGGTGCAGCGATCCTTTTTATTCTTGGAACTTCTTTAATTTCAATTTGTCCAAATTCTGAATGTTCATACTCATTATTAATTTTTATATCTTCTTTTTTATTGATATTTGAAGAAACATATTTTTTTATATCTTTTTCAATCACCCTTCCTCGTTTTTCACTACCAACAACATTTTTAACATCAACACCTAATTCTCTAGCAAACTTTCTGGCCTTTGGACTTGCCAAAACATTTTTTTTATTTTTTTCTGTTGTATAATTCATTTTATAATTTTGTTGGCATTGGTTTGTTTTTATCAATATTATATTTTTTTATTGCATCTTCTGCATATTTTGATGATACTAATTGTTCATTAGCCAAAACGCTAAGGCCATATGTGACTATATGCTCCTTATCAACTTCAAAAAATCTTCTTAAATTTTTTCTTGTATCACTTCTTCCATAGCCATCCGTTCCAAGTGAATAAAAACTCTTTGATGTGTAAGGTCTAATTTGATCAGAGTTCATTCTCATATAGTCTGATGCGGCTAGAATTGGACCTTCAGTTTTTTTCAGACATTGTTCAATATATGAAGTTTTTTTATTTTCTGTTGGATTTAATAAGTTATATCTTTCAACCTCCAATCCATCTCTCCTTAATTCATTAAAACTAGTTACACTCCATATTTCACTATCAATTTTATATTCATTCTGCAAAATCTCTCCAGCTTTCATCATTTCCCTTAAAATTGCACCCGAACCTAATAACTGAATCTTAGTATTTTTATATTCGGAATATTCTTTAATTTTATACATACCTTTTAAAATCTGTTCTTCGATATTTTTATCCTTTGGGATCCCTGGATGAGGATAATTTTCATTCATAGTTGTAATGTAATAAAAAATATTTTCATTTTTTTCATGCATTCTTCTAAGACCTTCTCTGAAAATTACAGCCAATTCATAATGAAATGTTGGGTCATAAGAGATGCAGTTTGGTATAGTTGATGAAATTAAGTGACTGTGTCCATCTTGATGTTGCAAACCTTCTCCTGCTAAAGTTGTTCTTCCTGCTGTAGCACCTATTAAAAATCCTCTAGCTTGGCTATCTCCTGCTGCCCAAGCAAAATCTCCTATTCTTTGAAATCCAAACATAGAATAAAATAAATATATTGGAATCATTTCAATATCATGGTTAGTATATGATGTTCCTGCAGCTATCCAAGATGACATTGATCCTGATTCGGTAATTCCTTCTTCTAAAACCTGTCCACTTTTTTCTTCTTTATAAGAAGAAAGTTGCGCAGAGTCTTCAGGCTCATATTTTTGACCTTCATGCGCATAAATACCAATTTTTTGAAAAAAACCTTCCATTCCAAAAGTTCTTGCTTCGTCTGGAATGATAGGAACTAATTTTGAGGCAACGTTTTTATCTCTCAATAAATTAGTTAAAATTCTTACCAAAGCCATAGTCGTTGACATTTCTTTTTCACCGGTAGAAACTTTCATAAAGTCAAAAATATCTTTACTAGGTGTCTTTATTGGTTTCGAAAAAGAATTTCTCTCAGGTATAAAACCACCTAACTCCATTCTTCTTTGTTTTAAATATTTGATTTCTTCAGAATTTTCGTCTGGTTTGAAATATTCTATATTTTTAACTTGTTGATCATTTAATGGAACATCGAATCTATCTCTGTAATATAATAAATCACTTACATCTAGTTTCTTTTGTTGGTGTGTGGTGTTTACGCTCTCTCCAGATTTTCCCATACCATAGCCTTTTATTGTTTTAGCAATAATAACAGTTGGACTACCAGTGTTTTTTGTAGCTTTATCATACGCAGCATAAACTTTATGAGGATCATGGCCTCCTCTATTTAATCGCCAAATATCTTTATCTGACATTGTAGAAACTAATTCTAGAGTTTCTGGATATTTTCCGAAAAATTTTTCCCTAACATATAAACCATCCCTGGCTTTAAATGCTTGATATTCACCATCAACGGTTTCATTCATTATTTTAATAAGATGACCTGATTTATCATTTGCCAATAATGAATCCCAATAAGATCCCCAGATAACCTTTATAACATTCCATCCTGCTCCTCTAAAAATGCCCTCAAGTTCTTGAATTATTTTTCCATTTCCTCTAACTGGCCCATCTAGTCTCTGCAAATTGCAGTTAACTACAAATATTAAGTTGTCTAAATTTTCTCTTGCCGCTAATCCAATAGCACCGAGTGACTCGGGTTCGTCCATTTCTCCATCCCCTAGAAAAGCCCAAACTTTTCTTCCTTCGTCTTTTATTAATCCTCTATTTATTAAATATTTCATAAATCTAGCTTGGTAGATTGCTAGCATTGGTCCTATGCCCATTGAAACAGTTGGAAATTGCCAGAATTTAGGCATTAACCATGGGTGAGGATAAGATGATAGACCTCCTTGTTTTACTTCTTGTCTAAAGCTATCTAGTTGCTTTTCAGTTAATCTTCCTTCCAAAAATGCTCTTGCATACATTCCTGGTGCGCTATGACCTTGAAAATAAATCAAATCTCCACCAAATTTATTATTTTTAGCTCTCCAAAAATGGTTCATTCCTACATCATATAGCGTTGCAGCTGATGCAAATGTTCCTATGTGACCGCCTAATTCAGGAAACTTTTTATTTGCTCTCACTACCATAGCTGCTGCATTCCATCTAATTAAAGATCTTAACTTACGTTCTATGTTTTGGTCTCCTGGAGATTTTTTTTCTCTTTCAGGAGATATAGTATTTATGTAAGGTGTGTTTCTAGATAAAACTAAATCTGACCCTTCTTTATATGAATATTCAATAAGTTCTTTTATTAAAAATTGCGCTCTCTGTTTTCCATCTTTTTTAAGGACAGCTGAGATAGAATCTAACCAATCTTTGGTTTCAAGTGGATCAATATCGTTTTTATTAAATACAATTTTAGATTCTTCTCTTGATTTTTGATGTTCAATATTTTTATTTTCAATTTCGTCTTTAGTTTTTTCTTTTGAACTTTCAGCTTCTTTTATAATCTTTTCTGTAACCGCAGGTATTGTTTCGTTACTCTTCTTTTCATTTGATGATAAGGTTAATATTAAATCCCCTTTAGAAACTTTATCGCCAATTTTGACATTAATTTTTTCAACTTCTCCTTCATGGTTTGAGGGAACTTCGACACTAGATTTATCACTTTCTAAAGTTACTACAGGATCATTTTTATTGATTTTTTCACCTTTTTTGACCAATATCTCAATTATCTCTACGTTTTCAAAATCACCTATATCTGGAACTAATAATTCTAAACTCATTTATAAAAATTAAATATACACAATAATTGCTAAATTAATAATTTACATTAAAAATATATTTAAAATAGTTAAATAAATTGCGCCTGTAGCTCAATTGGATAGAGCGCTTGGCTACGGACCAGGAGGTTCTGGGTTCAACTCCTAGCAGGCGCACCAAAAAAGAGGAAAATGAAAATATCTTTACAAAAATCTGTAATATATTTCTTTTGTTTAGTATTTGTAATATTAATATTGATAACAATATTCATATAATGTCTAAAGATTTTAAACAATTAAGTATTAAACCTGGATTTATGAAACATAATGGAGGATTATTATTTAGAAAAATCTCTAAGAATGAATATGAATTTAAAACTAAAATAGATAAAAATCACTTAAATATGGCTGGAATTACTCATGGTGGTTATATTGCCTCCATTATTGATTCAGGAGCCGGAACAGGTGCTCACAAATCTACTGGGGGTAAACCATGTGTTACTATTTCTTTAGATATAAAATTTATAGCTTCAACAGTACTAGGAAATGAAATTATTGGATTCACAAAAATCCAAAAAATAACAAATAGTATGGTTTTTTTAATTTGCCACTTGGAGTGCAAAGGGAGGTTAATCGCTACTGCCTCAGGCATATGGAAAATTTTAAAAAAATCTCTTCCTAATGCAGGATATGGTGGTTAATTAGTTTTCTTTTTATTTAAATATCCAAAAACTAATAATAAAAACAAAGCAAATGGATATACTATTTTTTTGCTTGGTCTATTTGAGTTTTCAGTTTTGAGTTCTGTTATATAATCTCCCATTTCCATTCCAGATTTTTTAGCTTGCCCATTCCATTTAATAGTATCTACTAATATTTTTTTATTTTCATTTATTAAATTAATTCCATATTCTTCTAAACTAAATTCACTCTCAAAAGTATTTTTTTCTATCACAAACAATTTATATCTTTCTCCATATTCACTTACTCTTGTAACTTTTATTCTCGTCTCTTTATTTGGATCCAGTTTCAAATTTTGAATTTGATCTATGTCTATATAGTTATATTTAGGATAAAATTTGTTTAAAACAAATTCTGGAGAAAGAAGTGAAATTGAAATTAAGAGAAATACTATTATTTCATACCATCTTAATTTATTTATAAACCATCCTTGGGTAGCAGATGTAAAAACTAAAATACCAATTAAAGAAGTTATGATAACAACAAGAGCATGCCAAATATTTTCAATTCCTATCAAAAGTAGCTCATGATTAAATAAAAACACTATTGGAAGAATTCCTGTTCTCAAACTATACCAAAAAGCTTGTACTCCTGTTTTTAAAGGATCTCCTCCTGATATCGCTGCAGCAGCATAAGATGCTAAACCTACTGGAGGAGTAACATCTGCCATTAAACCAAAATAAAAAACAAACAAATGTACTGCTATAAGTGGAAATATAAAACCTGAAGCATTTCCTACATCTACTAATACGGTTGCCATAAGAGAAGCAACCACAACATAATTTGCTGTAGTTGGAAGGCCCATCCCTAATAATAAACACAAAATTATTGTCAAAAATAATAAGATCATAACATTATCTTTTGCAATAGATTCGATAACAATAATTAAATTAGTACTTAAACCAGTTGATCCTACCGCACCAACAATTACACCTGCTGTAGCAATTGCAATACCTACTCCAACCATATTAATGGCTCCTTTTTGAAATCCAATAATTGTTTGGTTGTACCAATTTATTAAACCATTTTTAAAATTTTCTTCTTTAAATATTTTATTTATTAAATTTACTAATATTAAAGCTAAAGTTGCGTAAAAAATTGAGTATGAAGCAGTAAGTCTTAAGTAAACCAAAAGATAAATTAATACAAAAATTGGTATCAAAAAATGAAGGCCAGACAAAAAAGTCTTTTTTAAATTAGGAACATCTTCTTCATTCATTCCTTTGAGATTTAATTTTAAAGCTTCAAGATGAGAAATATAAAATAGTGCAATATATGAAATAATAGCTGGTAGAAACGCATGCTTAACTACTTCAAAATAAGTAACGCCTATAAAACTTGCAATTACGAAAGCCGCAGCTCCCATTACGGGGGGCATTATTTGACCATTTACTGAAGATGATACTTCTATTGCGCCTGCTTTTTCTTTTGAGAATCCAGTTTTTTTCATTATTGGAATTGTGAATGTTCCTGTTGTAACTGTATTTGCAATTGAAGAACCTGAAATTAATCCAGTCATACCAGAGCCTAAAATTGCAGCTTTGGCGGGTCCTCCTCTCATTTTTCCAACCATTGCAAAAGCAAGATCTAAAAAATATCTTCCTCCACCTGCAGTTTCTAAAAGACCTCCAAATAATACAAACAAGAATATGAAATCTACAGAAACACCAATTGGTATTCCAAATATAGCTTCTTGATCAAACCACTGAAACCCAACTAGCCTTTTTAATGAAAGTCCGCCATGAGAAATTATATCTGGAGCATATTGGCCAAAATATGAAAATAATAAAAAACAAATCGCAATAATAACTAAAGGAATTCCTATTACTCTTCTTGTAGCTTCAAGTAATATCAAAATTCCAAATATGCCAATTATTAATTCTATAGGTACTAGAATATTTTCCATTAATGTAATTTTTAAAAGAATACCTCCTCTGTCTACTAATTGGTCATAAAAAAAATAAATATAAAGACAACAAAATGCTCCGATTAAACTTATTAAAATATCTATGATTGATATTTTTTTTCCTCTTGAATAGGGAAATATTAAAAATGCTAGCAATAAAGCAAAGCCTAAATGAATGGCTCTTGCTGGCAAACCTTTAAACATGCCAAAATTAAACCAAAATGGAAAAGGAGATGCATACCAAAGCTGAAATAGAGACCAAATAATTGCTATAGAGGCAACAATTTTTAAATGTAATCCTGTAAGATTTCTAGTTGGAGATAAATCTTCCTGTATTTTACTTTTAATTTTTGTATCAGTATTGTGACTCATTTAAAGAAAATATACTACTATAAAAAAAAGGCCCAATAAATATATTGGGCCTTTTTAATTTAACAAATTTTAAGGATTACATTAATCCAGCTTCTTTGTAATATCTCTTAGCACCTTCATGTAAAGGAGCTGATAAACCGTCAGCAATCATATCTTCCTTTTTTAAAGGCGCAAAAGCAGGGTGTTGTTTTCTAAAGTCATCAAAGTTTTCAAAAACTGCTTTTACCACTAAATAAACAAGATCTGCTTCTACAGCATTACTTGTCACAACAGTTGCTTTAACTCCAAAAGTAGTTACATCTTTCTTTTGACCAGTATAAGTGCCGGCAGGTATTGTTGCTGCAGCATAATAATCTGCACCATCAATTAAACCTTGAACTGGTCCACCTACTAAATTAATTGGCAATGCTTTTGCCCCGCAAGTGGCAGCTTGTTCCATAGCGCCATTTGGAAATCCTACTGAATAACCAAAAGCATCTATTTTACCATCGCATAGCGCTTTCACTTGTTCTGAAGATGTTAATTCTGTAGTAGATTTAAAGTAACTATTGTCAACTCCCATTGCTTTCATAAGCTCTTCCATGGTTCCTCTTTGACCAGAACCTGGATTACCTATATTAACAACTTTACCCTTCAGACCTGCAAAATCTTTTACTTTTGCTTTTTTTCTAGCCCAAATTTGAAAAGGTTCATTGTGAACTGAGAAAACAGCTCTTAAACCTTTAAACTGTTTTCCTTCCCATTTGCTTGAACCATTAAAAGCGTGAAATTGCCAATCAGATTGAGCTACACCAAATTGAAATTCACCATCTTTAATTTGTCCAATATTGTAGTTTGATCCTCCGGTAGATGGAGCTGTACATCTATATGCTTTGTCTATACCTTTTTTTCTTCCATGCTCTTTTGATATGGCTGATTTATGCAACATTTTACATATTGCATTTCCAGTTTGGAAGTAAACACCAGTTGGTCCACCTGTTCCTATCGTAAAAAACTCTGCAGACTTTGCAACAGTATTAAAAGAAAATAATGCCGCAAAAAGTACAAGAGTACCCGATAGGGTAGATAATATTTTTTTCATTTTCCCACTCTCCTTAGTTAATTGTAATAAATAATTGGAACAGAATTTATTTTGAATGTCCAGTAGTTTTTTAGAATAATTCTAATATATATTAGCCTTTTTCAACCCATTCTTTAAGCCTTTTTGTACCTTCAACAATTTTAGGTGCAAATTTTTTAATTAAATTTTCATCAATAGTTGTATCTGAGTTGATGTTTGACATAAAATTTTTTCCATCAAAGTCTGTATAACTTATTCGAGCAATCATTTTATCGTTTAAAAAGCCAAAATCAGATCCTGGTAGCATTGCTACACCCTTTTTATTCAAAAGGTCTGTACACATTTCCTGGGAAGTTTTAAATTTCTTATTTAAAAATTCAGGCATTAAATAAAATCCACCCATTGGTTTATTCATAATAACATTATTTGATTTTAAATTTTTGTAAACGTATTCTCCTATTCCTTTTAATATTTTTCTTGAATTTAAAACATATTTTTCATGATCATCATTAAATGCTGTAATTGCTGCAAACTGTATTGGTGCACTAACTGCTGAAAAAGTTTCACTAGCCAAAACCTTAATGGAATTCTTTAACTGTTTTAATTCATCTGGAATTATAAAATAACCAAGCCTCCACCCTCCAGCTCCACACCATTTACTAAGTCCATTGCTAACAATGACATTTTCAGAACAATAATTTGATATTGACTCATAATTCTTATTAAAGCTTAGCTCTGAATATATTTCGTCAGACAAAACAATTATTTTATATTTTTTGATAATTTCACTTATTTCTTTTAAATTTATACAAACTTGGCCAGAAGGATTATTTGGTGAATTTAAAATCATTAAATACTTTGTTTCTTTATTTTTTAAAATCAAATTTTCAATACTTTCTGCTGTGGGATACCAATTATTTTCAGAAGTAGTTTTTATCCAATGAAATTTATTATCAGCTATAATTGATTGAGGTTGATAAGATACCCAGCTTGGGCAAGGTATTATTATTTCTCCTTCAAAAGAAATATGTAATAAAAACATAAGCTCTTTAGTTCCCGGTCCAACAAATATTTGGTCTGCCTTAAAATTTATATTTTTCTTCTTTGATTCATATTTTGCAATAGCTTCTCTGAGCTCATCTAAACCTTGTATTGGTAAATAGCTTTTTTGATGAGCATTTTTTTTTAGGCTTTCTACTATTTTATCAGGAACTTGAAAAGGCGATTGCCCAAAACCAAATTTTATAATTTCCTTTCCATCTTTTTCTAAATTTTTTGAAATTTCATTTATTTTTAATGTTGCTGACAAATTTAAGTCTTTAATTTTTTTTTTAATCATTATTGATTTAATTCTTTAATATTTTTATATTCCTGTAGAATTTCTGGATTAGCCAAAGCTTGAATATTTTTAATCTTATTTCCTTCAATTATATTTTTAACGGCCAACTCTACTATTTTACCATTCTTTGTTCTAGGAATATCAGTAACTTCTATAATTTTTGTGGGAACATGTCTCGGTGAAGCTTCTGATCTTATAGTTTTTTTTAGTTTTTTAATAAAATTATCATCAATTGAGTTAGGTTTATTTAATACTAAAAATAATATAATTCTAACATCATTATCCCAAGTTTGGCCAACAACTATGGACTCTTTAATATTTTTAAATTTTTCTACAACTGAATAAATTTCGGCTGTTCCAAGCCTTACACCTCCGGGATTCAATGTTGCATCAGATCTTCCATATATGATGTATCCACCATTTTTCTTTCTTTCAGCATAATCACCGTGATGCCATACATTTTTAAATTTTTTAAAATAAGCATTTTTATATTTCTTATTATTTTTGTCATTCCAAAATAATTTTGGCATAGATGGAAATGGTGATTTGCAAACTAGTTCTCCTTTTTTATTTATTAATGATTTTCCATTTTCTGAAAAAACGTCTGCGTTCATTCCCAATCCATTATTTTGAATTTGACCTTTATAAACTGGTGAATAAATATTTCCTAAAACAAAACAAGAAACCAAATCTGTGCCTCCTGCTATAGATGCTAAATGAACATTTTTTTTTATTTTATTGTATACATATTGAAACCCATCATTAGAGAGAGGAGAGCCCGTTGAACAAATTATTTTAAGTTTATTTAGTTTATGTATTGATTTGATCTTAACATTTAGTTTTCTTAATTGATCAATATATTTTGCACTTATACCAAAAAGAGTAATTTTTTCTTTGGCTGCAATTTTAAAAAGTAAATCTTTTTTTCTATACATTGGAAAACCATCAAATAAAACAATTGATGCCTTAGATGCAAGAAAAGTTAAAAGCCAATTCCACATCATCCATCCACAAGTAGTAAAGTAAAAAACATTATCTCCAGGTTTAACTTCGCAATGTAATTGATGTTCTTTTAAATGTTGTAATAAAACTCCTCCTGCACGATGACAAATACATTTTGGTTTGCCAGTAGTGCCACTTGAATATAAAATTGCCAATTCATGATCAAAATCAAATTTTTTAAATTTTATTTTATTTTTTTTAATTTTTTTTATTTGATTTAAATTAAATATTTTTATCCCGTTTATTTTTCTATATTTTAAATATTTTTTACCAGGATAATTTATTATTAGAACAGTTTTAATTGATTTTATTTTCTTTAAAATATATGGAAGTCTTTTTAATACATTTATTTCTTTACCATTATAGTAATATCTATCAGTGATTATCAATATTTTTGGTTTAATTTGAGAAAATCTTTCCACCAAACCTAGAGTTCCAAAATCTGGTGAACACGAAGACCATATTGCACCAATTGCAGAAGAGGCTAAAAAACACTCAACAGTTTCAATTTGATTAGCGGTATAAGCTACTATTCTATCTTTTTCTAAAATTTTGTTTTGCCTGAAAAAATTAATAAACTTAGAAGTGTTAAAATATAACTCTTCCCAAGTTCTTATTTCTCTAAAACCCGTCTCACTAATAAAAGTAATTGCTTTAGAATTATCATTTTTTGATATTAAGTTTTCAGCAAAATTTAATTTTGAATTTACAAAAAATTTATTTTTTATGAATTCTTTTGTGAAAATAAACTTATCAATTTTTTTTCCTTTAACATTTGTATAATCCCAAATTGAACTCCAAAATAAATGAAGATTTTTTATACTCCAATTAAATAATTTTTTGTAATTTTTTGAAACTTTATAACTAAATTTTTTTGATAAAAATTTTTCAAATTTATATAAATTTGATTTTTTCTTTACAGACAGGTTAGCTTCCCATAATTTCTGAGACATAAAAAATTATATTGAATTTTTCAAAATTATGATAACCTTTAAACAATAAATATTGAAGAATGAGAACTTTTTCCCCTCCGATTCGGACTTGTTTTAGACTATTTTTGTTCTTTTCGGGTAACAAAATATAGTAGGTAAAAAAAAGATCATACTAAAAGTAGAGATGATAAAAAATAAAATTACAGCAGTCCTTGGTCCAACAAATACTGGAAAAACATTTTTAGCAATTGAGACCATGCTTTCATTTGAGTCTGGCATGATAGGATTTCCCTTAAGATTACTAGCTCGAGAAGTTTATGACAAAATAATTAATAGAATTGACTCCTCTAAAGTTGCACTAATCACAGGTGAAGAAAAAATTATACCATTAGACGCAAAATATTTTCTTTGTACTGTTGAATCTATGCCGATAGACAAGAAATTAGATTTTGTTGGAATTGATGAAATACAGATGTGTAATGATCATGAGAGAGGTCATATTTTTACTGAAAGACTTTTAAATTTAAGAGGTGAAAAACTCACTATGTTAATGGGCTCAAATACTATCAAAAATATAATTAAAAAATTAGATGATGATATTGAATTCATAAATAAAGAAAGGTTATCTAATTTATCCTATGGAGGTCATAAAAAAATTTCAAGAATAGAGAGAAAAAGTGTAATAATTGCATTTTCAACTGAAGAAGTTTATGCAATTGCAGAATTAATTAGAAGACAAAAAGGTGGGGCCGCTATTGTGATGGGATCTCTAAGTCCCAAAACAAGGAATTCTCAGGTAAACATATATCAATCAGGAGATGTAGATTTTTTAGTTGCAACAGATGCAATAGGGATGGGAATAAATATGGATTTGGATCAAGTTTATTTTTCAAACATTAAAAAATTTGATGGAAGAAAACTTAGAAGGTTAAATATATCAGAAATTGGTCAAATAGCTGGCAGAGCAGGAAGATATTTAAATGATGGATTGTTCGGAATTACTGGCGATTGTGATAAAATTAACCCAGAAGAAATTGAAGCTTTAGAAAATCATAAGTTTCCCGAAATACAAAGTATTTACTGGAGAAATTCTAAACTAATTTTTAATAACAAAATTAATTTATTAAAATCTTTAGACGAAAGGCCTAATAAAGATTGGCTTAAAAGAGTAGGCGAGTGTGAAGATGAAAAAGTGCTTAAATATTTTCTAAAAGATTCAGAAAATTTAGTTATAGAAGACAACTCTAATGTTCTAAACATCCTATGGGAGTGTTGTCAAATTCCAGATTTTGTTAAAAAGACATACGGAAATCACATAGAAGTTGTTGGAAAAGTTTTTAACTTTTTGATTGGAAAAGATAAAAAAATACCTAATTATTATATGAAAGAACAACTATCATCTTTAGATAATTTGGATGGCAATGTTGATTCAATTTCAAATAGAATTGCAAATGTAAGAACTTGGTCATATGTTTCAAATAAAGCGAACTGGGTAGAAAATCAAGATTATTGGATTGAAAGAACAAAATATCTTGAAGACAGATTGTCAGACAAACTACATGAAGAACTCATTAAAACCTTTATTGATAAAAGAGCAAGTGTTTTAGCAAAAGGATTAAAACAAGATATTGAATTTAATACAGAAATATTAAACAATGAAAAGGTAATGATTAATGATCAATATATTGGTAATTTAAAAGGTCTTAAGCTTGATCTTGATCTTAAGGCCGATGCATTAGATTCGGATATAAAATCTTTGAAAAAAGCAGCAAGACAAAATGTAAGTCCTGAAATTTTAAGAAGAGTCCAAGAAATAATTGAAACTGGTTTAATTGAACTAAAAAATGATTTTAAAATTTACTGGAAAGAATACCCAATAGCTAAACTAATTCCTGGAGTTGATTACCTCAATCCACAATTAGACTTAATTATAGATGAAATGATAGAGAACAACGAAAAATTAAAATTGAGCAAATACTTACAAAAATGGTTAAATGAAAAAATTAGATCAGAATTGGAAAGTTTAATTGAATTAAAAACTTTAAAAGAAAATAATCCAGAACTAAGAGCGTTATCCTATCATTTATATGAAAATAATGGGGTAGTGAAAAGAGAAAGTGTATTGCCTTATCTAAAAAAAATTGATCAAGACCAAAGAAAAATATTAAGAAAAATAGGTGTTAAGTTTGGCAGATATCATATTTTTTTATTTAAACTGTTCAAACCAAATGCTGTTTCTTTAAGAATTTTGTTGTGGAAAAGTTTTCATGAAAAAAACCTTAATTTATTACCTCCCACATTTGGATTAAATTTTCTTGAAGAAAAAAAATATACCAATAAAGATTTTATGTTGTTATGTGGATTTGAAAAATTTGATAATTTTTTTGTAAGAATTGATATATTGGAAAGACTTTTTTTAATGATATTAAATTTAAGTAGAAATAACGAAAAAGATTTAAAAATTGTTCCTGAGATGTTAAACCTTCTAGGTTGTACAAAAGAAAATTTTGTAAAACTTCTCAAAAAAATGAATTACAATACATATAAGAAAAAAAATGAAATATATTTTAAATATATTCCATTAAAAAAAAGCTTTAAAAATAAAGAGGCAAAAAAAGATTTGTCGGATAATCCTTTTGGCGTATTACGCCAATTGAACTTAAAATAATGTTTAATTTATTTAAAAAAAATGAAAAAAAGGATAATAAAAATAGTTTATCTTTAATTGCTGTAGCTTCATTATTAATACATTCAGCAAAAATTGACGAAAAATTTAGCGAAAAAGAGAAAAAAATTATAAAAGATTCTCTAATTGAAATGGGAGCAGATAAGGAAAATATTGATAATATAATTAATGAAGCTGAAGAAAATGAAAAGGATTCAAATCAAATCCTTGATTTTACAAAACAAGTAAAAAATATAAATGAAAATAAAAAAAAAGTCATAATAGAAGCATTATGGAATATTATATATTCAGACAAAAATGCAGATATGTATGAAACAAATTTAATGAGAAGATTATCTGGCTTATTGTATCTAGACAACAAAGTGGTAGGGGACATAAAAGAAAAAGTAAAATCAAAATTATTGTGACATATTTAGTTAACGATAAATGCATTAAGTGTAAACTAACTGATTGTGTAGAAGTTTGCCCAGTAGACTGTTTTTATGAAGGAAAAAATATGCTTGTAATTAAACCTGATGAGTGTATAGATTGTGGCGTTTGCGAGCCTGAGTGTCCAGTAAACGCTATAGTTTCAGATATAGAAGCTGGTAGTGAAAAGTGGTTAGAAATAAATACAAAATACTCAGAGCTTTGGCCAAATATTACTGAAAAAAAAGATCCACCTTCGGATCACAAGAAGTATGAAAATGAAAAAGATAAGTTTGATAAATACTTTAAAGAAAACCTTTAAAAAAAAAAATATTGCGAAAAAGAAGAAAGCTGCAAAAGCTAAACCTAAAGTAAAAAAAATTACTAGTAAAATTAAATTAAAATTAATTAAAAAAAAAAATAAACAAAAAAAAATAAAAGTATTAAAAAAAAAGACTAATCAAAAAAGCAAAAAAGTAGAAAAAACAGATATTGATGTAAACTCAAATTCTTTAAGAATATCAAAAAATAATGAACAAAAACCAGAAATTAAGAAAGTTAAAAAACAAGAAACAGAAAAAAAAATTTATAAAGTTAAAGATTATGTTGTCTACCCAAAGCACGGTGTTGGCCAAATTATAGAATTTAAAAAAATTAATATTGGTGGTATAGAAGTAGAGGCTTACATATTAAAATTTGAAAAAGATAAAGCAAATGGCATGGTGCCAATAAATAAACAATCTCATTTAAGACCTTTAGCAACAATTAACCAAATAAATAAATGTATAAGTATATTAAAAGGTAAGCCAAAAATTAAGAGATCCATGTGGAGTAGACGAGCCCAAGAATATGAGGCTAAAATTTCCTCAGGAAAAATTTATGATTTAGGCGAAGTTGTAAGAGATTTAAATAAAGGTGATGATTTAATGATAGACCAATCTTATAGTGAAAGACAATTATTTGAAAAAGCTTATGAAAGATTATTGACTGAAACTCAAATAGTTATGGAATCTTCATTAGAGGATGCACAAAAAAAACTTGATAAAGCCTTAAAGAGAAATTTAGAAAAACAAATACAAAAAACTGTTGTTAATCCAACTGAGAAAAATATACAAGAAGAAGAGATAACTCAGTAAAAAAAAACGCTTCCCACGCAAGCGCCATGAGAAGCGTAATCAATTAAAAAGAATACTAATTTATCTTCTTCTTCTTTTCTTAGCTTTTTTCTTAGCTTTTTTCTTAGTTTTCTTTTTAGCAGCTTTTTTTCTTCTTTTAGCCATCTTTAGCTCCCTTTTTTTATTAACGAATCTTTTTGATTCGTTTAGTTATCTTTTTTTATTTTTTTTGAATAGTTATGTCAAACATATAATTTTTATTAATTTTTTAAAAAAAAATTATTTTTTTATTTTTTTATAATACAAAAAAAAGTTAAGTAAATTGCGATTAATAAACTGATTTATAAAATTAAATTAATAAAGTTTTTCTAATTGATTTTTATATTTTTCTGTAACTTTTTTTCTTTTTACTTTCATTGTTGGTGTCATTAAACCATTTTCTATAGAAAAATTTTCGTCTATTAATTGAATTTTTTTAATTTTTTCTAGTAAAGTTAATTTTTTATTTATTTTCTCAATTATATTATTAATTTTTTCTTTTTCTTTTAAAAAATCTTTATGAGGTACTATTAAAGCAACCAAATAATTTTTTTTATCTCCATAAACCATACATTGATCAATTTCTGGCTCATTTGTAATCATATTTTCAATTTTAGCTGGTGAAATATTATCTCCCCCCGCACTTACAATAATATCTTTTTTTCTGTCAGTAATTTTTAAATAACCATCCTCTGGATCTATTTCTCCTATATCGCCTGTATGAAGCCATCCATCAATAATTACTTTATCGGTTTCTTCTTTTTTGTTCCAATATCCTAACATTACATTTTCACCTTTAACTAAAATTTCTCCATCATCAGCAATTTTAACTTGGTTTCCTTTAAAAGGAGGACCGACAGTTTCTACTTTTATCTTATGTATAGGATTGCAACTTACTACTGGCGATGTTTCTGTTAAACCATAACCTTGAAGTGTAGGCAATCCAATAGAATTCATAAACTCTCCTATTTCTTTGTCTAGAGCACCTCCACCAGAAACAAAAGCTTTTAAATTTCCACCAAATTGTTTTTTTATTTTTTTTCTAACTAATACCTCAACTATTGAATTTAATAATTTTTCAGAAAAGGTCATTTTTTGATTTAATAATTTTTTCTTACCCAATCGAAGAGTGGCATCAATTAATTTAGCTTTAAAACCTGTTTGTTTTTTTAGGTTGATATTAATTTTATTATAAAGATTTTGATAAAATCTTGGAACGGCTGTCATAATTGTGGGTTTTGCCTCAGAAATATTTTCTAAAAGTTTTTCTATTTTTTCGGCATAAAAAACTTTTGCTCCAACTGCTATCTGAGCAAATTGTACACAGTGTTCATAGGAATGAGAAAGAGGGAGCCAAGTTAAAAATACTGGCCTCGAATTAAACAATGGTTTCATAATTTCACAAGCTCCAACAAGATTATTTAAAATACCACCATGACTCAAGATTACTCCTTTTGGATTTCCACCAGTTCCTGAAGTATAAATTATACAAGCAGGCGAAGTTCTTTTTAAATTATTATTTTGGATTTTATCTTCTTCTAATAAATTATTTTTTAATATTGTACTAAAGTCTAAATATTTTTTTTTGCCAATTAAATTTAAATTATTAATTACTTTATTGACTTCGTCTAATGTAATAACTTTTTTAATAAATTCTTTTTCATTAATAGTATTGCTTAATTTTTTTAACATTTCATTATTTGAAACTATAACTAAGCTAGGTTCACAATCTTCAATTAAATACTTATAATCCTCATCCGTATAAGTTGTATAGGCTGGTACAGTAATACCACCAGATAACATGATAGCTAAATCAGAAATAAACCATTCTGGTCTGTTTTCGGAAACTAAAAGACATCTATCACCTTCTTTTATATTTTCTTTAATGATTTTAGAAAGCTTATATATGTTTATTTTTGTTTCTTCCCATGTAAAAGTTTTTTTATTATTTGGATTTAACCATTGTAAAAAAATACTTTTTTGATCTTGTTTATCAGCTTGAATAAAAAATAATTCAACTAAACTATTTAATTTGTTTAAATTCATAATTTTTCTGGTGGGCAAAGAGAGAATCGAACTCTCACAGTATTGCTACTATTGGATTTTGAGTCCAACGCGTCTACCAGTTCCGCCATTCGCCCTATTATACATAATAATTTAATATATTTTAACTAATAGTATTAAAACACTAATTATATTAAAAGAAAATATGTTGAAAGAGCTTTACAATAAAACAATTATTCTTGCTGGTCACAAAAAGTCAAAATCTATTTTGGGATTTGTGTCTTTTATTGAAAGCTTTATTTTCCCAATTCCTCCTGATGTTCTTATAATACCAATGACTATAGCAAAAAAAGAGCAATGGTTAAGAATTGCTTTAATTGCAACAATTGGATCTGTCTTAGGTGCTTGTTTGGGATACCTTATTGGGTATGTTTTTTTTAATGAAATAGGAATTAAAATATTTGAAATATATGGATTTGATAATACTTCCTTTTTAAAAGATAAAATATCTTCAGAAGAGGGAGTTCTAGCATGGTTGACATTGTTGGCAATTGCTGGATTTTCACCAGTTCCATTTAAGTTACTAACAATTACAAGTGGATTTGTTCATTTCAATCTATTCTATTTTATAATTGTATCATTAATAACAAGAGGTTCTAGATTTTTTATAATTGCATTTTTAATTGGAAACTTTGGACCAGCGATGAAAAAAATTATAGAAAAAAAATTGTTAAAATTTTCAATTTTAGCATCTATTGTATTAATTATATTTGCTTATTTAATTTATAAATTTTTGCTAAATTTTGTCGGGTAATGAATATATTTTTAAATAAAAAACAATTTTATCTATTTATTTTATTTTATTCTATTTTCGCAATTTTTTTTGCATTATATGTTGAATATATTTTGCTATATAAAGCATGTACGTTATGCATATACCAAAGAATACCTTATGTAGTTGCTATTTTTATTAGCTTTATTGGTTACAACTACTATAAAAATGATAAAATATTAATTTTAATTGTCATAATCTTTTCCATAAGTACTCTTATATCAGGCTATCATTACGGAATAGAGAACAATATTTTTAAAGAATTTTCTGGATGTAATAATAGTACTATAGAAATTATAGATAAATCAGAATTATTAAAATCTTTTAGTAATAATATTTTAAGTTGTAAAGATGTCAATTTTAAATTATTTGGAATTTCTTTGGCAGGAATTAATTTATTATTATCTTTATTAATTGTAATTTATTCTTTAAGAACGTTAGTTTATGAAAAAAACTAATCCAAAAAAGATGGAAGAATTTATAAGAGTGGATCACGCTGGAGAAAGGGGCGCAATTAAAATTTATGAAGGTCAACTGCTTGCTTTAAACACATTGGTTAAAGATGAAAATTTAAAAAAAACAATTAATAAAATGAAGAAACATGAAGAGGTGCATTGTAATTTTTTTGAAAATGAAATTAAAAAAAGAAGTATAAAACCTACTAAATTACTACCTTTATGGGATTTGCTTGGACTTGGACTAGGCTTTGGCTCAACTATTCTGGGGAAAAAAGCAGCAATGTTGTGCACTGCTTCTGTTGAAGAAGTAATTGATGATCATTATAAAAACCAAATTCATCAAATTGAAGAAGATGAGAAAGATATAAAAAATATTATTGTCAAATTTAGAAAAGATGAACTTCATCATAAAGATATTGCTTATGAAGAAGGTGCAACTAAGCAAGGATTTTATTCGATAATGGATAAAATTATAAAGGCTGGTTCTAAAGTAGCTATAAAGTTGTCTGAAAAGATATAATTTAAGGTTCTAGCTCAACATCCCAATATAAATAATCTATCCAGCTTTTATGCAAAAAATTTGGAGGAAAGTTTTTTCCATTTTTATGTAAATCTTCAGTTGTAGGTTGATATGGCCACTGATTAACTGTCATTCCTGAATATTTTAGCAATCTTCCACCTTTTTTTACATTACAAGAAGAACATGCGGTGACCACATTATTCCAATCAGTTTTTCCACCTTTTGATCTAGGCAATAAATGATCAAAAGTTAATTCATTCTTGCTACTACAATACTGACAACTAAATTTATCTCTTAAAAAAACATTAAATCTAGTAAAATTTGGATTAGACTGAGGTTTGATAAATGATTTAAGAGCAATTACGCTTGGAAGTTTCATGCTAAAAGAAGGACTTCTTACAGTTCTATCATAATAACTTACTATAGAAACTCTATCTAAAAATACTGACTTAATTGAGTCTTGCCAGCTCCACAATGATAAGGGATAATAACTTAAAGGTCTGTAATCAGCATTTAAAACTAGTGCTGGACATTTTTCTAATGAAATACCTTGATCTGAAAGTTCAATCATAAAGATAAGTCTACAATATCTACTTTATTATATCAAGAACACAAGTTTAATATTAAAGTTTTATTAATTAATTAAATTTTTTTTAATAAAATGTAACGCAGCACTTGATGCCTCAATTGGTATATGGTGATCACAATTTTTTATCATTAATGTTTCGACTTTAATTCTGTTTCTAATTAAAAAATCTTTAGATTCCAATAAATTGCTTGGAGGAACAATTGAATCTAGTTCACCATGTGTCATGAATATATTTGTTTTGCTTTTAATTCTCGAGGAAAGATCATCTTTGTTTATTATTTTTCCAGAAAAACCAACTATACAATTAAAACTTTCATTAGAAGTTAAACCAACATTTATTGACATCATGCAACCTTGGCTAAAACCTGATAAACAAATCTGATTATTTTTTAAATTATATTTTAACTTAATCTCGTCTATGTATTGCTTTAATTTATTTTCTGCTTTCTTAGACTCAATTAAAATATACTTTTGATCCTCAGTATTAAGGTCAAACCATTGAAATCCATTAGGGTTGATTTTGCATACTTCATGAGCATCAGGACATAAAAAAATAGTATTTCTTAAAAATCTTTTCCAATTAATAGTTAGTATACTTATATCTTTTCCATCTCCCCCATATCCATGAAGCAAGATTATAGCATTCTCTATTCTCTCATTCTCTTCTGGTTTTATTATTGTGGTATTAAGACAAAAAGTCATAAATGATTAGCCAACCAATCCAGAACTACTTTATTTTCAAAATCTATAAAACCAATGCCTCGTGCAAATTCATAACCTTCTTTATCAATAAATATTGTTGTTGGAATCCCTCTGAGCTTAAATTTTTTTGCTAATTCTATACTAGAACCATAAAAAATTTCTAAATTGTTTAAGCCCAATTCTTGAAAAAAAATTTTAGAATTTTTTATTTCTTCATCTGCAATATTAATTGGAATAATCTCTATGTCTTTAAAATCATTTGTTGATTTCAATTTATTTAAATGAGGCATTTCTTCTCTACAAGGAGCGCACCAAGTAGCCCAAAAATTAATTATGACTAGATTTGAACTAAAATCATTTAAACTTAATTTTTTGCTCTGAGAATTAAAGAAATGTAAATTACTAATTTTTTTTTTTTATTTATAAATTATTATATTTTTAATATTTGGAAGATCTATTGAATAAACGAAGTTAAATGATATTAAATAAAATATAATTACTGAAAAATATAAGTTTTTAAATTTCATTTATAAAATGTATAATTAGATATCATGAGTAAAAATAAAAACAATCAACCAATTTGGGGGAATAGAATCAACAAAGGTTCAAAAAACATATTTGAAAAAGTGGGCGGCTCTTTAAAAATTGATAAAAGGCTTTATCATGAAGATATTTTAGCTTCCTCGGTTCATGTTGAAATGCTTTTTAAGCAGAAAATCATTGATTTTAAAATAAAAAATAAAATTATATGGGGTCTTAAGAGAATAAAAAATGAAATTATAAAAAAAAAATTTTCATTTGATGAAAAACTTGAAGATATTCATATGAATATTGAAAAAAGATTATTTGATTTAATTGGAGACGAGGCTGGTTATATTCATACAGCAAGATCTAGAAATGATCAGGTAATAACCGACTTTAAAATTTGGATAAAGAAAGCAACAAATCAGATTGTCAAAAATTTAGACTCAACAATAAACTTGACTTTAAAAAATGCAAATAAAAATATTGAGACAATTATGCCTGGTTTCACACATCTTAAAAATGCTCAACCAGTTTCATTTGCACATTATTTAATGGCTTATGTAGAAATGTTTTCTAGAGATAAAAAAAGATTTCTTAATAATATTGATAATTTAAATGAAAATCCACTTGGTGTAGCAGCTCTTACTGGAACTTCCTATAATATTGATAGATTTTATACATCAAAAAAATTAAATTTTAAAAGGCCAACTAAAAACTCGATTGATACAGTTTCCGATAGAGATTTTGTTTTAGACTTTTTGTTTTCATGTTCAACATGTGCAATACATATATCAAGAATAGCTGAGGAATTGATAATTTGGAATTCTGATGCATTTAGATTAATTAGTTTAAATGACAAAATTGTAACTGGCTCATCGATCATGCCTCAAAAAAAAAATCCAGATCCGCTAGAGTATTTAAGAGGTAAAACTGGTATACTTTTTGGAAATTTGTTTGCAATGTTGACTATACTAAAAGGACTTCCTTTATCATATTTCAAAGATTTACAAGACGATAAAGAATTAGTTTTTAATTCATTTGATCAACTTAAAACATCATTAATTATATTAAATGATGTTCTCAAAAATTTTATAGTAAATAAAAAGAGGATGTATCAATTAGCTGAGAAAGGTTATTTAACTGCTACAGATTTGTCAGATTATATGGTTAGAGAACTAAAATACCCATTTAGAAAAGCGTACAAACAAACTGTTAAAATAGTCAATTATGCTGAAAAAAAGCACAAAAAATTATCTGAACTTAGAATAGAAGAAATAAATTTAATTGAACCGAAATTAAAAAAAGATGTACTTAAAGTTTTTGATTTAAAATATTCAATAAATTCAAAAACTTCATATGGAGGAACTTCTTTTGAGAATATAAAAAAAATGATAAAAAGTTATAAAAATAAATATGATTAAAAAAATAGTCTTTTTAATAATTTTTGTAATAATATTAAATTCTTGTGGTAGAAAAGGAGATCCAGAATATAAGGAAGATAATAAAAATCAAGTAAATCTAAAAGTTCTAACAAAACAAGTTTAATGGAATACAAAAACAAAAACTTCTATGTTGAACAAATTAGTATAAATAAATTAGTAAAAAAATATAAAACACCACTTTATTGTTATTCCTATAAAAAATTAAAAGAAAATATAAATTTCATAAAATCAAAATTTAAAAAATTATCCCCAATTATTTGTTTTTCTGTAAAGTCTAATTCTAATTTAAGCATATTGAAAGAACTTAAGAAATTCAAATTAGGAGCTGATGTAGTTTCACAAGGTGAATTAATGAAAGCTTTAAAGGCTGGAATTAATCCAAATAAAATTGTCTTTTCAGGTGTTGGAAAAACTTTTTCTGAATTAGCCTTTGCAATAAATAATAAAATTTTATTAATTAATGTAGAGTCAAAAAATGAAGTTCTGGAAATAGAAAAAATAGCAAAATCTCAAAAAAAAGTAGTTGATATAGGAATTAGATTAAATCCTAATACTGATGCGAAAACATTAAAACAAATATCAACTGGAAAAAAAGAAAATAAATTTGGTGTAGATGAAAAAAGTTTTATTGACTTAGTTAATTACTCAAAAAATTCTAAATATTTAAAACTAAAATGTCTAAGTGTACATATTGGAAGTCAAATAGTTGACTATAAATCTTACAAAAAAATGCTGATAGTTTTGAGTAAACTTATTAAAAAATTAAATTTTAAGTTTGAATATGTAGATTTAGGTGGAGGTATGGGAATACAATACCAACTTGATAGTAAAAAATTAAACTACGAAATGTATAGTAAAGCTATTTTAAAGTTTAAGAAAAAATATGGGTGTAAAATCATCTTTGAACCAGGAAGATCTATTATTGGAAATGCAGGTATCATTATTTCAAAAGTCATATATTTAAAGGAAAATAAATCAAAATGTTTTGTAATATTAGATGCTGCCATGAATGATTTAATGAGACCAGCTTTATATGGGGCTAAACATCGAATTATACCTTCTAATAAAAATAATAAAAAATCAAAGAAAATTTATGAATTTGTTGGGCCCATATGTGAAAGCACAGACAAATTTTTAACTAGTAATAATTTTCAAATACTAAAACAAAATGATTTTATTATAATTTGTGATGCAGGTGCTTATGGTTATTCACTTTCATCTAATTACAATTCTAGACCAAAACCTGCTGAAATAATGATAAAAGGAAGAAAAATTAATCTCATACAAAAAAGACAAAAGCTTGCAGATCTAATTTAGTTTTTTTCAAAATGATTAGAAATATTTTATTTAATACTTTTTTCTTTTTTGGCATATTTTTAATCTCAATGATTTTTATTCCTGCTCTTATAATGCCCAGTAAAATTATATTATTTGGAGGCAAAATTATGGGTTATTGGTCCGGAATATGCCTAAAATTATTTTTATCAACAAAAATAATTGTTAAAGGTCGTGATAAAATAGTTAAAGAAGAAAAGTTTTTTATAGCTGCATCCCACCAATCTATGTTTGAAACTTTTTACTTACAAACAATTTTTAATTCTCCAATTTTTATTCTAAAAAATGAACTTATTAGGATGCCAATTTTTGGATGGTATTTAAAAAAAATAGGATCAATCTCAGTAAATAGAAATAAAATTTCAAAAGAGAATTTAGGTCTAATTGATAAAATCAAATCATCTATAAAAAAAACCTCTAGGCCAATAATTATTTTTCCGCAAGCTACAAGAGTTTTGCCTGGTGAAAGAGTGCCATTTAAAAAAGGTGTAGGCAGAATTTACAGTGAATTAGGTATAAAATGTCAACCTGTTGCAATTAACTCAGGGTATGTCTGGCCAAAAGAAGGGCCAATGTTACCAAATAAAAATATTACAATTTCAATTTTAGAGCCTATTGAAACAGGATTAGAATCTATTAAATTTGTAGATGATATTGAAAAAAAAATATATTCTGAGTTAGATAAAATTGGTTAACCTTTCATGGGCATTACTACGTAAATACTATCAAAATCAGCAGGATCCCTTATCAATGCCGGTGAACTTGTGTCATTTAAATACATCTCAATAAAATCGCCATCTAATTGTGAAGCTACATCAATTAAATACCTTGAATTAAAACTTATTTCTAAATCATGATCAAATTTGACTAATAAATTCTCTTTACCGTCTCCGCTATTTGTGTTGTTTACTGATAAGTTTAAATTATCTTTCGAAAGATTAAATTTTACTCCATCTTTTTTATCAAGAGATACTGAAGCGACTCTGTCTACAGAATTTAAAAAAGTCTTTAAGTCTACTTCTAATTTTTTTTGATTTTCTTTAGGTACCACTTGAATATAATTAGGAAATTTTCCGTCAATTAATTTAGAAA
The DNA here is from genome assembly GCA_902568235.1 of uncultured Pelagibacteraceae bacterium. Taxonomy (GTDB): domain Bacteria; phylum Pseudomonadota; class Alphaproteobacteria; order Pelagibacterales; family Pelagibacteraceae; genus Pelagibacter. Next base: position 85,103 of record CACFPS010000001.1, on the reverse strand, counting down.
TAAGTACACTGTTATTAAACTCAAATTTTATTTTTGATTTAATATTCGAAATCTTTATATCTCCTTCATAATCTTCTAATAAAGAACATAGTTGAAATATAGTTTTTTTTGGTAAAATTACTGGATCAAAATTAATTTTATTTTCTAATTTTATTTTAGAAATTGACATTCTGTGACTGTCGGTAGCTGCTGCAGTCAAAAAAACTTTTTCATCATTATTTGTTTGATGTAGAAAAATTCCACTTAAATAGTGTCTTGTTTCGTCATTTGATATTGAAAATTTACATTTATTTAATAACTTTAACAGTTCTTTTGATTGAAGATAAAACTCATTCTCATTAAAATTCTCATCAGTTAAAGGAAACTCAGATGCATTTATACAGTTTAGATTAAAAAGAGATTTTTCAGAATCTAGTTGCAATTTATTTTCGCTCGGATTTGAGAAATTAATTTTACTTCCTGAGGGTATCTTTCTAACTATATCATACATAATTGATGAAGATGTAGTAGTTTTGCCCTCCTCATAAATTTCTACATTAGAAAATTGATGAATAAATATTAAATCAAGATCTGTTGCTGTAACTGTGAGCTTTGAATTCGACGCATCTAATAATATGTTTGATAAAATTGGAAGTGTACTTCTCTTTTCAATTACACCTTGACAATAGCTTAGAGATTTTTGAAGATCTTGTTGATTAACACTAAACTTCATTTTCTTTATTGTACAAAATTTTGTTTTTTAAACTATCGATATTCATGTTTAATTCATTATCTTCTTTTCTTAGCTTTTCTATAGTTTTTACTGAGTGAATTACTGTAGTATGATCTCTGTTAGAAAATGCCCTCCCAATTTCTGGTAAAGACTTAGAAGTTAACATTTTTGCTAAATATATTGCAGTTTGTCTAGGTCTTACTAAATACCTTGATCTTCTAGGTGACAACATCTCATTTTTACTAATTTTGTAGAACTTGCATACCAAAGTTTGAATTGAATCAATATTTACCTTATTTTCATTTATATTCAGTAAATCTTTTAAAATAATCCTAACCTCTGAGAGACTTGGAACTTTATTATAAATTCTAGAAAATGAGACAATTCTATTTAGCGATCCAATTAACTCTCTCACACTTGTATTTATTTCTGTACTTATGAATTTTTTTATTTCCTCAGTGATATTTAGTTGATTAGAATTAAAAAGAATTAGTTCGTCAGTTTTTGAATTTATTATTTTATACCTTAACTCATAGTCAGGGCTCTGAATATCCAAAACTAACCCTCCTGAAAATCTAGACTTAATTCTTTCTTGAATTCTAGAAAGTTTATTAGGTGGTCTATCTGCAGAAACTATTATTTGAGAACCTTTTTCCAAAAGAGCATTGAAAGTATGAAAAAATTCTTCTTGCATAGCCTCTTTTCCATTCATAAATTGAATATCATCAATTAATAAAACATCAGTATTTCTAAAATACTCTTTAAATTTTACCATTTCATTTGATTTGATTGATTTTACAAATTGATACATAAATCTTTCGGCAGAAATAAACATTACCTTATTTTTTTCTTTTAAACTTAAACCGATTGCGTTTAGTAAATGTGTTTTTCCCATACCAACTCCTGCATAAAGGTACAGAGGATTATAATGTGCAATATCTTTTGTTACCTTGTATGAAGCTTCAAAAGCTAACTTATTACTAGGGCCTGTTATAAAATTATCAAAATTTTTATTGGGATCTATTCTATTATATTGCAAAAAAGAATCTTTTATAAAAGAAACTTTTTGATGTTTAATAATATTTTCGCTACTTATTTCCAAATCTTGCTTTTGATCATTTAAATTATTGTCTTGTATAGTAAATTCTATTCTAATTATTTCTTTATTATGTTCTCTAACAATCTGAAGGATCTGATCTAAGTATCTGGAAGTTATCCAATCTCTAATAAATCTTGTTGATACCGATAATAAAATATAACTCTTAAACTCATCTAATAAATTAATTTTTTTTATCCAACTTTCGTAGATTTCATTACCAAACTTTAATTTCATAGTTGACTGAATTTTCAGCCAATCAATTTTTTTATCAATGTAAGCTTTTGTATCTTGTAAATTGTTTTTCATGAAAGAATTATTGTTTAATCCTATCAGCAATTTATTTTCAATAAATTTATTAGTTAAATTAAAAAAAAATAAAATCTGCACTTGCAAAATCCTGACGAGAAATTTACTAACGGCAAAATTGTATTTGTTTCCAAGATCATTTAAACAAAATAAAATTAAGTTTAAAAAATACAAAGACCAGATCTAGTATTCCTAAAAAATTTTATTTTACATTTAGTATAAGCTAGTTTTTTTTTATATTATGAGTTGTAAAATTTTACGACAATTATTATTTTATAATTTCTAGTTACGAAAGTGTTTATCTACTTGAAGTTGTTTTTAAAATAAAAAACTAAAGACTATTAATTTTTTTTGTTATTCTTGAAATATTTCGAGATGCGTTTTGCTTTTTAATAATTCCCGATTTAGCAATTCTCATAAGCTCAGAATTTAATTTAGGTAAAAAAGCCAAGGCTTTTTTTTTATCTTTATTATCAATAATGGAATTCATTTTTTTTATAGCTGATTTGAATTTGCTTTTTCTAGATTTATTTATAATGGTCTGCCTCGATATTCTTCTTACACGTTTAATTGCTGATTTAGTGTTTGCCATAAGCGCGATTTTATATATTGAGAATTTATACTGGTCAACAGAATAATTTTTTATTTTTGACAAGAACTACAAAAAAAACTAGATCTATTTGATATAATTTTATTTTTAATAATGCCTTTACATTTGGGTTTTAAACAATTTAAATTTTCCCTCTGATAAACTTTAAAATCTTTTTGAAAAGATCCCATTTTTCCATTTATATTCTTAAAATCTCTAATGCTTGATCCTCCTCTATATATAGCATTTCTTAAAACTAATTTTGAATATAATAATATTTTTTTACACTCATTCTGTGTTAAGCTTTTTGCTTTTCTAGTAGGATTAATTTTGGAAATAAACAAAATTTCACTTGCATATATATTGCCTATTCCTGAAACAAATTTTTGATCTAGCAAAAAATTTTTAATATTTTTTTCCTTTTTTTTAAAATAATTAGTAATGTATTTAATATTAAACGATTTAGAAAATGGTTCAGGTCCAAAATGACTAAATTTTTTTTTTAGTTCAGTTTTATTATTAAAAGTTAAAAAGTATCCAAATCTTCTTGGATCATTATAAATAAATTTTAATTTATCAAATTTAATCTCCACATGGTTATGCTTCTTTGGTAATATTGGCGAATGATAAAAACTTGTATTTGTAAAAATATTTTTTTTATTCATATCATACAAATGAATTGTACCAGACATTCCAAGGTGAATTATAAAGCCGGCTGTATCTTCAAATATCAATATCAAATGCTTAGAAAATCTATCAACTTTTATAATTTTCTTTTTATATAAATGCCTTTCAAATTTTGAATGAATCATAAACCTTAATTTTCTATTTTTTACTAAAACTTTTTGAATTACCTTATTCTTGACTTTTTTATCTAAAGACTGTCTAACTATTTCTACTTCTGGCAATTCTGGCATTTAATACTATATTAATCATAAATAATTATTTTTATGCAACAATATCTTCAAAACAGAGAAGGGCTAGTAGAAAATGTTTTTAACAAGGTCTACGACAAATATGATCTTATGAATGATTTTATGTCCTTTGGCATTCATAGAATCTGGAAAAAAAATCTTTTAACTTGGATGAATCCTTCTTCTAATAAAACACTTGCAGATGTGGCGTGTGGTACAGGTGATATTGGTAAATTATATTTAGATTTTACAAATAAAGATAATAAAATATTTTGTATAGACCCAAATAAAAGTATGATCAAAAAAGCTAAAAATAAGCTTAAAAATTATAAAAATATCAAATGGATAGTTGATTCGGCTGAAAATCTATCCTTAAAAGAAAATTCATGTGATTATTATACTATCAGCTTCGGACTAAGAAATACTAAAAGCTTAAATAAATCTTTATCTGAGGCATATAGAGTTCTCAGACCTGGTGGTAGATATTTATGTTTAGAATTTTCTAAAATTCAAAACTCAAACTTAGAATTTATTTATAAATACTATTCAACAATAATTCCACATATTGGAAAGTTTATAGTTGGAGAAAAAAAGCCATATGAATATCTAACAAAAAGCATAGATGAATTTATCAATCAAGATGAACTAATTGAATTAATGAAGCAGAATTATTTTCAAAATTGCAGTTACAGAAATTTGTCTGGAGGAATAGTTGCGATTCATTCTGGTTGGAAAATATAATGATCAAAAAACTATTTAAATTATTTCAGATAGTAAGAAAACTTGCAAAATCAGATGCTTTGGGAATAGTTACAAAATTTAATGAACCTCCATTAATAATTAAAATACTTTTTAAAATAATTGGATTCTCTTTTTTAAATAATAAGGAAATTAATCAAAATCAAAGTGAGGAGCAAAAACTCTCTAATTCTTTGCAATCAATGGGTACAACTTTTATTAAACTTGGACAATTTTTAGCAACAAGACCAGATATTATTGGAGAAGAATTATCAAAACAATTAGAAACTCTTCAAGATAAACTTCCTCCATTTTTACTAACTGAAGCAAAAAAGATGATTAAAAAAGATTTAGGAAATGAAACTTACAACTCAATTATTAATTTAAGTGAACCAATCGCTGCAGCGTCAATAGCTCAAGTTCACAAAGCTCAAATTAATGACAACGGAATAATTAAAGACGTAGCAATAAAAATATTAAGACCTGATATTAAAAAAATTTTTAATGAAGAAATTGATGCGCTTATGGTTTTAGCTTTTATTGTAGAATCATTAATAAAAAAAACAAAAAGATTAAAGTTAGTTGAAGTTGTTTTTTTATTAAAAGAAATTACTAATCTTGAAATGGATTTAAGATTTGAAGCTGCGGCAGCAAATGAATATGCTGAAAATACAAAAAATGATGCAGGCTTTAATGTTCCAAAAATCTATTGGAATTTTACAGGTGAAAACGTTATGACACTTGATTGGGTTGAAGGAATTTCTATCCGGGAAACTAAAGAATTATTAAAAAAAAATATTGATACAAAAAAAATAGCTTCAGATATAATTCAACATTTTTTGAGACATGCTATAAGAGATGGATTTTTCCACGCAGATATGCATCAAGGCAATATTTTTATTGATAATAGTGGTCAAATTGTCCCTATAGATTTTGGAATAATGGGAAGACTCGATAAATTAAGTCAAAGATTTCTGGCTGAAATCTTATTTGGATTTATTCAAAGAGATTATAAAAAAGTAGCTGAAGTTCATATATCCGCAGGTTTGGTTCCAAAAGAAGTTCATATTAATGATTTAGCTCAGGCACTAAGATCAATTGGTGAGCCAATTTTCGGACAAACAGTTAAGGATATTTCAGGAGGAAAGCTACTTAAACAACTTTTCGATGTTACAGAAAAATTTAATATGCAAACTCAACCTCAATTGTTAATGTTACAAAAAACTATGGTTGTTGTAGAAGGAGTTGCAAGAAAATTAAATCCTGAAACCAATATTTGGAAAACTTCAAAACCCGTATTAGAGAAATGGTTAACTGAAGCTAAAGATCCAATTAATTCAATTAATGATACGTTAAGAGACTCTGTTGATGTTATAAAAAAACTTCCCAACTTACCTGAAGTGATGGATAAAGCTAATCAAGCTCTAAATTTTTTAGCCAGTGGTCAAATTCCACAAAACTCAAATTCCTTTAATGAACTAAATCTTAAAAAATCAGAAATAATTACATTTAGAAATCAGACTATTATTGGTTTATTATTGCTTGTAATTGCAGGTTTATTAGTATTTTAATTCGCACGATGATTAATTTATCAAACAAGAAAATTCTATTGATTATATGTGGAGGCATATCTGCCTATAAGAGTTTAGAAATTATTAGAGGTTTAAAAAAAAGAGGAGCACAAGTAAAAACGATATTAACGAAAAGTGCTAAAAAATTTGTAACACCTTTATCGGTATCGTCTCTTTCTCAAGAAAAAATTTATGAAGATATGTTTGATATTGAAAATGAATCTGAAATGGATCATATTTCTTTATCAAGATGGGCAGATTTAATTTTAATTGCACCCATAACTGCAAATACTATTTCAAAATTAAGTTTTGGCTTAGCTGATGATCTTGCTTCAACAGTAGTATTAGCTTCAAATAAAGAAATATATTTAGCGCCTGCAATGAATGTAAGAATGTGGGAACACTCATCAACTAAAGAAAATTTAAAAAAATTAATAAACTTTGGATATAAAATAATTGGTCCAGATATAGGTGATATGGCATGTGGCGAATTTGGTAGAGGAAAAATGACCGAACCAAATGAAATTATTAGAGAAATTGAAATATATTTTAATAATAAAAAAAAAAATAATAAATTTAAAGCTTTGATAACAGCCGGTCCAACACGAGAATATATAGATCCAGTTAGATTTATTACTAATAGATCTAGTGGAAAACAAGGATACGAAATTGCTAAATCATTTAGAGATAATGGTTTTGAAACAACTCTCATTTCTGGCATAACAAATTTAGATCCGGTGCCTGGAGTAAAATTTATAAAAGTGGATACAGCTAGAGAAATGTTTAATGAAACAATAAATAATTTACCTGCCGATGTTGCAGTATTTTCTGCAGCTGTATCTGACTATAAAGTTAAAAATTATAAAAATGAAAAAATTAAAAAAAAAGAAAGTATGACTTTAGATTTAGAAAAAAATGTTGATATTCTTGCAAATGTTTCTAAACACAATTCACTAAGACCTAAATTAACTATTGGATTTGCAGCTGAGACGAGTGATTTGGTTAAAAACTCATTAAAAAAGTTAGAAGAAAAAAGCTGCGATTGGATTATTGCAAATGATGTATCTGATAAATCCATAGGATTTGATTCTGAAGATAATCAAGTTTCAATTTTTTACAAAAATAATACAAATGAAACTCTAGATAAAATGAACAAATCATTAATTGCGAAGGAACTGGTATATAGAGTAATAAATAAATTAAACTAGTTAATGATTAAAGTTTTAATCAAGAAATTAAATTCAAAAGTTCAACTTCCAAAATATAAAACTGTAGGATCTTCTGGAATGGACTTAATGGCACTAATAGAGAAACCTATAATAATTAAGCCACAAAAATCTGCATTAATCCCAACTGGTTTGTCTATTGCAATACCTGAAGATACAGAAGTCCAAATTAGACCAAGATCTGGACTCGCTGTAAAATCTAGTATAAGTGTTTTAAACACTCCCGGAACAATAGATAGTGACTATAGAGGTGAAATAAAAATTATTTTATTCAACCATGGTAAAGATGAATTTACTGTAAATAATAATGACAGAATTGCACAAATGATAGTGGTGCCAGTATTAAAAGCTGAATTTGAAGAAGTTGAAGAATTACCAATATCCGTAAGAGGCTCGGGAGGTTTTGGGTCAACTGGCAAATGAAAAAAAAAATTAAAAAAAACTCTTTAATAAGATACTCAAGACAAATTATTTTAAAAAATATTGGAACAATTGGTCAAAAAAAAATTATAAATTCTAAAGTATTAATAATAGGAGCTGGTGGCCTTGGGTGTCCTATCGCAGATTTATTAACAAGATCAGGTGTAGGCTTAATAGGCGTCATGGATTATGACAAAGTAAGCTTGTCTAATATACATAGACAAATACTTTACACAACTCAAGATGTTGGAAAATATAAAGTTCAAGTAGTCAAAAAAAAATTAAATTCAATTAATAAAGAAGTAAAAATTAAAATTTATAATAAAAAAGCAAATGAAAAAAATTTAATTAATATAATTAAAAAATATGATGTCGTGGTAGATGGAAGTGATAATTTTAAAACAAAGTTTTTACTAAATAAGCTTTCTTTAATATTTAAAAAAAAATTAGTTGTAGGAGCAATTAGTAAATTTGATGGTCATATTTTTGTTTTTGATTTTAATGAAAAAAATATCCCCTGTTTAAAGTGTTTTTATCAGACAGAACCATCTGATGAATTTTTAAATTGTGAAAGCGAAGGAATATTAGGATCAACAGCAAGCATTGTAGGAAGCTTGCAGGCTAACGAAGTGTTAAAAACAATATTAAGTATAGGTAAAAATTTAAAATCTAATATTTTAATTTTAGATTTTTTGAACTTAAATTTTAGAAAAGTGTTATTTAAAAAGAGAAAAAGCTGTATATGTACAAAACTTTAATTTATTTATTTTGTTTTTTTATTTTTTCTACAAATTCATTTTCTATAGAAAAAAAAAAATTTTTAATGCTAAAAAATAATAAAGTTAATGTAAGATATGGACCTAGTTTAGATTATCCTATTAAGTATATTTATAAAAAAATTTATTTACCATTAAAAGTGATTGATAAAAAAGAAAATTTTAGAAGAATAATTGACCACAAAAAAAATAGTGGTTGGATACATTGGACTCAATTAAAAAAATCAAAATCTTTAATTACTACATCTTCAAAAATTCTTTTTAAAAAACCCACAAAATATTCAAAACCTTTAGCAAAGATAGAAAAAGGAAGACTTTTAATAGTAAGAAAATGTGAGAAAAATTGGTGTAATATTGAAACAGATAAATTTTCAGGTTGGATAAATAAATCTAATACTTGGGGAGAAATTAATTGAGGTCAAAACGATCTAAATTCATTACCTTTGTCCAGGCAGAAACAAAATCATTAACAAATTTTTTTTTAGAATCTTCTAACGCATAAACTTCAGATATTGCTCTAAGCTGAGAGTTTGAACCAAAGATTAGATCAACTCTAGTAGCTGTCCACTTAACTTTATTTGATTTACGATCTCTTCCTTTAAATAATTGCTCATTATTATCAACTTCTTTCCAAGTTGTACTCATATCAAGTAGATTAACAAAAAAATCGTTTGTAAGTATTTCGGTATTCTTTGTAAAAACTCCATGATTAGATTTGTCAAAATTAGTATTTAATACACGCATACCTCCAACTAAAACTGTCATTTCAGGTGCGCTTAGTTTCATTAACTGCGACTTATCTATTAACATTTCTTCTGCAGATACTGTTGGTTTATTTGAAGAACCATTAGTATTTTTTGTAATATAATTTCTAAAACCATCAGCTTTTGGTTCCAATAAACTGAATGAAAATATATCAGTTTGATTTTGTAATGCATCTCCTCGACCTGAAGTGAATGGTACCTTTACTTTGTGTCCAGCTTTTTTAGCAGCTTTTTCAATAGCAGTATTTCCACCCAATACAATTAGATCAGCAAGTGAAACTTCTTTCTTTTTTTTATCAAATTTATTTTTTATTTTTTTTAAAGATTCAATTACTTTTGAAAGCTTAGATGGATTATTAACTTCCCAATCTTTTTGGGGTGCCAAACTTATTCTGGCTCCATTAGCTCCTCCTCTTTTATCTGAACCTCTAAAAGTTGAAGCTGATGCCCAAGCTGTTGATACTAGCTGCGAAATTGAAAGACCTGATTTCAATATTTGTGTTTTTAAAGTTTTAATATCTTTATTTTTAAGTTTGTACTTAGGTTTTGTAATCGGATCTTGCCAAATTAATTGCTCTTTTGGAACTTCAGGTCCTAAATAACAAGCACGAGGTCCCATGTCCCTATGAGTAAGCTTAAACCATGCTCTAGCAAATGCATCTGCAAATTCCTTAGGATTTTTATGAAAATGTCTAGATATTGGTCCATATTGAGGATCCATTCTCATAGAAAGATCAGTGGTTAACATCATTGGAGCATGTTTTTTAGATTTATCATGCGCATCGGGAACCATATTTATTGCATGACCATTTTTCTTAGGCGTCCATTGATGCGCACCGGCTGGACTTTTAGTTAATTCCCAGTCATATCCAAATAAATTATCAAAATAACCCATATCCCATTTTTTTGGATTTTGTGTCCATGCGCCTTCAAGTCCACTACTAATAGTATCAACTCCTTTTCCACTTTTATAATTACTATTCCATCCTGTTGCTTGTTCTTGTATTTTTGAGCCTTCTGGTTCTGGTCCTTTATGAGATTCGGGTGCAGCTCCATGAGATTTTCCAAATGTATGTCCTCCGGCAACAAGCGCTACTGTTTCATAATCGTTCATTGCCATACGTCCAAATGTTTCACGAATATCATGAGCAGCTAAAACTGGATCTGGATTTGCGTCTGGACCTTGTGGATTAACATAAATTAATCCCATATGAGAAGCTCCTAATGGATTTTCGAGTTCTCTTTTTCCACTGTATCTATTAACTCCTAACCATTCTTTTTCTGATCCCCAGTAAATATCTTCTTCCGGTTCCCAAATATCTTCTCTTCCACCTCCAAAACCAAAAGTTTTAAATCCCATTGACTCTAAAGCTACATTCCCAACTAAAATAAATAAATCAGCCCATGAAATTTTTTTACCATATTTTTTCTTTATCGGCCAAAGTAACAATCTTGCTTTATCTAAGTTGACATTATCCGGCCAACTATTTAGTGGTGCAAATCGTTGATTACCAGTTCCTGCACCTCCGCGACCATCACCAGTCCTATAAGTCCCGGCAGCATGCCATGCTAACCGAATAAATAGACCTCCATAATGACCGTAGTCAGCAGGCCACCAATCTTGGGAGTCTGTCATTAATTTTTTAAGATCTTTTTTTAAAGATTTAAAGTTTAATTTTTTAAATTCTTTAGCATAATTAAATTTTCTATCCATTGGATTTACCAATGATGAATGCTGGCTTAAAATTTTGAGATTTAAGCTATTTGGCCACCAATCTCTATTCGAAGCTCCTTTTCCGGTTGGATGTTTAGAGGGTGTCCCAGAGCCGATAAAGGGGCATTTAGATTGTTCTTCTTTTAACATTTTATGTAAAATAGCTTATAATCATTCTAAACTATAGTCAATAGATTAGAATAATTTTAATCTAAAAGCTAAGCCTATGGATTAATTTATTTATTTTTGCTACTGATTATCAGTATCAATTCTAACAAGAACTTCTACAGACCTAATTTTCTTACCAGAAATATTTTTTTTTATTTTGATTGGATCAACATCTTTATTTTCTAAATCGATTAATTCTTTCTCTTTTTCATCGAAAAAGTGATGGTGATCAGAAGTGTTTGTATCAAAATAAGTTTGGCTTGAATTAATAGCTATTTCTTTAAGATAGCCCTTTTTTTCAAATGCGTGAATAGTATTGTAGACTGTTGCTAAAGATATTTTTTTATTATTCTTATCTTCAATCATTTTAACTAAATCATTGATTGTAAAATGAAACGTTTTTTCTGAATTAAATAAGACTTTGCAAATTTCAATCCTTTGTTTTGTTGGTCTTAGCCCTGATTTTCTTAGTTTTTCTACAAATTCTATACTGGAAGTCATTGCATTTTATAATTATTCTAAACGATTTCTATATTATAATGTTATTAAATCAAGTAATAAGAAATAAAATTTATGAAAAAAGGTTCATTCAATTATGATGAATTAATAAGCTGCTCAAATGGTGAGCTTTTTGGTCCCGGCAATGCAAAATTGCCCTCACCACCAATGCTGATGTTTGATAGAATAACAGAAATAGATGAAAATAAAGGTTTTTTTAATAAGGGGTTAATTAAAGCAGAACTGGATATAAAAGATAGCCTTTGGTTTTTTGATTGTCATTTCAAAGAAGATCCAGTAATGCCAGGATGTTTAGGTTTAGATGCTATGTGGCAACTGGTTGGTTTTTATTTAGGATGGTTAGGAAATCCAGGAAGAGGTCGAGCTCTTGGGGTAAATAGTGTAAAATTTACTGGAGAAGTTCTTAAAAATGTCAAAATGGCAAAATATGAAATTAATATGAAAAGAATACTAATTAAAGAAGGAACAACAGTTGGTCTTGCAAATGGTTTGTTATCAGCGGATGGTAAAAAAATTTATACTGCAGAAAATTTAAAAGTGGGATTATTTAAATAATGAGAAGAGTAGTTGTTACAGGAATTGGTATCGTTTCTTGTTTAGGAAATAATCAAAATGAAGTTTACAATTCTCTTTTAAATTCAAAATCAGGAATAACTTTTTCAGAAGAATATAAAGAACATAATTTAAGAAGCCAAATTCATGGAAAACCCAACATAAAGCTCGAAGATTATGTAGATAGAAAAACTATAAGATTTATGGGGTCAGGTTCTGCATACAACTACATAGCAATGAAAGAGGCAATTACAGATTCAGGATTAGAGGAAAAAGATATTAGTAATGTTAAAACTGGGATAGTAATGGGTTCTGGTGGTCCTTCGATAGAGAATGTTATTCTCGCAGCTGACAAAACTAGGGCAAAAACTCCAAAACTTATGGGTCCATTCATTGTTCCAAGAACTATGGCTAGTACAGCATCTGCCACTCTAGCAGTACCATTTAAAATAAAAGGTGTTAATTATACAATGAGTTCTGCATGTGCAACCAGTGGACACTGTATTGGCAACTCGATGGAACTAATACAATCGGGTAAACAAGATATAATGTTTTCAGGAGGTAGCGAAGAACTACATTGGGCCATGACAGCTATGTTTGATGCCATGACTGCTTTATCTTCGAAGTATAATGAAACTCCAGACAAAGCATCAAGAGCTTATGATAAAACTAGAGATGGATTTGTTATTGCTGGTGGAGGTGGAGTTTTGGTACTTGAAGAATATGAACATGCAAAAGCGAGGAATGCTAAAATATATGCAGAAATAACTGGTTATGGAGCAACATCTGATGGATATGATATGGTGGCTCCTTCAGGTGAAGGCGCTGTTAGATGTATGAATATGGCTTTATCAACATCAAGAAATAAGAAAATTGACTATCTGAATACTCATGGAACATCAACACCAGTTGGTGATATTACTGAATTAAAAGCAATTGGTGAATCATTTGGAGACAATGTTCCTAAAATTAGTTCTACTAAATCACTTTCAGGTCATCCACTAGGTGCCGCTTCAGTTCATGAGGCTATTTATAGTTTAATAATGATGAAAAATAATTTTATAACAGCTTCTGCTAATATAAATGATATGGATGATGAAGCTAAGAAATTTCCGATTGTAATGAAAACTGAAACAAATGTTACTCTAAATTCTATTATGTCTAACAGTTTTGGTTTTGGTGGAACAAATGCAACTTTAGTATTTGAGAAAGTATAATTATGAGTTTAATGAAAGGTAAAAAAGGATTAATCATGGGTGTAGCCAATGAAAGATCTATTGCTTGGGGTATTTCCCAAAAACTTGTGGAGGCTGGTGCAGAGTTATCCTTCACTTATCTAGGCGATGCACTTAAGAAAAGAGTTATTCCTTTGGCAGAAAAATTAAATTCAAATGTAACTTTTAGCTGCGATGTTGAAAATAAAGAAGAAGTAGTAAAACTTTTTGAAGATGTAAAAAAAAAATGGGGTCAGATTGATTTTGTAGTCCATGCAATTGCATTTTCAGATAGATCAGAATTATCAGGAGAATATTTAAATACAACTAGAGAAAATTTTTTAAGAAGTATGTTAATTTCATGCTTTTCGTTTACTGAGATTGCAAGAGAAGCTTCTAATATTATGAAAGAAGGTGGAAGTATGCTAACTTTAACTTACGAATCTACAAAAGCTATACCAAATTATAACGTAATGGGTGTTTGTAAATCTGCACTTGAATCAAGTGTTAAGTATCTAGCAAGAGATTTGGGAGCAAAGGGAATTAGAGTAAACGCAATTAGTGCTGGACCAATAAAAACTCTAGCTGCTTCAGCTATTGGAGATGCAAAATTCTTATATAAATGGAATGAAGATCATTCATTTTTGAAGAGAAATGTAGATATTCACGATGTTGGAAATTCAGCTTTATATCTATTAAGTGACCTTGGGGGCGGAGTTACTGGTGAAATTCACTACGTAGATGCTGGATATAATAAAGTAGGGATGCCTGATCCTAAAAATATCACATAAAAGTCAGTAATTATGCTAATTTTAGTATGGTTTATTGTTTGTATTATTTTTGCATTTGTCCAATTAATATTGGGAGATTCTGGGCATGCAATAGAAGTATTTGCTCTTTTAACTGCAATAGCTTTATTTTTAATTAATAAATTTGCAAAAAAAACTCAAAAAAACCCATAATTTATAAATTTAAATATGTTCAATGGATTTCAAAAAAAATTTGTTAAGGTTAAAAAAGGAAAAATATTTTGCAAAGTTAAAGGTAATGGAAAACCATTACTTCTATTGCATGGTTATCCTCAAACACATTTGATGTGGCGTAAAATAGCACCAGAACTTTCTAAATATTTTACTATTATTGTTGCTGATTTAAGAGGGTATGGAAATAGTTTAGTTTTAAAAGGGGATCCCAAACATAAAAATTATTCTAAAAGAGAGATGGCCAAAGATATGGTTCAATTAATGGCAAAATTAGGTTTTAAAAAATTTTTTGTTGCAGGACATGATAGAGGAGGAAGAGTTGCTCATAGAATGGCAAGAGATTTTAGAAGTAAAATATTAGGTTTGAGTGTTCTAGATATTTGTCCGACTTTAGATATGTATGAACATACCAATAAAAAATTTGCAAAATCTTATTTTCATTGGTTTTTCTTAATACAACCTGCCTGGTTACCAGAAAGTATGATTATAAATGATCCAAAAAAATGGATGAAAAGTTGTTTAGACAAATGGTCAGGAAATCATAAGTTTGGAAAAGTAGAAAAAGCATATTTAAAGTCATTCAAACAAAAAAAAAGAATTCATGCTTCATGTGAAGACTATAGAGCTTCAGCTTCAATAGACCTAGAACATGACAAAAAAGATAGGAATAAAAAATTAAATATACCAATACAAGTATTATGGGGAAAAAGTGGGGTAATAGGCAAACAATTTAATTCTTTGAAAATTTGGCAAAAATATTCAAAAAAAAAAATTTATGGTACAGGAATAAATTCTGGTCATTTTATTCCAGAACAAAATCCAAAAGAAACCATAAAACATATAAAAAAATTTTTTAATAAGTATGCTTAATATAATTCCTAACAAAAAAAATATTGGCGCGGAAATTGTTGGTAACATTAAAAAATTTTCAAAAAAGGATATTAATAGAATAAAATTAGCACTAAACAAATTTGGAATGATCTATTTCAGAAGGCAAAACTTAACTTCTAAAAATTATTTAACTTTTGCTAGTAATTTTGGAAAATTAGCAAACTATCCTAGATTAAAAGGTTTAAGCAAAAAATATTCTAAAATAACTGTTGTTGAAAGAAAATCTACTGACAAAGGACCAAGTTTTGGTGAACAATTTCATACAGACTCAATTTATACAAAAAAACCTCCAAGATTTACAATGTTGTTGTCTAAACTTGTTCCTAAAAAAGGTAAGGCTAATACTGATTTTTGTTCTCAATACTTTGCATACAAAGAATTACCAAATTCAATTAGAAAAAAATTAAAAAAAATTCAAGCGATATATTCCTCGGAAGGCCCAATATCAATTACAACAAAAGAGAGAGTCAAAGAAAAAGGGAAGGGCTTAAAAGAACTAAAATCTATGCATAAAATCATTAGAAAAATCAGCTCGAAGTATTCAATTTATTTTAGTCCAGGCCATTTTGTGAGATTTAGCCCAAATATAGAAGATGAAAATAAGTTAAAGAAATTTTTATTTAATCATCAAGTTAAAAAAAAGTTTCAATATTCATTACGATGGGAAAAAAACCAACTTGCAATTTGGGATAATAGATCAATGTTGCACCAAGCTACACCATTTAAAGGAAGCAGAATAATGCACCGAATTACAGTTAAATAATTTTTTTCATCATTATTACAAACATTGTGTTAAAATTGTTTTATGAAAAAATTTAAAACTTTATTAAATATTTATAAAGAAGATGGCTTATGATGTCCGAAGGAAGAAGATGGAATATGACTTGGCAAATTGTTTCACCAAAAAATATTTAATATAGTATAATTTCTTATTAAACGGCAGCTTGTTTAATAGAAAGTTTTACTTTTCCTCTATCAAAACCAATCACTTTAACTTTTACTTCATCACCTTCTTTTACAACGTCAGTTACTTTAGCAACTCTTTTTTCAGCAAGTTCTGAAATATGGACAAGACCATCTTGTTTTCCCAAGAAATTTACAAATGCTCCAAATTCCATAATTTTCATTACTTTTCCATTATAAATTTTATTTAATTCAGCTTTAGCGGTTATGTCTTTAATGAATTGCATAGCAATATTTCTAGATTCTTCATCTGGTGCAGCAACAGTTACCACACCTTCGTCATTAACATCAACCTTGGCTCCTGATTTTTCAACAATTTCTCTAATTGTTGCGCCACCTTTTCCAATTACTGCTGCGATATCTTTTTTATCAACCGTAATTTTTTCCATTTTTGGGGTATGTTTGCCAACATCTGCTCTGGATTTGTCTAATGCTTTATTCATTTCTCCTAAGATATGAATTCTTCCATCTTTTGCTTGATTTAAAGCTTTCTCCATAATTTCAAACGTAATTCCTCTAATTTTTATATCCATTTGAAGTGATGTAATTCCATCTTTAGTTCCTGCTACTTTAAAGTCCATATCGCCTAAATGATCTTCATCTCCTAAGATGTCAGATAATATACTAAAATCATTTCCTTCTTTGATTAAACCCATTGCAATTCCTGCAACTGGTTCTTTTATTGGAACACCTGCATCCATTAATGCTAGTGATGTACCACATACTGTTGCCATAGAAGATGAACCATTAGATTCAGTAATCTCAGATACAATTCTAAAAGTATAAGGAAAACTTTCTTTAGATGGTAAAGACGAATTAATAGCTCTCCAAGCAAGTTTTCCATGTCCAACTTCTCTTCTGCCAGTCCCAATTCGTCCTGTTTCACCAACTGAAAAAGGTGGAAAATTATAATGAAGCATAAATCTTTCTCTTTGCAATCCCTCTAAACTTTCAATTCTTTGTTCATCATCAGAAGTTCCAAGCGTGGTAGTTACTATTGCTTGAGTTTCACCTCTTGTAAAGAGTGCAGAACCATGAGCTCTAGGCAATATTCCAACTTCACACTCGATTGGTCTAATATCTGAAAGGCCTCTTCCATCTATACGATTTTTATTTTTTAAAATATCAGTTCTAACAATAGATTTTTCAAGGTTTTTAAGTTGAGAATTAACATCTAAATCTGAATAATTTTCATCTTCTTCATAAAGCTTTTTAGCCTTGTCTGTGATTTCTGAAATTTGATTTGATCTATCTTGTTTATCTCTTGTTGCAAAAGCTTTTTTTAAATCACCTGTAAATTCTTTTTCAAGTTTTTTCTTAACTTCTGAGAGATCCTTCTTTTCTACTACCCAATCAGTTTTTTTACACTCATTTGCTAAATCTTCTATCATTTGTATTACAGGCACAAAGCCTTCGTGACCAAATTTAACAGCATTTAACATTTCTTCTTCTGTTAAACCGTTAGCTTCAGACTCAACCATTAGAACAGCATCTTTTGTTCCTGCCACAACTAAATCTAATTTTGAACTTTTCATTTCTTCCTTTGAAGGATTAAGAACATATTTTCCCTCAATAAATCCAACTCTAGCAGCACCTACAGGTCCCATAAAAGGCATTCCTGAGATTGCCAAAGCTGCTGATGAAGCAATAATGGATAAAATATCTGCTTCATTTTCTTTATCGTATGAAATTACCGTTGGAAGTACCTGTACTTCATTTTTGAATTCATCTGGAAACAAAGGTCTTATAGGTCTATCTATTAATCTTGAGACTAATGTTTCGCTCTCTGTTGGCCTTGCTTCTCTTTTAAAATATCCACCAGGAATTTTTCCTGCTGCATAATACTTTTCTTGGTAATTTACAGATAAAGGAAAATAATCCACATCTGGATTTACTTTTTTTGCTCCTACAGCTGTAGCCAAAACAACTGTTTCTCCACATTGTGCAATAATTGCACCATCTGCTTGCCTTGCTATTTTTCCTGTTTCTAAACTTATTTTCTTTCCTGCTATTTCAATTTCCTTCTTTACTACTTTAAACATTTATTTCCTTAAATTTAATTTTGATATTACTTCTTTATAAGACTCGATTTTATTTTTTTTTAAATAGTCCAATAATTTCTTTCTTCTATTAACGGCTCTTAATAGACCTACTGATGAGTGTTTATCTTTCTTAAACTGTTTAATATGTTTCGATAGATTCTCAATTTTATCCGTTAATTGAGCAACTTGAACTTCTGATGAGCCAGTATCTTTTTCATGGATCGCTAGTTCTTTTGCTTTATTTGCCATCATATTATCCTTATTTATTTGTTTGTTTTATTAAGTTTTCAATTTTTTCAGCATAATCAAATGATTCATCTTTAACAAAGCATAGTTTTGGTAAAAACTTCATTACTATTTTCTTTGAAAGAACTTTTCTAATTACAAATGAAAATTCTTTTAATTTTTCAGCAACTCCTTCTGCGTCTTTCCCGCCTAAAGGCATTACAAATATTTTAGCTGTTTTTAAATCTGGAGACATTCTAACTTCTGTAACAGTTATTTCTTTTGTTGAAAAGCATGGAAGCTTTGCTTCATCTCTTATAAAAAGCATACCAAGAGCTTGCTTTATCATCTCTCCAACCCTCAATTGTCTTTGTGATATTGATCTTCCTATATTGCTCATTTAAATAGTTCTCTCTGTTACTACAGAATTATAGACTTCTATAATGTCCTTTTTTTGAAAGTCACCAAAATCTTTTATAGTTATTCCACATTCTAGTCCTGCGGAAACTTGTCTTGTCTGATTTTTTTCTCTAAAAATAGACCCAATTTTACCATTAAAGACTATTGCTCCATCCCTTATGACCCTAGCATTAGAGTCTTGGGTTATTTCACCTTCGGTGACTTTTGAACCTGCAACCTTGCCAATTTTTGATACTTTAAAAATTTCTAATATTTCGGCCGTTCCTATAATTTTTTCATCAACTTCTGGTGTTAAAAGCCCTGACATTTTATTTTTTATAAAATCTAAAACTTCATAAATAATATTATACGAAGATATTTTTATTTTTTCTTGCTCGGCTCTTTTCTTCGCTTCTTTGCTTGGTTTAACATTAAATGCTATCAATACAGCTTTTGAAGCTTTTGCTAAAGTTACATCTGTTTCTGTTATCATTCCTATATCTGATAAGAGTATTTTAGGTTTAACTTCATCATGTTTAATTTGATTGATTGCATTTTTAATTGCCTCGGATGAACCGTGTACATCCGATTTTACTATTATATTAAGTTCCTCTGAAGCTTTATCTTTAAATGCTGAGTCTTGAGTTACAAAAGTTAAAGGATTCTTTACTTCTTTAGACTCTTGTATTCTTGCATCGCATAAAGATTTTGCTTCTTTTTCGTCTTTTAAAACTATGAAATCATCTCCTGCTTTCGCGGCTCCATTTATTCCAAGTATTTCTACTGGAGTAGCTGGTTCAGCTTCATTTATATTTTTTCCCTGATCATTTATTATGGCTCTAACTTTCCCCCACTTTAATCCACTTACAAAAAAATCTCCTTTACCTAATGTTCCTGCAGTAATAATAACATTTGCAATTGGTCCTCTTCCAATGTCAATTTTAGATTCTAAAACTATACCTTTAGCTTCTGTTTCAAAATCAGTTTTTAAATCTAACAACTCAGCTTGTAATAAAATGGACTCGACTAATTTATCTAAATTTTTCTTTGTTTTTGTAGAAATTTCTACCATAAGAGTATCACCGGACAAATCTTCTGCTATAAGTTCATATTCTAAGAGTTGATTTTTAATTTTTTGTGGATCGGCCTCTGGAAGATCAGATTTATTTATTGCTACAACAATAGGAACTTTTGCAGCTTTTGCATGTTTGATAGACTCAATTGTTTGTGGTTTAACCCCATCATCTGCAGCAACTACCAAAATAACTATGTCGGTTAACTTAGATCCCCTTGCTCTCATTTCAGTAAATGCTGCATGACCAGGAGTATCTATAAACGTAATTTTATTTGATTTATGATTTATTTGATATGCTCCAATGTGCTGTGTTATTCCTCCAAACTCACCAGATACAACATTTGCTTTTCTCAAAGCATCTAAAACAGAAGTTTTACCATGATCAACGTGTCCCATTACAGTGACTATTGGAGCTCTACTTTTTAAATTTTGAGCTTTAACTTCTTTTATTTTTTCTATTATTTCTTCAGCTTTTTTCTCTTTGATCGGGTTATGACCAAATTCTTTAACCAAATATTCTGCTGTCTCTGAGTCAATTGTATGGTTAATAGTTACAGTGACTCCCATACCCAATAAATGTTTTATAATACTACTCGACTGTTCAGCCATTCTATTTGCCAACTCTCTTATAGTTATAACTTCAGGAATATTTATGTCTCTTTTTACCGGTTTGAAACTTTCTTTATCTTCTTCTTTATTAAGTAATCTATTTTCTTTTTGCTTTGCTCTTTTTAAAGCCGCAAGACTTCTTGACCTAGTTTCAATATTCTCTTCACTTAAAGCTCTTGATATAGTCAATTTCAATTCTCTTCTTTTGCCTCCAAGTTTATTAGATTTACTATCTTTTGATGGACTCTCACCTTTTAATCTTTTAGTTGCCCTTTGTTCTGCTAGCTTTCTTTTTTCAAAGTCAGAGTTTATTGATGGAGCGGCCTTTGAAAAGCTTTGTTTTTTTGTAACAAACGTCTGATTTGATTTAATATTTGCACTTTTGTTTGATCTAGAAAAATTGGGTTTACCCCCAACAAATCTTGTTGGTTTTTTTTCAATTACAACTGTATTTTTTGATTTTGTTTTAGCTTGCTCAATACTACTAATAGTTTTTTTGGAACTTCCAGAAATTGATAACTTTAATTTTTTCTTTTCCATTTTTCATCTCTCAATCTTGATAAGCTTTTTCTCTAGCAGACATAATTAAATCATCAGCTTCTTTTTTTGATAGCGCAAAATCCTCTAAACAACCTTTAATTCTAACCCTTTCACCTTTAACCACATCATATCCGCCTGTTAGCTCATCTGAGGCCAAATCTGCAAAATCATTTAGAGTTAAAATTTTTTGTTCACCTAGTGTAACTAGCATTCCAGGAGTTAAACCTTGATGATTAATTAAATCATTTTCTAGTCCTAAATCTTTTATTCTATTTGCTATTTCCTCTTGATCTTTTTTATAAAACTCTTTTGCTCTCTCAATTAATTCTTTCGCGGTTTCTTCTTCTATTCCCTCTATCTTAGTGAGACCTGCGGGAGAACTATCTTTAATATCATCTATTGAAGAAAACCCTTCTGCAACAAGTAGTTGACCTAAAGTTTCATCTAACTCTAAATTTTTTACAAAATTATCAGTCTTTTCTTTAAACTCTACTTGTCTACGTTCAGAATCTTCCTGGTCGGTCATTATATTAATTTCGTAATTTAATAATTTTGTTGCCAATCTTACATTTTGACCTCTTCTTCCAATGGCTTTACTTAAATTTTCCTCTGTTAATATTACATCTAGTTTTTTTCCTTCTTCGTCAACATTTACTCTTTGAACTTCGGCTGGAGAAAGCGCATTGGAAACTACCACAGCTGGGTCCTCTGACCAATTTACAATATCAATTTTTTCTCCTTGTAGTTCATTAACAACAGCTTGAACTCTGCTTCCTCTCATACCAACGCATGCTCCGACTGGGTCCAAAGAAGTGTCTATAGCTTTTACACAAATCTTAGCTCTGCTTCCTGGATCTCTAGAAGATGATTTGATTTCAATTAGACCATCATATATTTCTGGAACCTCTTGTATAAACAATTTTTCCATAAATTTAGTATGAGCTCTTGATAAAAATATTTGTTGTCCTCTTGGTTCTCTTCTAACATCTAAACAGTAAGCTTTAATTCTATCACCAGCTTTGATATTTTCTCTTGGGATCATTTCGTTTTTTTGAATAATTGCTTCTGTTCTACCAAGATCAACTATTACATTTCCAAATTCTAATCTTTTAACAATTCCACTTAAAATCGTATCTTTCTTATCTACAAAATCGTTAAATTGTCTTTCTCTTTCAGCTTCTCTAACATTAAAGCTTATAACTTGTTTTGCAGTTTGTGCAGCTATTCTTCCAAAGTCAAATGAAGGTAAAGGTTGAAGAATTTCATCTCCTAGTTTCTTATCTTTATTTGTTTCACTTAATTTAATTGCATTATCCATACTTATCTCAACGTTTAGATTTTCAGGATTCTCAACAATTAATAATTTTCTAAAAATTCCAATATCGCCATTATCTCTATTTATCTGAACTTTTATTTCATTATCCGATCCAAATTTTGATCTAGCGGCTTTTGCAATACCATTTTCCATTGAATCTATGATTAATTCTTTATCAATAGATTTTTCTAAAGCTACTGCTTCAGCAATTCTTAATAATTCTAATTTGTCAGCTCTTCTATTTAACATGTTTGTTTTATCCAAAAAAAAATGGGCCGAGGCCCATTTTGAAATTTCAATAATGTACTTGGAATATAAGTATTTTTTTTAAATATTCAACTTTATTTACTTATTAAAAACGTCTGATTTATCAGTTTTTTCCCAAGAAAAAGCCCCATCAGATTCGGGGTTTCTTCCAAAGTGTCCGTATGCGGCAGTTCTTTGATAAATTGGTTTGTTCAGTCCCAACATCTCCCTTATGCCTCTTGGGCTTAAATCGAAATTTTCACTTATTAGTTTTTCAACATGTCTATTTTTTTCTTCATCATTGTCAAATAAGTCAACATAAATAGACAATGGTTTTGAGACACCTATAGCATAAGCTAATTGTATTAAACATTTATCTGCAATCCCAGAAGCAACTACATTTTTTGCTAAGTATCTTGATGCATAAGCTGCAGATCTATCAACTTTAGTTGGGTCTTTTCCAGAAAAAGCTCCACCGCCATGAGGAGCTGCCCCTCCATAAGTATCAACAATAATTTTTCTTCCTGTTAATCCACTATCGCCATCTGGGCCTCCAATTACAAAATTTCCAGTAGGGTTAACATAGATTTCATTATCTTCTAAACCATTAATAAGACTCTTTGGTATAGATTTTTCAATATAAGGTTTTACCAATTCTCTAACTTGAGATTGATTTACATCAGCTGAATGTTGGGTGGATATTACTACTGATTTAACTGAGTAAGGTTTTCCATCTTTATATTCTATAGTAATTTGACTTTTTGAGTCTGGCTCTATACTGCTTAATTTTCCTGACTTTCTATCTTCAGCCATTAATCTTAAAATTTTATGAGAAAAATGAATTGGAGCAGGCATTAAAACTTCAGTTTCATTGCATGCAAAACCAAACATTATACCTTGATCTCCCGCACCTTCATCTTTATTACCCGATGAGTCAACTCCCATAGCAATGTCTGCCGATTGTGAATGTAAATGACTTTCTATTTTAGTAGCATCCTTCCACGTAAAACCTTCTTGGTCATACCCAATATCTTTAATACAATCTCTAACTTTTTGAATTAATTGATCCTTATTAATTTCAGGACCTCTTGTCTCACCTGCCAAAACAACTTTATTTGTCGTTGTTAAAGTTTCACAAGCTACTCTTGATTGAGGCTCTACATCCAAGTATGTGTCAACAACCATATCTGAAATTCTATCACAAACTTTATCTGGATGACCCTCTGAAACTGATTCACTGGTAAATAAAAAATCTTTTTTCATTTATGCTTCTCCTCTCTTTAAAAATAAAATCAAAATAAAATAAAATATTATTATATAAAAAAAAATGTTGTTACCAAATTTTGAAAAAAAAGTCTCATTAAATTTTTTATAATCATTTATTTCAATTACTCCCCTTTTAGTTGACTCAAGCTTCGATACTATAATTCCATTTGCATCTATAAAAGCTGATACTCCATTATTTGTCGATCTTATTACGTTTTTTCCTTCTTCTATAGCTCTAAAAATAGTATGTGAAAAATGTTGATGTGGTCCAATCGATTCTCCAAACCATCCATCTTCAGAAATATTTACAATAAAATTTGTATTTTCTTTTTTCAAATTGATTTTTCCTGAATAAATTATTTCATAACAAATTAATGGAATAAAATTAAAGTTTTTATCATTTAGACTAATTACTTTTCTATACGTTCCAGGACTAAATGACTCATAACCATAACCAACTTTCTTTAATCCAATTTCTTTAAAAAATTTTTCGAAAGGCAAAAATTCACCGAATGGCACAAGTTTAATTTTGTTATATTCATTTATTAAATTAAGATTATTGTCTAACACAACCATAGAATTAAATATTTTTTTATCATCATTTATTTCTTTTTCAGTATTTATGCCCATAATTATCGTATGTTTGTTTGAATATTTATTTAAAAATATACTTTTAAAATTTTTTAACTGTTCCAGATTAACTCCAGCCAAAGCTCCTTCTGGAAAAATAAAAATAGTTTTGTCAGTTTTTTTTGGATCACTTAATTCAGTTAATTCTTTGATTAAAATTTCTTCGTTATTTGCCTCAAAAAATCTATCGATTGAAATTTTTGGTGAAACTATTTTAATTTTAAAATCTTTTATTTCACTGTATAGATAATTGTCTTTTTTTATCTTGTAATTACCATAAAAATGGTTTGATAACAAAATTAGAAATAATAAAAATAAAATTAATATTTTTGAATTTAATTTTTTATTAAAAAAAATGGTTATTGGTAATAAAAATATTGTAATTGATATTAAATTAAATGAATAAGTTCCAATGTATGAAATAATTTGAATTGAACTTAAATAATTTGTCCAACTATAAACAATGAGATTCCAAGGAAAACCACCTAATATAAAACCTCTTATAAATTCAATTAGGGAAAAAAATACTGAGAAAATTAAAATTGTATAAAAATTTTTTTTAAATTTAAAAAAAGAACTTAATAAAGTAGCAAAACCATAAAAAGATCCTAAAAATAGTGGAATAATTATAAATGCAAATGGCACTAAAGGTTTCAAACTTTCATCAAATGTTAAAGAATTTGTTATCCAATAAATATTTGAAATAAAATAACCAAATCCAAAACTCCAACCAATTTTAAAGGAGTTCCAATTATTATTTTGATTATAAATTAAAAATAATAATAAAATAGGAAAAGTAAAAAAATTTAAAATTAAAAAATTATAAGGTGGTAAACTAAAAGATGTTAATAGTCCTAAAAAAAAAGGAAATAAATATAATAATACTTTTTTATTTAATATTGATATCAATTTATTTTATGGAAGTGTTTTAAAACTAAATTTTCTTTTTTACTCATTTTTTTATACTCAATTAATTTTTTATGGTTGTATCCAATTAAATGAAGGTAGCCATGTATCCAAGTTTTATCAAATTCTATAAAAAAATTTGAATATTTCGATCTTTTATCAATTATTTCATAAGAAATAGCTATATCCCCAATATAATCATTTTTTTTTACAATATTTTTGTAAGGAAACGCCAAAACATCTGTAATCTTGTTTTTTTTTCTAAAATTTAAATTTAAACTCTTCATTTTTTTATTGCCTGTTAGAAGAATTGAAAATTCTTGTTTTTTTTTTTTGAAAGATGAAATTTTAGATAATTTATTTAGTTTTTTTTTAAAATAATTATTAGGATTTTTAATTTTATTTTTCCATTTATAATTATCTAAAATTATATTGACTTTTATCATTAATCAGTTTTTTTATCTGAATATGCCTTAACAATTTTTGAAACCAAAGGATGTCTGACTACATCTATATGGTCAAAATCAACAACCGAAATTTCTTTTAAATGTCCAAGTATTTTTTTTGAGTGATTAAGTCCAGATAAAGATTTGTTTGATAAATCAATTTGAGAAGGATCTCCATTTATTACAATCTTAGAATTTTCTCCAATTCTTGTTAAAAACATTTTTATTTGTGTATCAGTTGCATTTTGAGCCTCATCTAAAATAGCAAATGAATTTTTTAAAGTTCTTCCTCTCATAAAAGCTAAAGGAGCAATTTCTATATCGCCTACTTCTATTTTTTTCTGAATTTTTTCGTAATCTAACAAATCATAAAGAGAATCATAAAGAGGTCTTAAATAAGGATCTACTTTTTCTCTCATATCTCCAGGTAAAAAACCAAGTCTTTCACCAGCCTCTACTGCTGGTCTAGATAAGATTATTTTATCAATTTTTTTTTCTAAAAGCATAGTTAAAGCTACTGCGACTGCTAAAAAAGTTTTTCCAGTTCCAGCTGGTCCTGTAGATATAACAATGTCACTTTCTTTTAATGCCCTTACATAATTTTTCTGTTTTTTTGATCTTGGAATTACTGACTTTTTTGGAGTTTTTATAATATATTCAATTTTTTTTTCTGAAAAATCATTTTTTTCATCAATCATAAATTTATTTACAGATGAAATTATATCTTTTTTTTCAATAGTTCCATTATTTAAAAATTGATCAGTTAAAAATTGTATTGCATTTTTAACTAAATTATTTTTATCAAGATTGCCTTTCACTAAAATTGAATTTCCTCTTGAATAAATGTTTGTTTTAGTTATTTTCTCCAGCTCTTTTAAATTATTATTAAATTCTCCCACTACACCTAGAAGAATATCATTATCCTCAAAAATAATACTTAATGAGTCATTTTCTGAGTAAACATATTTTAAATTTAATTTGAATTTTTTTTTTAAAATATTCTTCAAACTATGCTGCTTTCATATTTTTCTCTACTTTTCCAAACAAAGTATTTTGATTGCTATTTTCTATTCTAATTTTAACAA
Organism: uncultured Pelagibacteraceae bacterium; assembly: GCA_902568235.1. Taxonomy (GTDB): domain Bacteria; phylum Pseudomonadota; class Alphaproteobacteria; order Pelagibacterales; family Pelagibacteraceae; genus Pelagibacter. Next base: position 58,200 of record CACFPS010000001.1, on the reverse strand, counting down.
CTTTTCCAATATTTTCATTATAACCATCAAAAATAACTGGTGTTAAAAATTTATTTCTTCCGAAAAATTTGTCTTGTTGATTAAGTTTATTTTCTGCAAGGACTTCAATTAAACTTCCTTCCATTGATTTATTAAATTTAATTTGATTATTAAACAATTTTTCTTGAAGAATTTCTAATCTATGTTTTGAAATTTCTTTATCAATTAGTTCTAGACTGGCAGCCCTAGTTCCGGGTCTTGGACTAAAAATAAAAGAATAAGAGTTAATAAAATCAATTTTTTCTAATAAATTTAATGTATCTTTAAAATCTGCTTCTGTTTCACCAGGATAGCCGACAATAAAATCACTTGAAAATTTAATTTCGATATTAATTTTTTTAAGTTTATCATGTATATCTAAATAATCTTGGATTTTATGTTTTCTATTCATTAATTTTAAAATTTTATCTGATCCGCTTTGGACTGGTAGATGAACAAAAGGCATTAATTTTTTACTAGTACTATAGCATTCAATTAAATCTTCAGTCATATCTATAGGATGAGAAGTGGTATATCTTATTCTCTTAAGCTCATTATATTTTTCTAATTCAGAAATTAAATTGGAAATTCGTAATTCCTTATTACAATCATTATAAGAGTAAGCATTTACGTTTTGACCTAATAGAGTAATCTCCCTTGATCCATTTTTAATTAATGCCTCTGCCTCCTTAATTATTTTTTTAAAGGGTCTAGAATATTCTGGCCCTCTTGTATATGGAACTACACAAAAATGACAAAATTTATCACAACCCTCTTGTATGGTTAAAAAAGAAGAAACTTTACTGCTATCATTTTGTATATTATCAAAATATCTAAACTTCGAAACTGAGTCGAATTCGGTCTCCTCTATTTTATTGCCTTCAAAAGTTTCTAAAAGAGAGTTGATTTTATGATATGACTGAGGTCCAATTATCAAATCAATATAAGATTCCCTATTTAACATTTCTTGATTTTCAGCTTGTGCCACACATCCTGCAACAATCATAATTGGTTTATTTTTTTTTTCATATAATTTTTTTATTCTTCCTATTTCATGATAAACTTTTTCTTTTGCTTTATCTCTAATATGACAAGTATTTAAAATGTAACAATCGGCATTACTTTGATCTTTCGTTTTAAAATATCCTATATTTTTTATTGAATCATAAATACGATTTGAATCATATTCATTCATTTGACAACCAAATGTTTTAATAAATACTTTTTTTGACATTAATTTATTTTTTTTTTATTCCGTATAATTCTAATTTATGATCAATTAATTTATATCCATATTTTTCAGCAACTTTATTTTGCAATTTTTCAATTTCATCATCTATGAATTCAATTATTTCTCCTGTTTTAATATCAATTAAATGATCATGATGACTTTCATTAATTTCTTCATATCTTGCTTTTCCACCTTTAAAATCATGTTTCGTAACTATGCCCACTTCTTCAAAAAGTTTTACAGTTCTGTAAACTGTTGCAATACTTATTTTAGAATCAATTTTTGAAACTCGATTGTATAATTCATCAACATCTGGATGATCTCGGGAGTCACTCATTACTTTAGCAATTATTTTTCTTTGCTCAGTTAACTTAATCCCTTTGGCAATACACTTTTCTTCTATTGTTTCTGACATATCTTATTTTAACTCGAGTAAAGGGGTTTTATCAAATTATTAATTAAAAAATTTTTTTTATTAATTTCTAAGAGTTTTTCGTATTTATTTTCAACAATATCATCTGTTTTAAAACCATATAATTCTACACCCTTGCTTACAGAAATAGCTTTGGCTATAGATATCGATATTTTAATGCTTGAAAGTTTTCCAGGTCCCAAATTTACAAAAATTTTGCTTATTTCGTTCAAACTTGTTTGATTTATTTTTAAAAAATTAGAAAGAAGAGTTATAAATCTATCAAAATTTTCTCTACTGTTTGGATAAGTGGTAGTGTAAGATTGTGATTTTGTAATGATCGAAAAAAAAATTTTTTCATTTGTGGCATCTATTATCAAATTTTTCATAATTTATTTATTTTTTTTAAATGCTAATGCTACAACTGTAAACAAAAAATACCATCATGAAGAACAAGGCATACTTAGCATTATGTATCATAGATTTGGCGAGCATAAGTATCCATCTACAAATATAGATGTGAATGTTTTTAAAGAACACATAAAAATAATAAAAGAAACAAAACTTGAATTTTTTAATCCAAAAAATTTAGTTGATGATTTTAATAAAGTAAAAAAACAAAAAAAAATATTAATCACAATAGATGATGGTTTCACTTCATTTTATGAAAATGCTTGGCCTTACCTTAGAGAAAATAAAATACCTTTTATATTATTTATATCAACTCAGACTGTTGGTAAAAAGGGATATATGACCTGGAAACAAATAAAAGATATTGAAAAAGAAGAAATTGCATTTATTGGAAACCATTCTCATACACACGAATATCTTATAGAATTTAATTTTGATGATTTTAAGAAAGATATAAATAAGTCTATAGAAATATTTAATAATAAACTTGGCTATAATCCAATTTATTTTTCATATCCTTTTGGTGAATACAGTTTTGAGCATGAAAAATTTATAGCAAGTAAATTTAAATTTGGATTTGGTCAACATTCGGGAGTTATAGATTTAAATAAAAATAAATACGAATTGCCTAGATTTCCTATAAATGAAAAATATGGTGATTTAAAACGTTTTAAGAGTGTAATTAGTTATCTTCCACTACAATATAAAAACATAATACCTAGAGATAAATTATTAAATAATACTAATAACCCTCCCAAATTAATAATTGAATTTTTTGAGGAACAAAAAAATCTTAATAATATTACTTGTTACTCAAACGAAGGAGATAGGTGGAAACAGTCAAATATCAATTTAGAAAATAATTATTTAAAAGTAAATTTTGTTGAAAAATTTAATTTTAGGAGAGGAAGAATTAACTGTAGTCTTAATGATAGAGAGGGATGGAGATTTTTTGGAATTCAATTTTCAAATAATTTAAATTAATTTTTTTAATTTCAAACTGGTTGGTAAAATTTTTACATCATCAAAATCTGTCAAGGAATTTTGTTTAATAATTTTTTTAATAATTTTTACGTATTCATTTCCTGTTTCAGCATATTTATTTAGAAAGTTTGCCAATAAAAAACTATTTAAATTTTCATCATTATCTCTTTGTATTGCTCTCTCTTTTCTAAAATCTGAATAGCTTGGGTGTGTATTTAGATTTCTTAAATATGCTTTTACTGACGATTTTAGTATTTTAAATTTTGCAACTTTATGAGTAGAATCTTTGCCAGCTTCAGAAGGTTTAATTCCTTCTCCTGACCAAGTCCATTGACCAAATAATGCATTTCCTTCTTGCGCAAATCTTGATGTACCCCAACCAGTTTCTTTTGCTGCTTGAGCTAATGCTAAAGATGTAGGAATTTCATCCATTCTTATTTTTAAAGTTGATAGGTCATTATTTTTAACACCATATTGATCTAGTTTTTCAATTAGCCATTTCTTGTCTCTATTTGAATTATATTTTTTATTTAAAATTGAAAAAAACTTTATTCTATCAACTCTAATTTTAGCATTTTCCTCTAGAATTAAAGGAAGTATAATTTCAAGAAAAAGTTCCTTCTTTTTTTTTACATTTACAATTTCCTTGATTTCTTTTGGTAGTCTTGGAATGGAAAGACCAATATTTACAACTTTGTTTTTTCTTACTTTTTCAAGACTATATCCCTCATCCTTAAATAATTTTTTTATAATTTTAGCATTAATTATTGGTGGATCATCTATTTCTTTTTCGGTATTTGAAAATTCTATGTCAGCAATAATTTGTTCTTGAATTTTATTTTCATCAATATTTTCTGATTTTCTTAATTCATTTAAACTTTTTTCTAAAGCAACATTATCAAAATTTATTCCTGCACTACTTAATATAGTTTTTGTATAGAAAAAGTTTTTAGAAATAAAATTAAATGTAGGTGGTAGTTGTGAAAAGGTAAAGATTACAACAAGGCTCACTCCAACAGTCTTTATTAAATTTTTAAAAATATTTTTATTAATAAATTTAATTTTACTCATCGTTATAATTATCTCTTATACCTAATTTGAGTGAAATTTATACCGCTAAAACCTCTTTAACTTCGGGAATATAATGAGTCAAAAGATTTTGAACACCTCGTTTTAAAGTAAGAGTTGAAGATGGGCATCCAGAACAACTTCCTTTTAACATAACTGTAACTTTTCCATCTTTAAATCCTTTAAAAGTAATATCACCACCATCTTTTGCAACTGCTGGCCTAATTTTAGTTTCTAAGATTTTGATAATTTTTTTCTCTATTTCTCCATAATCATTTGTATTTTCAGAAGTTTCTGACTTATCAATAATAAACTTATTACCTTCAGAATAATATTCATTTATATATGAAATTATTATGTGTTGGATATTTTCCCATTTTTCGTTTTCTAATTTATTTACTGACAAAAAATCTTCGCTTAAAAAAATTCCAGTAACTCCATTAATTGATAAAATATTTCTAACAAAATAATTGTTAGTTTCCTCTTTATTTAAAAATTCATAAGGACCGTCATTAGAAACCTTTTTTCCTGGTAAAAATTTTAGTGAATTTGGATTAGGAGTTTTTTGAGTTTGAACAAACATAATGTTTATATAATTATTTTATTCTAAATTTAAATATTAAAATCCTATAATTTTTTTTATTTCTTCAACCTTTTTTGAGGCAATTGCGTTAGCTTTCTCACCACCTTCTTTTAGAATTGAGTCTATATAATTATTTTCTTTTTGTAATTTTTGAATTTCCACAGATATTGGTGCAATTTTTTCCACAACAAGATCGGCTAATTGTTCTTTAAAATTTAAGAAATTTTTTCCTCTGAAATCGTCTATCGAATCTTTTAAGCTTTGATTACTCAAACTGGAGTATATTCCTAAAAGATTTTTAACTTCAGGTCTTTGATTTAAATTTTTATCATCAATTGGCAATGGATCTTTATCGGTTTTAGCTTTCTTAATTTTATTTTTAATTTCATCTTTAGTGTCTGTTAAGTTAATTCTACTTAGATCGGAAGGATCTGATTTACTCATTTTTTTGCTTCCATCTTTTAAGCTCATTATTCTAGAAAAATTTTTTTGTATTAATGGCTCTGGAACTCTAAGAAAATTTGGAACATTAAAATCCAAATTAAATTTTTGAGCAATGTCTCTAGAAAGTTCAAGATGTTGTTTTTGATCCTCACCTACAGGAACATGTGAAGCATCATAGAGCAATATATCAGCTGTCATCAATACTGGATAGATATACAAACCTACGCTTGCTTTTTCTTTATCTTTGCCAGCTTTTTCTTTAAATTGAGTCATTCTATTTAACCAACCCATCCGAGCTATACACCCAAGTATCCAAGATCCCTCTGAATGAGCTGGTACTAAAGATTGGTTGAAAATAATACTTTTATTTGGATCCATTCCGCTAGCTAAAAAAGTAGCAGTAGTTTCTCTTAAATTTGCTTTAAGTATTTTTGGATCTTGTTTTGTAGTTATAGCATGTAAATCAACTACGCAATAAATGCATTCATTTCCAGTTTCATTCTGAAGATCTACAAAGTTTTTTATCGCCCCAATGTAATTGCCTAAATGAAGATTCCCAGTAGGCTGCACTCCTGAAAAAATTTTTTTTCCCATAATTTTAATACTTTAAATTAATATCTGAAATTTTAAAAGCTTTTGTAACTAAAGAAATTAAAATATAAATAATAAAAGTTAAAATAACTAAAAAAATAATAGCTATAAGTTTATATTCACTTTCATAATTTAAATTTTCATTAAAAAGTTTTATTAAACTAGAAAAAGCAAAAGAAGTTAAGCCAGTAGATAAAATGATTTTTAACAATGATTTTAATAAATTTATATTCAATAAAAAATATTTTTTATTTATCAAATAAATAAAAAGAATAATTGCGTTAAACCAAGAAGACATAGTTGTTGCTATTGGTATTATTATAAATCCAATCTTATTAAAAAAATAAAGACTAATAGCAATATTCATGAATACAGAAAATAAAGAAAAATAAAAAGGCATCTTTGTATTGTGCCTTGCAAATAAAAAGCTTGAAAATATTTTTATTATTGAAAACGCTGGCAAACCTAAGGCAAAATAAAATAAAGCAACTGCAGAATTCTTTACACTCAAAGGATCGAAGGAACCATACCCAAATAATGATGATGTTATTTCTTCTGATGCAATGAGCAAAGCTGCGGTGGCAGGTAAACTCAAAAACAAACAAAATTCTAAAGATTTATTTTGAATAAAATTTATTTTTTTTTTATTTTTTGATTGAATATGTTTACTTAAATTTGGCAAAAGTACAGTACCAATTGCAATTCCAGCTATTGCTAAATTAATCTGATATATTCTATCAGCATAGTAAAGATATGAAACTGCACTAGCTTGAAATGATGCTATAATTGTTCCTACTAAAATATTTATTTGAGTAACCCCTGATGAAAAAATACTTGGTAAAAGTTTATTAAAAAATATTTTAACCTTTTTATCAATTTTAAAATTTAAAGTAATATTTGGAAAAAAAAATTTTCTAATAAAAAAAAACAATAAAATTAGTTGTGCAATACCAGCAATTGTTACAGCATAAGAAAGATAGTATACAAGTTGATCATTTAAATAACTTTGAAAAAGTAGAGTTAATATTAAAAAAATATTTAAAATAATAGGGGCTGCAGCTGCAGCTGCAAATTTATTGTGTGAATTTAATATTGCAGAAAAAAAAGATGATAAACTTACAAATAATAAAAAAGGGAAAGTAATTCTTGTTAAAGAAATAGTTAAATTAAGTTTATCGGAATTTTCAGTAAATCCTGGAGCAATAATAAAAATAAAAGTTGGCATAAAAATCTCTATAATTAAAATTATCAAAAGCAATGAAATTAAAAGTAAATTAAATATTTTATTTGCAAATATTTGAGATTTGTTTTTTCCTAAAACTAGCTGTGAAGAATAACTTGGAACAAAAGCTGCATTGAAAGTACCCTCGGAAAATAATCTTCTAAAAGTGTTTGGTATTCTAAATGCAACAAAGAATGCATCAGCTATAGGTCCTGATCCAAGATAAATGGCAATTAAAAGATCTCTACAATAGCCAAGTATTCGGCTAATTAAAGTAAAGAAACTAAATGTGCCAGTTGACTTAATGAGATTCATAAATCATATTAGTCTTAAATTTGCTCTATTTGTATATCTAATTACACATAATGAAAAAAAATAAAATTGAACATTATTCAGATAAAGAAGCCTTAGAATTTCACAATAGTAATAAATCTGGCAAGATTGAGATAATTTCATCGAAACCAATGACAACAAAAAGAGATTTGGCTTTGGCTTACTCACCTGGCGTTGCAGCTCCTGTAAAAGCAATTTCCAAAAATCCGGAACTTGCTTATGATTATACCACTAAAGGAAATTTGGTTGCAGTTATAAGTAATGGATCGGCTATATTAGGTCTAGGAAATCTAGGAGCAATAGCTTCGAAACCGGTTATGGAAGGAAAAGCTGTACTATTTAAAAGATTTGCAGATATAGATGCTATAGATCTTGAAATTGACTCGAGTGACCCTGATGAAATAATCAATAGTATAAAAAATTTTGCAGGTAGTTTTGGTGGAATAAATTTGGAAGATATCGCTGCACCAGATTGTTTTGTAATTGAGAAAAAACTAAAAAAAATTTTAAATATACCTGTGTTTCATGATGATCAACATGGAACAGCAATAATAACTTCTGCGGCTCTTATTAATGCTATTGATATAACAAAAAAAGATATCAAAAAAATCAAAGTTGTAGTTAATGGTGCAGGAGCATCAGCTATGGCATGTGCAAATCTATTTATTAAATTAGGTGTACAAAAAAATAATTTAGTTATGCTTGATAGTAAGGGAGTCATACACAAAGAAAGAAAAAATTTAAATGAATGGAAAATAAATTATGCGATAAACACTAAAGATAGAACTTTAAATGATGTTATAAAAAATGCAGATGTTTTTTTAGGTTTATCTTCGGCGGGAGTTTTAAAGAAAGATATGATTAAAAAAATGGCAAAAAAACCAATTATATTTGCTTGCGCAAATCCAGATCCAGAAATTGTTCCTGAAGAAGTAGAAAAAGTTAGAAGCGATGCCATCATTGCTACAGGTAGATCTGATTACCCTAACCAAGTAAATAATTTAATAGGTTTTCCATATATTTTTAGAGGAGCATTAGACGTAAGAGCTAAAACAATAAATGAAGAAATGAAAATGGCAGCAGCTTATTCGATAGCACAATTAGCAAAAGAAAGGGTTCCTGATGAAGTAGCAGCAGCAATGGGTGGTGATAGACCTATATATGGAAAAGAATATATAATTCCTTCTACATTTGATCCGAGATTGATAAGTGTAATACCAGTTGCAGTTGCTAAAGCAGCAATTAAAAGTAAAGTTGCAAGAAAAAAAATTGAAAATTTTGAAATTTATTCTGAACAATTAAAACAAAGATTAGATCCTTCAGTAACTATAATGCAAGGAATAAATTCTCAGATTAAGAAAAGCCAAAAAACTGTTGTTTTTGCAGACGGTGAAGATGAAAATACTTTAAAAGCAGCAATTGCCTTTAAAAATAGTGGTCTAGGAACGCCCATAATAGTCGCAAAAGAAAAAGTGGTTAAACAAAGATTAAAAGAAATTGGCTACTCTGAAAATTTTAATATTAAAATTGTAAATTCTACTGACAAAACAAGCAGAGAAAAATATGTTAAATTTCTTTTTAAAAAACTGCATAGAGATCAAGGATTGCTCGAAAGAGATTGTGACAGAATGATCAGAAACGATAGAGTTATTTGGGGGTCTTGCATGGTCGAATGCGGTGATGCCGATGCTATGGTTACTGGAAACACTAGGAGATATTCTCAATCATTAGAAAAAATTAATAAAGTAGTCAGTCCCAGACCTGGAGAAATAATGTTTGGACTGAACATGGTTGTAAACAAAGGTAAAACAGTATTTATTGCTGATACTACTGTTAATGAGTATCCTTCTTCCAAGCAATTGTCTGAAATAGCAATCTCATCTGCTAGGGTTGTTAGATTGTTTGGTTTTGATCCAAAAGTAGCTTTTTTATCTCATTCTACTTTTGGCCAACCAATTACAAGTAGAACAAAACATATAAGAGATGCAGTAGAAATTCTGAAAGAAAAAAAAGTAAATTTCAAATTTGATGGAGATATGCAGCCAGACGTTGCTCTTGGAGAGGAATATGCAGATCTATATCCGTTTTCAGAAATAGTTGGAAATGCAAATATATTAATTATGCCAGGTCAACACAGTGCCGCTATCTCTTATAAAATAATGAAAACTCTTGGAGGTGCTAAAGTTATAGGCCCATTATTAATTGGATTAGGCCAACCAATTGAAATTGCTCCTTTAAGATCTTCAACATCTGATATTTTAAATTTGGCTTCAGTTGCGGCTTATTCTGCTGGAGTAATTAATTACAAAAAGCCAAATTAATTTTTAACTACTCTCAAATCCTCAACTAAAAAAATACTTGCAATTACATCTTGAACATCAAGAATTTGTTTAGCTTCTTCAATAACTTTAGATCTTTCTTCATTATTCTCTGAAATTCCATAAATATAAATTTTTTTCTTATAAGTGTCTATTTGGTAATTAGCTGATTTTATTATTTTACTTGAAATTAATGCTGCCCTCAATTGTGAAGTTATAAGTAAATCTTTTGCACTTTCTTTAAAATTAAATTTTTCCTTTATTCTTAAATCATTTTTAACAGAACGAGCTCCCTTAATTTCCCAGCTCAATTTTGTAATTTTTAATTTTTCTTCTATACTATCTACCTTTCCGGTAATAAAAATTCTTCCATCTAATATTTTAGTTTTCACATTTAAAAAATAATTTGTATTCATTTTAATTAACTTTGCTCTTAAATTTTTTTGCATTATTGAGTCATCAATTTGTGTTCCTATAGTTCTAGGATCTATAGCAATTGAAACTCCTGTACCCAAAACTCCAGTTGATGAATATCCAACACATCCAGATAAAATTATTAAAATAAATAAAATTAATATTTTTTTAAATTTCATTTTTTTTACTCAAACAATAATTATATATTAATTTTTTTGGTATCTTATTTTCTGAGTTAAATTTAGTTACTATATTTTTAATTGTCATTTTATGTATTAGTTTATCAATTTGTTTTTTAACTGATTCTTCCAATTCTTTTAACTTAATTTCATTTTTTTTTCCTTCAGATATTACAATTGTTGCCTCACCTTTTTCAGAAAAATCAATATTTGACAAATTTTTTATGCTTGATCTAATATATTGTTCATAAAATTTGGTCATTTCTCTACAAATTAAAATATCTCTATCATTGAAATATTCTTCTAGAATATTTGTTATTTTTTTAATTTTTTTTGGAGAAATAAAAAAAACAATTGAACAATTCATTTTAGATAATTTAACAAAAAGATTGTTTATCTCTCCTTTTTTTTCTGGAAGAAACCCACAAAAAAAATATTTATCTGAAAAACCACTTATAGAAAGCGCAGATGTTACTGCTGATGGACCAGGTATGGGATAAATATTGATATTATTTTTAATACATTCTTGTACTAAAATTCTTCCAGGATCTGAGATAGCAGGTGTTCCGGCATCAGATATAATTGAAATTATTTTTTTCTCCATCAAAAACTGTATAATTTTTTTAATATTTTTTTTTTCATTAAATTTGTGATTAGAAAGTAGTTTTTTGGTAATTTTATATTTATCTAACAATTTTTTAGATACTCGAGTATCTTCACATAATATTAATTCAGAATTTTTAAGAGTTTCTAAGGCTCTAAAAGAAAGATCTCCCATATTACCTATGGGGGTTGAAACACAATATAGCCCAGGTTTTAAATTACTAATCATTTGCTCTTTAAGCATATAATGGAAATTATATTATTAAAATATAAATGAAAACTTTAATTAAGATACTTGCAATATTAATTTTGAATTTGATATTTTCCATTCAAAGTTCTCTATCAAATGAAAAATTTAAAATTGGTCTAATTGTTCCCTTATCTGGTGAATATTCTGATATAGGAAATTCGATTGTTAAATCTATTCGTTTAGCAATAAATAAAATTGATGATAATAAAATTTCAATATTACCAAAAGATACAAAATCAAACCCTATAGATACATTAAAGGTTTCTAAAGAACTATATGATCAAGGGGTAAATATAATCATTGGACCAGTATTTAATGAGAGTACCAAATATCTTGATGATCTAAAGCAAGTAACTTTTATATCTCTTACAAATAAAATAAGAGCAAATCCTTCTAATGTCATAAGTGCCGGGGTTAATGCTATTTCACAAATAAATACTATAAAAAAATTTATTGATTTAAAAAAATTAGAAAGAACTATTTTTTTAATTCCAAATAGCGATTATAAGAACGAATTAGAGTTTGCAATCGATAAAACAAAATTTAAATTCAAAGAAAAATTTATATATGATCAAGACCCAACTATATTAACAAAACAAATTGAAAAATTAACTAGATATCCTCAAAGAAAAAGAAATCTTAAAGATGAAATAAAAAAGTTAGAAGAATCAAATATTAAAAACAAAGAAAAAAGAATTGCCAAACTAAAAAAAAAAGACACTCTTGGATTTATAAATTTTGATTCTGTGGTTATAGCCGACTTTGATGAAAGTCTAAAAAGTGTTGCTACATCATTATTGTATACTGATGTTTCATCAGAAAGAATTCATTATTTAACTTTTAATCAATGGTTTGATAAATCATTACTAAATGAAAAATCTCTTCAACCTATATATTTTCCATCAATTAATAAAAATAATTATGAAAGATTTATTGATGAATATAATCAAGCATATCAATCAACGCCAAATCAATTATCTTTCCTAAGCTATGATTTAATAGGTCTAGTCTATTTTTTATTATATGACAATCAATTCAATGTAACAAAAAATATATTTTATAAAAAAAGTAAATTTAAAGGTAAAATAGGAATATTTGAAATTGAAAAAAATATAATTACCCATCAACTTAATTTTTATAGTATTGAAGATGGCCAGTTTAAAAAAATTTTTTAATTTTTTTGAAAGCTATAAATCTATGATCGATTTTATATTTTATACTAGGTTTCATTTGGCCAAAAGTTTGCTCACTACCATTTGGAATAAAAATTGGATCATAACCAAAACCATTTTTTCCTTTTTTTTTATTAGATATCATACCTCTTATAATTCCTAAAGAATGTATTGGTTTTTTTTTAAAACCATAAATTGTTAGAGCACAAACAAATCTTGCGACTATTTTTTTTTCTTTCCATTTTTTGTCTTTTTTATTTAATTCTTTGAAAACCTTTTTGATAGCAACATTAAAATTACCTTTTTGTCCTCCCCATCTAGCAGAAAATATTCCTGGAGCCTTACCTAAAATATCTATTTCTAATCCTGAGTCATCAGCAATACAAATTTTACCAGATTGTTTTGAATAATATTCTGCTTTAATTAAAGAGTTTTGAACAAATGATTTACCGTTCTCTTTTGGGCTATTTAATTTAAAATCTTTAGGACTAAATATTTTATAAGTTTTTGGTAATAAGTCTCTTATTTCCTTTATTTTTCCAGCATTATTGGAACCGATAATTATCTCTCTATTTTTTTTTTTATACATCTAGAAATACAAAAAATACTTACCATATAGGTAGCAATGGAAAAAGAAGATTTAAAAAAAAAAGATAAAAATAATAATAATCAATCTGAAGAAAAAATATTAAATTCTAAAGAAGATGAGCCTAAAAATAATGGAAAAAATTTAGAAGACAAAGAACAAGAAAAAGAGATTTCTCCTGAAGAAGAAATAAAGAATCTTAAAGATAAGCTAGCAAGAACCTTTGCCGAAATGGAAAATCAAAGAAGAAGGTTTGAAAAAGAAAAAGATGATGCTTTTGAGTATGGTGGATTTTCTTTTGCAAGAGAATCTTTAAATTTATTAGACAATCTTGAAAGATCTAAATCATCTTTAGAAAATGATGATAAACTTAAAAACACCGAAACTTTAAAAAAAGTTATAGAACATCTTGATATTGTTAATAAAGATATTCTATCAATATTTAAAAAAAATAACATTGAACAAATAAAATCAATTAACGAAAAGCTTGACCCAAATATTCATCAGGCAATGATGGAAATAGATGATGATACAAAAGAGCCTGGAACAATAATACAGGAAATACAAAAAGGATACATGATGAAAGATAGGTTATTAAGGCCCTCTTTGGTGGGAGTTTCAAAAAAAAAATTAGAAAAAGATAATAATGATAATGAAAAAAACCAACAAAATGAGGAAAAAAAGCAAGAAAAATAGCATTTTCAAAGGTTGTAGATGCAAAATTAACACTTATATGAAGCAAAGGTAAACAATTATGAGCAAAGTAATAGGAATAGATTTAGGAACAACAAACTCTTGTGTAGCAGTAATGGAAGGTACACAGGCAAAAGTTTTAGAAAATGCTGAAGGAGCTAGAACAACTCCATCAGTTGTAGCTTTCACTGATGGCGAAGAAAAATTAATTGGCCAGCCGGCTAAAAGACAAGCTGTAACCAATCCAGAAAATACTATTTTTGCAGTAAAAAGATTAGTAGGAAGGAACTTTGAAGATCCATCAGTTAAAAAAGACATTCAGACAGCGCCTTTTAAAATTATAAATTCAGATAAAGGAGATGCATGGATAGAGGCTAAAGGAAATAAATATTCTCCTTCACAAATTTCAGCGTTTGTTTTACAAAAAATGAAAGAAACAGCTGAAAAATATTTAGGTTCGGAAGTCAAGCAAGCAGTAATTACTGTTCCTGCATATTTTAATGATGCTCAAAGACAAGCAACAAAAGACGCTGGAAAAATTGCTGGACTAGAAGTTTTAAGAATTATAAATGAACCAACTGCCGCATCTTTAGCTTATGGTTTAGATAAAAAAACTAACAAAAAAATTGCAGTTTATGATTTAGGTGGTGGAACATTTGATGTATCAATTCTAGAACTAGGCGATGGTGTTTTTGAAGTTAAATCGACCAATGGTGACACTTTTTTAGGTGGTGAAGATTTTGATAATACAATTGTTGAATACCTTTTATCTGAATTTAAAAAAGAAAATGGAATAGATTTAAAATCTGACAAGTTGGCTTTGCAAAGATTAAAAGAAGCTGCAGAAAAAGCAAAAATAGAACTTTCTTCTGCTACTCAAACAGAAATAAACCTGCCATTTATCACAGCTGATAAAACTGGTCCAAAACATATTAATCTAAAAATGACTAGAGCAAAACTTGAAGCTTTAGTTGAAGATTTAATCATTAGAACAATACCACCTTGCAAAACAGCTCTTAAAGACGCTGGATTATCCGCAAGTGAAGTAGATGAAATAGTTCTTGTAGGAGGTATGACAAGAATGCCTAAAGTTATTGAAGAAGTAAAAAATTTCTTTGGAAAAGAACCTAATAAATCTGTAAATCCTGATGAAGTTGTAGCAATGGGTGCCGCTATTCAGGCTGGTGTATTACAGGGCGATGTAAAAGATGTTTTATTATTAGATGTTACTCCTTTATCTTTAGGTATTGAAACACTTGGTGGAGTTTCTACAAAATTGATTGAGAAAAATACAACAATACCAACTAAGAAGAGTCAGGTTTTTTCTACTGCTGAAGATAATCAGCCCGCTGTGTCCATTAGGGTTCTCCAAGGAGAAAGAGAAATGGCATCAGATAATAAAATTTTAGGCAATTTTGAATTGATTGGAATAGCTCCAGCACCTAGAGGTGTTCCTCAAATTGAAGTAACCTTTGACATAGATGCAAATGGTATTGTTAATGTCTCTGCAAAAGATAAAGGAACCGGAAAAGAACAAAAAATTCAAATTCAAGCATCAGGAGGACTAAGTGATGAAGAAATTAGCCAAATGGTTAAAGACGCCGAATCTAACAAAGAAGCAGATAAGAAAAAAAGAGAGTCTGTTGATGCAAGAAACCAAGCTGATACTTTATTACATTCTACTGAGAAAAACTTAAAAGAACATGGAAGTAAAGTTTCTGATGCAGACAAAAAAGCAATTGAAGATGCGTCAGCAAATCTTAGAAATGCAGTTAAAGGAACTGACATAGAGGAAATAAAGAAAAAGACTCAAGATTTAGTCCAAGCTTCAATGAAATTAGGTGAAGCGATTTATAAATCACAACAAAGTGCTAAACCTGGCGATGCACCAAAAGATGCTAAAAAAGAAGAAGGAAAAAAAGACGATAACGTTGTTGATGCAGACTTTGAAGAAGTAAAAGACGATAATAAAGAAAAAAGCGCCTAAGATAACAACTATTTGTCTATAATTAGTTATGGCAAAAAGAGATTATTATGAGGTATTAGGTGTCGATAAAAGTGCTTCTCCGGATCAAATAAAATCAGCTTATAGAAAACAAGCTGTTAAATATCATCCTGATAAAAATAAAGGTGATAAAGTTGCTGAAGAAAAATTTAAAGAAGCATCAGAAGCTTATCATGTTCTATCTAATTCTGAGAGAAAACAAAATTACGATAACTTTGGTCACGCCGCATTTGAAAACGGTGGTGGTGGAAGAGGTGGATTTGGTAACTTTGATTTTTCTAATCATTTTTCAGATATTTTTGAAGACTTTTTCGGTGAAGGTTTTGGTGGAGGCGGAAGAAAATCAAAAAGATCAAATAATAGAGGATCAGATTTAAGATATGATTTATCAATTTCTTTAGAAGAAGCTTACACTGGAAAAAAACAAGACATAAAATTTTCAACATCAGATAAATGTGATACTTGTAGTGGATCAGGATCTAAACCAGGTCATGACGCCGATTCTTGCTCAATGTGTGGTGGTCATGGTCAAGTAAGATCAAGTCAAGGTTTCTTTACTGTACAACAAACATGCCCTCAATGTTCTGGGTCAGGTGAAATGATTACTAATCCTTGTGGAAGTTGTGGGGGACAAGGAAAAAAACAGGCATCAAAAAGAATTTCTGTTACAATTCCAAAAGGTGTTGATGACGGCACTAGAATTAGACTGGCCGGAAAAGGTGAAGCTGGATCAAGAGGTGCTAGTAATGGAGATTTATACTTATTTATAAACGTTTATTCACATGATCTTTTTAAAAGATCAGAGGAAAACCTCTTCTTTGAATGTCCAATATCAATTGCAGACGCAGCATTAGGAGCATCTATAGAAATTCCGACTATAGATGGTGGTAAAGCTAAAATAAAAATTCCTTCTGGTACCCAAAGCGGCAAACAGTTTAGATTAAAAAGCAAAGGAATGCCTTATATGAGAGGTAGTGGAAATGGCGATCTATATGTTCAAGTAAATACTGAAGTACCAGTATCTCTTAATAAAGAACAAAAAGAACTACTTGAAAAATTTAGAGAAATAGAAAACGAAAAATCAAATCCAAGTATAAAAAAATTCTTTCAAAAGGCTAAAAGTTTCTGGAAAAATTAAATGAACTGGGATCAAATTATTCCAGCAATTTTTATGATTGCTGTTCTAATATTAGTTCTTCCATCTTTTTTAAGAACTAATTCAAAATTAAAGTTGTTTTTAACAAATTTATCTATTTGGGCTATAATTGTTTCAATTGTTATGATAGTTTTATACTTTATCTTTTAAATGAAAAAAATTAATTTAGCTATTACTGGTTGCATGGGAAGAATGGGCCAACAATTTATTAAGTCAGCAAAATCAGATAAAAATTTTAATTTAGTAGCTCTTACAGAAAATAGAATTATTAATAAAAAAATTAGTGGTATTAAACCCGAGCTTAACACTGAAAGAGCATTTAAAAATACAAATGTTATAATAGATTTTACAGTTCCAAAATGTACATTTGAGGTATTAAAAATTGCATCAAAATTAAAAAAAAGAGTAGTAATTGGTACAACAGGGTTTTCAAAAAAAGATGAAAATTTAATTAAAAAATACTCTAAAAAAATACCGATAATTAAAGCTGGTAATATGAGTTTGGGAATAAACTTACTTATGTATTTAACTGAAATTGCATCTAAATCACTTGGAAATAATTTTTTAAGTAAAGTTTTTGAAATTCATCACAAACATAAAAAAGATCATCCCTCTGGAACAGCTTTAATGCTTGGGAAGGGTATAGCGGTTGGAAAAAATAAAGATTTCTATAAATTGTTGGGAAAAAAATATCTTAATAAAAAATCCTTTCCTTATGGAAAAAAAATTAATTTTAATTCTATTCGAAAAGGTGAAATTATTGGAAAGCATGAAGTCACTTTTTCAAGTGGAAAAGAGATTGTCACTCTAAATCATGAAGCATTTGATAGAGCCCTATATTCTGAAGGAGCTTTTACTGCTGCCAAATGGTTAATGAATAAAAAACCTGGACTTTATTCTATGAGAGATGTTTTAAATTTTAGATAAAAAAAAATTTATGATAAACAGAAGACAGTTTTTAAAAACTTCTTTATCAGGTATTACATTTGCAGCATTTCCAAGTTTTTCTTTCGCACAAACAAATCCTGATGTTGTTGTTATTGGTGCAGGAGCGGCAGGCTTAGCTGCTACAGCCGAACTAATTAGACGAAATATATCAGTTTTATGTATTGAAGGTATGAACAGAATTGGAGGTAGATGTTATACGGATATGTCAACTTTTGGAGTACCAGCTGACCATGGCGCTCATTGGCTTCACGGTCACAAACAAAATGAAATTGCTATATTTGGAAAGAAACATAAAGATAAATTTAAGATATATAAAGAGCCTGATCGTTCAGTTGTTTACGATGGGGATAAAAAAGTTAATGAAAACAAACTTTGGAAAATATATAAAAAAATAGAAAAATTTAGAACTGCAAATTCATCGGATAAACCATTCATGGATTTACTTCCAGAAAAAATAAAAAAAAATGATTGGTTTGATACTGCTCATAAAGCATTAATGGCAAGAGATTTTAGTGAATTTTCTTCATATGATGACAGTAATAATTTTTATGATCCAGGATGGGATAGTGGAAATGCACTTTGTAGAGAAGGATATGGAACTTTATTAGCCTATTATCGAAAAGATGTTCCTGTAAAATTAAATACAATCGTAAATGAAATAAAATGGGGTGGAAAAGGAGTACAAGTTGTAACTAATAAAGGAACGATAAATGCAAAAGCGTGTATAGTGACTGCTTCAGCTGGTGTATTAAAAGCTGAAAAAATAAAGTTTACTCCAGTTCTACCTTTAAGAAATCAAGAAGCTTTAGAATCAGTTTCTATGACCATTTCTAACCGTGTTTTAATGCAATTAAATAAAAAATTTTTAGGTAAATTTAAAAGTGATACTAACTTTTATATTAAATGTGACAGTAATGGTGCAAAGTCACCTGAAACTATTGCATATGGTCTTCTCAAAATGTCTGGAACAAATGTATGTCTTTTTGGTATATCAGGGCAATTTTCAAAAGATTTAGAAAATGAAGGTAGTGAAGCTATGATAGACTTTGTTTTAAACAAACTTAAATCAGCTTGGGGTTCAAAATTTTATGAAAAATATTTTATTAAAGCTATTGCTACAGGATGGGCAAACAATCCATTTACACTTGGAGGTTATTCAGGAGGAGTTCCAGGTAAGTCAAAAAAAAGACGCGACATTAAATTCCCAGTAGGAGATAGAATTTTCTTTGCTGGAGAAGCAACGGCTAGAGCGTTTTCAACAGTTCATGGTGCTAATCGAAGTGGCATAAGAGCTGCTACAGATCTCTATATATCATCTGCACTAGATTAAATTAATGAATGAAATTCAAAGATCTAAAATAATATTAAAAATTCTTAATAAAATTTACCCAAAAACACCCATACCTTTAAAACATAGAAATAAGTTTACTCTATTAGTTTCTGTTTTGTTATCCGCTCAAACTACAGACGTTAATGTTAACAATGTAACTAAAAATATTTATCCAAAATATAATAAGCCAGAACATTTTGTAAAATTAGGAAGAAAAAAAATTGAAAAACTTATTAAAAGTATTGGCATATTCAGAGTTAAAGCAAAAAGTGTATATTTATTATCAAAACAATTAATTGAAAAACATAATGGAAACGTTCCTGATAATTTTGAAGATCTTGAAAAATTACCTGGTGTAGGTCATAAAACTGCTAGTGTAGTTATGTCGCAAGGATTTGGTTACTCTGCGTTTCCTGTCGATACTCATATACATCGGTTAGCTCAAAGATGGGGCCTGACTAATGGTAAAAACGTCAAACAAACAGAAGAAGATTTAAAAAAATTATTTCCTAAAAAATCTTGGAACAAACTTCACCTGCAAATAATTTATTATGGAAGAGAATATTGCAAAGCAAGAGAATGTTATGGTTTAACTTGTAAAATTTGTACTACTTGCTATCCTAATAGAAAAAAACCAATCAAAACAAAGAAAGCTTAATATGAAAATTTTAGGAATTGGAAATGCAATTGTAGATGTAATCTGCAAAGTAGAAGATAATTTTTTAACAGAAAATAAACTGACCAAAAGTACTATGAAATTAATTTTTGATGAAAGTGAGTTCAAAAATTTGCTATCTAACTTAAAAATTGAAAAAACAGTTTCAGGAGGATCAGTTGCTAATTCAATTGTTGGATTATCTCAGCTTGGAAACGACGTTGGATTTATAGGCAAAGTATGTGATGACGAACTTGGAAGTAAATATGAAGATGGCCTTAAACAGGAAAACGTAAAATATTTTTACTCAAAAAAAAAAGAAGAATTACCTACAGGTACCTGTTTAATTTTAATAACGCCAGACTCGGAAAGAACAATGTGTACCTTTCTGGGTACTGCTGGAAAAATAAACGAAAATGATGTTGATATTAGTGCAATTAAAAATAGCGAAATTATATTTTTAGAGGGTTATTTATGGGATGAAGGTGATCCAAAAAAAGCATTTGATAAAGCAATAAATAATGCGAATAAAGTTGCAATGTCATTATCTGATCAATTTTGTGTTGATAGACATAAATCACATTTTTTAGACTTAGTTAATAATAAACTAGATATTACGTTTGCAAATGAACAGGAAATTATTTCTTTAATAGATGCTAAACACTTTGATGAAGTAATTAATTTTTCAAAGGGACTTGGAAAACTTATTGTTTTAACTAGAGGAGAAAAAGGCGCAATTGCAATAAAAGGCAATGATGTGGTTGAATGTGATGTAAAAAAAGATCTAAAAATTGTTGATTTAACAGGTGCTGGGGATCTTTTTGCTGCAGGTTTTTTACATGGATATGTGAATAATTTATCGACTAAGGAAAATTTAGAAAAAGGCACAGAAATGTCATCAAAAATAATTCAAAAAATAGGAGCAAGGCTTTAAAAAAATAGTATAATTAGATAAACATTATTATGTCACTAGAAAAACAAGTTTATAAATTATTTGCTCAACCTATTTTTCAATACAAAATAGATAATTTTGAAAGCCATAATGAAAATTTAAAAAAATATATATATGATTTATATGAAAAAGATAAAGTTGGAATTCAAAGATCAAATGTAGATGGATGGCATTCAAAAAATTTTTATATCTTAGACCAAGAAAGCGCGGCGTTTAAGTTTTTTAAAGAAACAAGAAAATATATAGAAGACGTTTTTAAAATAATGGGATGGAAATATGAACCCACAAAAGTTAGGATGAGTGAAATGTGGGCTATAATAAATAAAAAAAACAATCTAAATACTGTACATACTCATCCAAACAATTATTTAAGTGCAGCCTATTATGTTAAAGCACCTAAAAATTGTGGAAAAATAAAATTTTTAAATCCAGTAGAAATTGCGAAAGAAAGGTATCCAAAGTTAGAACGAGCTACTGATTTTAATCAAAATGGAGTTGAGATCGAACCTGAAGAAGGTGATTTGCTTCTATTTCCAGCTTACTTGATGCATGGAGTAAACAGAAATCAAACTGATGAAGATCGAATAGTCATAAGTTTTAATGTAGATATAAGTAGATAATTATTTTTTTTTTCTTTTAAAACTTCCTTTGCCTTTTTTTGGTTTTTTTATTCTAGGTTTATATTTTTTGGTAAAAAGGTCTTGTTTTATAATGTTTTTTTTGGTCAATTTATTACATATCCATGGTTTGTACTTTTAACAAATTTTTCATCTTTAAATATATCTTTAAATTTTTTTTTAACTCTATGAACATGCGTTTCTACTGTGTGTGTTTCTAAATCTTTTGTATATTTCCAAACACTTGATTGTAATTCTTTTATAGTTACATTTTGTTTTTTATTATAAATATAAGTAATTATATCAACTTCTCTTTCGGTAAGTTTTAGTTCTTTACCATCTTTAGAAATTATTCTAGAATTAAGATTTAAAAGGTAATTTCCTATAAAAAATTTTGATTGATTAAAGAATTTTTTTCTAAGAAGAATGGTATTTATATCTTGTAAGATTTTATTGATACTAGTTGGTTTTTTATTATAAATTAATATACTTTGTTTATTTTCATCTATTTTAACAGAACTAATAATACAACTATTTTGCAAGTCTTTTGAAATATTTTTAATATTATCTATTTTGACAAAATTTAATTTTAAATCTGATGATAGTTCATGTAAAACTTTATAAAGAGATTCAGATTTATATATAAAAACTTTAGGATTGCTCATTTTTTAAAGAATATGATAATTAAATTGAAAAATAAAGATAAACTAATAGTTGACGATTTTATTTTAAAATGCGCAATAGGTAAAAAGGGTTTAACTAAATATAAAAAAGAAGGTGACCTTAAAACTCCTAAAGGTATTTTTTATCTTGATAGCCTTTATTATAGGAAAAATAGAATTAAATCGCCCGAAACAAAACTAAAAAAAATTCACATAAAAAAGAACTTTGTTTGGTGTAATGATATAAATAGTAAATATTATAATAAAAGGACAACTATTTCTAAAAAATTTAAATTTGAGAAACTTTTCAGAAAAGATTGTAAATACGACATGTTAATTCCAATTAAATATAATTGGAATAAGATCATAAAAGGCAAAGGAAGCGCGATCTTTTTACATTTAACTAAAAACTATAAATCAACAGCAGGATGTATTGCTGTTTCAAAAAAAGATTTTTTAATAATCCTTAATCTAATAGATAAAAAAACAAAAATAAAAATAGATTAGTTTCTTTCTCCAAATATTTTTGAACCAATTCTTAAATAAGTGGATTTACTTGCTAAAGCTAATAAATAATCGGAAGACATTCCCATACTGAGTTCTTGAATTTTCAGGTTGTTATTTATATCCAACATTTTATTGAAGTATGTTGAGGGTTCTTGATTTATAGGAGGTATACACATTGTTCCAATCACATCAAGATCTAAAGATTTACAATATTTATAAAATTCAATTATATTTTTAGGATTTATTCCTGATTTTTGAGATTCTTCGCCAATATTTATTTGTATAAATATTTTGGGTTTTGTAATTATTTTTTTTTGTTCATTTGAAATTTTGTTAGCAAGTTTTTCTGAATCAACTGAGTGTATGAAATTAAATATTTTTAATGCATCTTTCACTTTATTTGTCTGTAATTTACCAATCATATGGAGTTTAATAAATTTGTTTTTTTTTTTAGCTTCTGACCATTTAATTATAGCCTCTTGAACTTTATTTTCCCCAAAATGTATATGCCCATATTCAATTAAAGGCTCAATAATTTCTATATTAAATGTTTTTGTTACTGCAATAATATTAGGATTATAATTTATATAATTTAAATAATTTATTTTTTTATTTATTTCATGAATAATTTCTTTTAAGTTTTTGACGGTAACATGCATAAAAATTTATATAAACAATACTATTTCATAGACAAATTTAAAACAGAAGAAATATCAAAATTAAATCCTAGGATATCTATAATTTTTAGGAATTATAATAATAAACTAAGTAAAAAATTGTTAACTTCACTTACAAATTTTTGCCGAAAAAAAGGTACTAAAGTTTATTTGGCAAATAATATAAAACTTGCTATAAAATTTAACTTTAATGGTGCTTATATACCCTCATTCAACAAAGATATTAGACCAAATTTATTTAAATTAAAAAAAAAATTTCATTTAATAGGCTCAGCTCATAACCTTAAAGAGATTAGAATAAAAGAAAAACAAAATGTGAAAGAAATATTTATTGCATCTCTATTTAAACTTAAAAAAACCTACCTAGGCCCAAATAAATTTAGAAACCTTTCAAACCTTACTACTTTACCTATAATAGCTCTTGGTGGAATAAATTCTACAAATGTTAAATCTCTTAAACTTCTCAAGCTGAAAGGATTTTCTGGAAAAAGATATTTCAGAAATAAAGGTAAAAAAAAGGGCCCTAAAAAGGGCCCCTTTAATATATAAATCTTTAGCTAATTAAAACGCAAAAGCCATTGAAATGTAGTATCCTTCTTCGTCTGCACCTGTTTCACCAGCTACGTTGTCAGTCTGGTTAAATGCTGCAGTCATAGAAATTGATCCCATAGTATAAGATGCACTCATACCTGAAGATTCTTGGTCAACTAATGCAGTGTTTCCATATTCAAATTCATGAACACTGTAAGAGATTGAAAGATCATCGCTTACTGCGTATGAAGCTGAATAAGCAACAGCGTCAGCATCACTAGTGTTTCCACCTTGAACATCTGACTCAGATACTTGATATCCAACAGTTACTGGACCATATGCATAAGTCATCCACATAGTGTTTTGTTCGTCGTATGAACCAGCAGTTTGTTTGTTTTCACCTTCTGCGTAAGCAACAGTTAAACCTTCAACACCAGTATAAGAAACTCCCCAGTCTGAGTAAGATTCATTACCTAATGCTGCATATTGGTTAGTATATGAAGCGTAAACATTAATGCTATCGCCGAATGTGTTAGTGTAGAAGAAAGAATTATTTCCACCACCATCATCAGCTGCTGCTGCATTATTGTCACCTACATCCCATGCTTCTTCAGATGCAGTTGGCGTTTTGTCATCCCAGTTACTCATAACTGTAGATCCACCATGACCTGCAAATGTAAGTGTACCCATCTCGTTCATTCCTAATTTAAGTGAATGAGAGTCGAAAGGTCCATTGCCATCCGGAGCGCCTTGATCTAATTCAAAGCTCATAGATAATGACATACCGTTATCTAGATCACCGCTTCCAGAAAATGTAACACTGTTACCCATAGACCATCCGTTTCCAGAAGTAACTGCGTTAGCATCGTATGATGCTTGTGAACCAGATACAGAGGTTAATCCAATAGATGCGCTTCCAGATGCTGAGTAAGAACCAGCATTAGCGGCAGAAGCAACAGCTAGAGATCCTGCAAGAGCAGTTAACCCTAGTTTAGTTATTTTGTTCATATTAATACTCCTTTTTTGTGTATAATTAATTATAAACGGGTAAGAAATATCAGAATCTATGATATGAAATCACTAAAATATTCAAATAAATATAGAAAATTTTGCTAGTGTTGCAAAAATACATCACTATTTAAGCACAATTTTATAAATTTATATAAAAGAGCGTTTTAGTTAGAAAAAAAATAGCATAAATAGGAACATTTATTTTTAATCTGTTTTATAAGTAAAATTAAATATATGAATTTTAATCTTCTAAAATCATTAATATTATTATTGTTTGTTGTAAACTTAGTATCCTGTAACGGAAAACTTCCAGGTGGTGATGCAAGAGAAAACCCTCCGGACCCACAAGAAAGAGTGAAGAAAAATATTGAAGAAGGAAGAGGTTTTAGGTTAATGGATACAGTTTCAAATAAAGGTTCGGGAAATTTTGAATTTGCTAGTTCAAACGAATTATGGAGAGCTACACTAGACACAATTGATTTTATGCCTCTTGCGTTAGCAAATTATAGCGGCGGTATTATAGTTACTGATTGGTATTCTGAAGGTGGAGCAAAAAATGAATCTATAAAAATTTCTGTAAGATTTCTAACTAATGAAGTTAGATCAGACGCTCTTGATGTTAAAGTTTTTTATAAAAAATGCATGTCTATAGAAAATTGCAAAATTTATCAACAGGATGGTATTTTAGTTGCTGAGTTGACAAAGAAAATTTTATCTAAAGCAGCCCTTTATAAAAAAGAAAAAAAAGAAAAAAATAAGAAACCCTATGTAGGTAAATTAAAGAAAAAAGGCGAGTAGTTATCTAATTGTAGTGAACAGATATAACTTTAAAGTCACGGAAGAATATTGGCAAAAATTTTGGGAAATAAATAAAACATTTAAAGCCAAGTTAAATAAAAAAGAAAAAAAATTTTATTGTCTCGAAATGTTTCCTTACCCATCAGGAAATATTCATATGGGTCATGTAAGAAATTATACAATTGGGGACATTTTATCACGGTACAAATCTTTAAATGGTTTTAATGTGTTACATCCAATGGGTTGGGATGCTTTTGGAATGCCTGCTGAAAATGCTGCAAGAGAAAATAATTTAGATCCAAAAGAATGGACTAATAAAAATATTGAAATCATGAAAAACCAACTAAAGAAACTAGGTTTATCAATTGACTGGGAAAGAGAAATTTCAACTTGTTCTGAGGAATATTATAAACATCAACAAGTATTTTTTTTAGAACTGCTAGAAAAAGGATTAGTTTATAGAAAAGAAAATTATGTTAATTGGGATCCTGTAGATGAAACAGTTTTAGCTAATGAACAAGTTAT
Organism: uncultured Pelagibacteraceae bacterium; assembly: GCA_902568235.1. Classification (GTDB taxonomy): domain Bacteria; phylum Pseudomonadota; class Alphaproteobacteria; order Pelagibacterales; family Pelagibacteraceae; genus Pelagibacter. The sequence goes on along the minus strand of CACFPS010000001.1, from coordinate 32,314 downwards.
AGATGGAAAAGGTTGGAGATCAGGTGCAGTTGTAGAAAGAAAAAAATTAAACCAATGGTTTTTTAATATTTCTAGATTTTCAGAAGATCTACTTGAAGAACTTGACTCACTTGAGAGCTGGCCAACTAAAGTAAAAACAATGCAGAAAAATTGGATAGGCAAGTCATTTGGATGCGAAATTGATTTTAAAATTGAAGGAAATTTGCCAATAAAAAATATAAAATGTTTTACAACAAGACCAGATACGCTTTTTGGCTTCTCTTTTTTAGCACTTTCTGTTGATCACGAAATTTCAAAATATTATGCCAAAGATGAAAGCTTCAAACAATTCAAAGAAGAATGTTTGTATACTGGAACAACAGAAGAGGCAATTGCTATTGGGGATAAAATTGGATTTAAAACTAATCTTTTAGCTATAAATCCATTAGATGCTTCTAAAAAAGTACCAGTATTTTTTGCTAATTTTGTTCTTATGGATTATGGATTTGGAGCCGTATTTGGTTGTCCTGCCCATGATCAAAGAGACTTTGATTTTGCAAAAAAATATAATCTTGAAATTAAAACAGTAGTTAAGCCTAAAGATGAAAGTGATGATTTTAAAGTTGACAAGGAGGCTTATACCGGACCGGGGATTATAATCAATTCAGAAATATTAAATGGCCTTGATGCCCCTAGAAAATCTGTATTAGAAACAATAAATATTTTAGAAAAAAATAATTTAGGAAAAAAGAAAATAAATTTTAGATTGAAAGACTGGGGTGTTTCAAGACAAAGATATTGGGGTTGTCCAATTCCTATAGTTTATGACAAAGAAGATAATGCAATTCCTGTTCCAAAAAATATGCTGCCAGTAAAACTACCAGAAAAAATTAATCTGAATACAAAAGGTAATCCTTTGAATTATCAAGAAGAATGGAAAAATATTAAAATAGATGGAAAAAATTATATACGTGAGACTGACACTTTAGATACGTTTGTTTGTTCTTCATGGTACTTTTTAAGATTTTGCTCCCCCAAAGAAACTGGCTACGGATTTAAAAACGATGATATTAAATATTGGATGCCTGTAGATCAATATATTGGTGGAGTGGAACATGCAATACTTCATCTTTTATATTCAAGATTTTTTGTTAAAGCTATAGGTTTCAAAAATAAAACTTTTAATGTAACAGAACCTTTTAAAGGATTATTTACTCAAGGAATGGTTTGTCACGAAACATATAAGGATAAAAATAACAATTGGCTAAGTCCTAACGAAGTAGAATTTAAAGATCAAAAATGTTATAAAAAAAATGATCTAAAATCAGAAATAATTGTTGGTCCATCAGAATCAATGTCTAAGTCTAAAAAGAATGTAATAGATCCTAAAGATATAATAAATAATTATGGCGCTGACGCAGTAAGACTATTTATTGTTTCGGATAGTCCTCCTGAGAAAGATGTCCAATGGTCTGAACAAGGCATGGTAGCTTCATATAAATTTATTCAAAAACTTTGGATATTGCACAACACTATTAAAGAAAAAATTAAATTAAAATTTAATAATCCAGAAAATAATGAATTAGATAAATTTACAAACAAAATGTTAGAAAAAGTAACAAATAACCTAGAAAATTTTAATTATAATGTAATTGTTGCCAACATGTATGAAACATATAATTACCTTATAAAAAAAGTTGAAGGTAATTTAGACGCAAAAAATTTATTAAAAAATTACAAAGTTATTCTTATTATGTTTAGTCCATTAATTCCACATTTTACATCAGAGTGCTTAAAAGAACTGAAAATAAATAATGTCAATTGGCCAATAATAGATAAAAACTTAATTAAAGAAGAAAAAATAAATTATGTAATACAAATCAATGGTAAAAAGAGAGACATTATAAAATATGAAAAAGATATAAGCGAAGAAGAACTTTTAAGTAAAGTTAAATCAAATAATATCACTGAAAAATATTTTGAAAATATGAAAATAAAAAAAATAATTTTTATCAAAAATAGATTAATTAACATTATTTTAAATGAGAATTAAAAATATATTAAAAACACTAATATTTATATTCGTCATAGGATGTGGGTATACACCAATTTTAGTTGATAAAGACTATCCATTTAAAATTCAAAAAATAGAAAAAATAGGAAATTCAAAAGTAAACTCAAATATTTTTCAAAAGTTGAAAAATTTAAAAAATATTGAAAATGATATTTCTAATAAAATTATTTACAATTTAAGACTAAATAGTGAAATTGAAAAAAAAATTATTTCGAATGACTCTAAAGGTGACCCTCTAATTTTTGAAATAAAAATAATAACTATTGTCACTATATTGCAAGATGATAAAGGAAAAATTTTAAGTCAAACAATTACGAACAAAATAAATTATGACAACCAAACAGATAAATTTGAATTAATCAAATATGAAAATAATTTAATTGCCAATCTATCTACGAACATAGCAGATAAAATTATATCAATATTATCAAATATTTAATTTATGATTATAAAAAATTTTGAGATCAAAAAAACTAAATTTGAAAATTTTAATTTTTTTTTAATGCATGGAGCAAACCAAGGATTAAAAAAGCAAGTAATTAGTGAGTTTTTTACAAGTAATTTTAATGGCGAAATTATTAAATATGATGAGAGTGAAATTTTAAAAACTAAAGATAATTTCATCGAAGAATTATTAAACAGATCTCTTTTTAAATATAAAAAAATAATTTTAATTTCAAGGTGTACAGATAAAATAACTGAATTAATAGAAGAAGTTTTAAAAAAACAAATTTTAGATACTAAAATTATTTTAAATAGTGATAGTTTAGAAAAAAAATCCAAATTAAGATTCCTATTTGAGAAAGAAAAAAAATTAATATGCATTCCTTTTTATGAAGACAATAACCAAATACTATTTCAGATATGTCAGAATTTCTTTAGAAAAGAAAATATTAAAATCTCATCTGAAATTATAAGCCTACTAATTGAAAGATCTAAAGGCGACAGATCAAATATACAAATGGAATTAGAAAAAATAAAAAATTTATCTATTTCTAGAACTAAAATAAATATTGATGATATTTTAGAACTTACTAACTTGGCAGAAAATTATTCTGTATTTGAACTTATTGAAAATTATTTGACAAAAGATAAAAAAAAAACATCAAAAATTTTAAATGAAAATAACTATAGTAATGATGATTGTATATTAATTATAAGAACCTTTATAAATAGATCTAAAAGACTAGCGAAATTAATAGAAGAGTATGAAAAAACAAATAATTTAGAAAAAGTAATTACTTCATTTAAACCTCCCATATTTTGGAAAGAAAAAGAAACAGTTTCTACACAAATAAAATCTTGGACTCTCAAAGAAATAAAAAATAAAATTTATGAAACTAATAATTTAGAAAAAATGATTAAAAAAAATACGATTAACTCAGTAAATTTTGTTTCAGATTTTATCAATAATTATTAGTAATTTTTTTTTATAATATCAACAAGTCTATTAAGCTGATCCAAGCCTCTATACTCGACAGATAGTCTGCCAGTGTTATTTTTTTTGTTAGTTAGGTTAACTCTCATTCCTAATTTACCTGAAAGTTGATTCTCGATGTCTAAAATATTTGCGTTTTTTGCGGTTTTTGCACTATTTCTTTTAAATTTTAAAACTTTTACTAAATTTTCTATTTGACGAACAGATAATCTTTTTTGTACTATTTTGTCAGCTAATAATTCAGCATTATTTAATCCTACCAAAATTTTTGCATGACCCTGGGTTAATTTTTCTTCTAAAATTAATTTTTTAATTTTTTCTGACAATGTTAAAAGTCTTAAACAATTGCTAATATGAGATCTAGTCTTTCCAATAAATTTAGAAACTTTATCTTGATCATAACCAAACTCATCAATAAGCTTTTTGTATCCTTCAGCTTCTTCAATTGGATTCAAATCTTTCCTTTGAACGTTTTCAACAATAGCAAATTCTAAAGATTTTAAATTGTCAGCTTTAATAACGACTACGGGCACATCATGGAGTCCGGCGTTTTGAGCTGCTTGCCACCTTCTTTCTCCAGCTACTATTTCAAATTTATCATTATGTTCATCTGATTTTCTTACAATGATTGGCTGTATAATTCCTCTTTCTCTAATTGATTTAGCAAGATCGTCAAGGCTATTCTGCTCAAAATTCTTTCTAGGTTGGTATTTGTTTCTTACTATTGAACTAATAGAAATTGTAGTTTTGCTATCTGAGATCTCATTGTCTCCTATTAAAGACGATAGACCTCTGCCTAAGCCTTTTTTTGTTTTAAAAGGATTGATCATGCTGCACTCTCCACTGGTTTGTCTTGATTTAAAAATTCATCTGTAAAACTAAAATAGGACCTGCTTCCAGAACATAATTTGTCATAAACTAAAACTGGAACTCCATGTGAGGGAGCTTCGGATAATCTTACATTACGTGGAACCACTGTTTCATAAACCTTTTCCTTAAAATAATTCCTTGCTTCTTTTTCTACTTCACTGGAAAGTTTATTTCTTCTATCATACATAGTCAGAAGTATTCCTCTTATAGATAATTCTGGGTTGAGATTATTTTTTATTCTCTGAATAGTTTTCATAAGTTGTGTTAAACCCTCTAAAGCAAAAAACTCAGTTTGTAACGGTACTACAAGAGCATCAGATGCTACTAAAGCCATAATTGTAAGCAGACTTAATGATGGTGGGCAATCAATAAGTATATAATCATATAGGGCTCCAGAATCATTTAAAATAGCGCCTAATTCGTCTTTTAACTTGAATGCTCTGCGGCTATCTCCAGCCGTTTCAACTTCAAGTCCGGATAAATCCACATTTGATGTAATTAAATTTAAGTTTTCGAATTTTGTAGTCTTGATTACTTCTGAAATTTTTTTGTTTCCATTGAGCACACTGTAAATTGTTTTTTCAGAACTTTCTGTGTTTGACAATCCTAGGCCTGTTGTTGCATTACCCTGGGGATCAAGGTCGATAACTAAAATTTTTTTTCCTTTAAGAGACAATCCTGCTGCTAAGTTAATCACAGTGGTGGTCTTCCCCACTCCTCCTTTTTGATTAATTACTGAAATAATTTTTTTATCCATTTTTTTCAAAAATTCTTAAATTTTTTTGTTAAAATCTCTTCTCATTTTTTAAATTTTTCTTTTCTTCATATTTTTTTTTTAAGTTTGAAATTTTTATCACTAAAGACTCTTCATTGGTTATGCTTTTCTTCTTTTCATAATCAAATTTCCATTTCTTTGATGCGTCTTTAATAATTTCTTTTCCACTTTTACCTAAAAATAAAATTATATATTTAAAATTTTTAAAATTCTTATATGCAATTTCTAAAATCACTGGCACAGGTTTGAATGCTCTTGAAATTATAACGTCTGTTTTCAAATTTTTTTCTTCAAAAATATTTTTTTGATGAATTTCTGTATTTAATTTAAATTTTTTTGACATCTCTTTTAAGAAATTACTCTTATGAAAACTTTTTTCGTAAAAAACTACCTTAAATAAAGGGTTTTTATGTTTCATCAAAATAGCCAAAACTATACCAGGAAGTCCAGCACCCGATCCTAGATCAGTACATACTTTTATATCATTTTTATCAATAAAATCAATAGTTTGCATACTATCTTTAATATGCCTTGTATTTATTGACTTTTCTGTAGATAGACTTATTAAATTTATTTTTTTATTTCTTGATATTATAGATAAACTATATTCCTTAAGATCTCTCAATGTTTCACGTGAAACATTTAAAGTATCAATTTTAGTATTTTTTATATAATTCGAATCAATCAAGCTATACGCTTAATAGACTTTCTTTTTAGATGAGACAACAAAATATATACTGCTGCTGGAGTTATTCCATCAATTCTTAGTGCTTGACCCATTGTTTTTGGCCTAATTTTTTTAAATTTATATTTAACTTCATTAGAAAGCCCAGAAAAACTATCATAATCTAATTTTTCCGGAATTATTAGATTTTCATCTCTTTTAAAAGCTAAAATATCAGCATTTTGTTTTTTTAAATAACCTTTATAATGTGAGTTTATCTCTAATTGTTCATCAATTTCACGTGAAAAATATGTAACTTGTGGCCATATTTCTCTTATTTTATCCATATTTACTGAATTTTGGCTTAATATTTGATTTGCACTTCTATTAATCCCATCTTTTGCAATATTTACCCCGTAATTAGCTACTTTTGATGGAGAAATCATTAATCTTTCCATTTTTTTTTGAGTTTTTTCTAACTCATTAAATTTTATTTTATATATATCCTTTCTTTCTTTTAAAACTAATCCTATATCAATTCCTTTTTGAGTAAGTCTGATATCTGCATTATCAGACCTCAAAGATAGTCTATACTCAGCTCTAGATGTAAACATTCTATATGGTTCTGCAACGCCCTTTGTGACAAGATCATCGATCATTACTCCTATATATGCCTCTGACCTATCCAATATAAATGGTTCTTGCCCCTTGATTGACAGAGCAGCATTTATTCCAGCAATAAGACCTTGCGAAGCTGCTTCTTCATACCCAGTTGTTCCATTAATTTGACCTGCCAAGAAGAGATTATTAATTTTTTTAGTCTCAAGAGTTAAGAATAACTCTCTTGGATCCACAAAATCATATTCTATGGCGTATCCTGGTCTTATAATTTTTACATTTTCTAAACCATTGATATTATTACATATTTCTTGCTGTATGTCAGCTGGAAGTGATGTAGAAATTCCATTAGGATAAATAGTATGGTCATTTAGCCCTTCGGGCTCCAAAAAAATTTGATGTCTTTGCTTATCTGCAAACTTTACAATCTTATCTTCTATAGATGGGCAATATCTTGGGCCCACTCCTTTAATGTTGCCCGAGTACATGGCGCTTCGTTTTATGTTTTTTGAAATTATTTTATGAATAACTTCATTCGTATAAGTGATCCGACATGAAATTTGTTTATTCAAATTTTTTTTTGTTAAGAAAGAAAAAAAGTATGGGTCAGCATCAGCAAACTGCTCCTCAAGATTTTCAAAATTTATTGTTCTGGAGTCTAGTCTTGGAGGTGTGCCAGTTTTAAGTCTACCCATTTTAAAATTGTATTTTTTTAATTGTTCACTTAAACCCGTTGAAGGTTTTTCATTATATCTACCCGCAGGTGTCTTTTCTTCACCAATATGTATCAAACCATTCAAAAAAGTTCCTGTTGTTAGAATTATTTTTGATGATTTAATTTCTTTACCTGATTGGGTATTAAATCCAATTATATTATTATTTTTAAAATTAAACTTAATTACAGGATCTGAATAAATACTTAAATTACAATACTTTACAAGTTTTTCTTGCATAAATTTCTTATATAATGATCTATCACTTTGAGTACGTGGTCCTCTTACCGCTGGTCCTCTACTTCTATTAAGTAATCTAAATTGAATTCCTGATTTATCTGCTACGACTCCCATTACTCCATCTAAAGCATCTATTTCTCTCACTAAATGTCCTTTGCCTAAACCACCTATGGCTGGGTTACACGACATCTCTCCTATTGTATTAAACTTATGTGTAAAAAGGGCAGTGTTAACACCTAACCTTGCAGATGCTGCTGCAGCTTCACAACCTGCGTGGCCACCACCAATTACTACTACATCAAATTTTTGATCATTTTGCATTAAGTAAATTTATATTTCATTTAAAATTTTACAAGATATCTAGGGAAAAACTCTTAAAAGCATTATTTTCAAATGAAAATTGGTCAAAATGTTAAAAAATCAAGTAAAATAGATGATTATTTGCCTATACAGAAATCGTTGAAAATACTTCCTAATATCTCTTCGACATCCACTTTTCCAACAATAATTCCTAAATGCCTTGTTGCTAATCTAAGGTCTTCAGCAGCTGTATCAAAATCTTCAGATTCATTTTTATTTTTAAAATTTTCTAAATGCAAAACACATTGCTCTAGATGCTGTCTATGCCTTTCTCTAGTTATTAAGATATCTTCGGAATTTATAAACTGATTTTTTAATTTATCTTTAATTGCATTTATAAGTTGATCTAAGTTTTTTTCATTTTTTAATGAAATATAAATTGGGTTATATTTTTTATACTCATTGACCATTTCATCAATTCCAAGATCTGATTTATTTATAACAATGATTGATTTATCTGATATAAGCTCCTTCAAAAATCCAGTAAAATGGCCACTTTTTGGCTCAATAACTACTATGCTTAAGTCAGCGTCTTCGGCTCTTTTAAGTGCTAACTTTATTCCTTTTTTCTCTATCTCATCTTTAGAGTCTCTTATTCCAGCAGTATCAGAAACTACTACGGGCAGACCATCAATATTAAGATGAGTTTCTATAACATCTCTGGTTGTTCCCGCTATTTCAGATACTATAGCAACTTCTCTTCTCGAAATATAATTTAACAAACTAGACTTGCCTGCATTTGTAGGACCAACAATAGCTATCTTAAAACCTTCTCTTATTCTTTCTCCTACTTTTTGATCATTTAATATTTTTCTTATCTCAAATTTAATTTTCTCTGAGCTTGTTTTGATGTTTTTTAAAATATTATTTGGTAAATCTTCATCAGGAAAATCTATCTTTGCTTCTATTTGAGATAATATTTTTAATAACTCCTGTCTCCATTTATTAAACTTATCAGAGCTCTTACCAGACATAATTTTTATAGCTTGTTGTCTTTGAATTTCTGTTTCGGAAGAAATCAAATCAGAAATACTTTCGGCTTTTAGTAAATTTACTTTTCCATTTTGAAATGCGATCTTTGTAAACTCACCAGGTTCTGCTAATCTACAATTTTCAATTTTTGAAATAGAGTTGTGAATGGCCTCTATTACTGCTCTACTACCATGCACATGAATTTCTGCCATATCCTCTCCTGTGTAGCTCTTTGGGCCTGGAAACCATATTAAAATACCTTCATCAATAAGTTCATTATTGTTGATTTTATTGAATTTTTTGACTGTCGCAAATCTTGGTTTTGGCAACTCTGATTTAGTAAGTTTACTAATAACTTCTTTTGTGTCTGGACCAGAAATCCTTATTACTGCAACACCTGAAATTCCTGGACCTGTGGAAAGAGCATAAATAGTCATCCACAAAGTATATCAGGAATTTATAAAAAAGAATTATTAAGATGGCTTATTCATTGAATTAAAGAATTCGCTATTATTTTTAGTATTCTTTAATTTTGAATTTATAAATTCTATAGCATCCATTGCTCCCATAGGAGCTATTATTCTTCTAAGAACATTCATCTTTTGAAGATCATTTTTATCAAATAATAGTTCCTCTCTTCTTGTGCCTGATTTTGTAATATCAATTGCAGGAAATATTCTTTTCTCTGAAATTTTTCTATCTAGTATTGTTTCACTATTACCAGTTCCTTTAAATTCTTCAAAAATAACCTCATCCATTCTGCTTCCTGTATCTATCAGAGCAGTTGCTATAATAGTTAATGATCCTCCTTCTTCAATGTTTCTTGCTGCACCAAAAAATCTTTTTGGTCTTTGAAGTGCGTTGGCATCAACTCCACCAGTTAAAACTTTACCTGAACTTGGTACCACGGCATTATAAGCTCTACCCAATCTTGTGATTGAGTCTAACAAAATTACAACATCTTTTTTGTGTTCTGTTAACCTTTTGGCTTTTTCAATTACCATTTCTGCAACTGCTACATGTCGTTGTGCAGGTTCGTCAAAGGTAGAACTTATTACTTCTCCTTTAACCGTTCTTTGCATATCGGTTACTTCCTCTGGTCTTTCATCAATTAATAAAACCATTAAATAACATTCTGGATGATTTGCTGTTATTGAATTTGCTATACTTTGTAATATCATTGTTTTCCCAGCTTTAGGCGGAGATATAATTAGAGATCTTTGACCTTTGCCGATTGGACTTACTAAATCAATTAATCTTGGAGTTAAATCTGGTTTTTTTTCAACTTTATTCGTTTCTATTTCCATAACAAATTGCTTGTTGGGATAAAGAGGGGTTAAGTTATCGAAAGCTATTTTATGTTTAAATTTATCTGGTTCCTCAAAGTTAATTTTACTAACTTGAAGTAATGCAAAATATCTTTCACCTTCTCTTGGAGATCTTATTGGGCCCTCAATAGTATCTCCAGTTCTCAAACCAAATTTTCTTATTTGGCTGGGACTAACATAAATATCATCAGCCCCTGGTAGATAATTAGATTCCATTGCTCTTAGAAATCCAAATCCATCTTGGAGCAATTGAAGAACGCCTCCTCCTGTAATTTCTTCACCTTTTTCAGCTAATTTTTTTAGAATTGCAAAATAGATTTCTTGTCTTCTTAATGTGCTTGCATTTTCAATGCCTAATTTCTCAGCTTCTGTAATTAACTTCTCCGAGCTTTTTTCTTTTAGTTCTTGAATATTCATGTTTGGGGGGTTTTTTTTTGTTAGATGCTATAAATATATATACTGATCAATAAATTTCAAGTCTATAAGGGTTTAAATATTACTATAAAAACTATAAAAATGAGTAAAACTGTAGGTATTTCGTTGATTATTCGGTAGAATTTAGATGTCCTATTATTTTCACCTGACTTTAACAATTTAAGACATCTCCCAAGATATTCATTATAAATTGACAAAGATATTACCAAAATGAGCTTAATTTGTAGCCACAAAAATGAAAAGGATTCAATCCCAATAATTAATATTAAAATTATTCCTAAAACCCATGACAAAATCATGGCCGGTCTCATAATATAATTAAATAATCTCTTTTCCATAATTTCAAAAATTTTTGTGGTTTGTATTTTTTCGTAATTTTCCACATGATAAACAAAAATTCTTGGAAGGTATAAAAGTCCAGCCATCCAAGAAATAACTGCAATCAAGTGTAGAGATTTAAATAATAAATACAGATTCATAAATTAATTCAGACAGGGGCATTGGGTAAAATTAGAGGGACACCTATTTTTAGGTGGGTATAAATTATTTTTAAATTTGTAATTATCTTTATTTATAATTAAATCTGACAAACTTTGAATAAAATTTTCATTGACCCCCAAAGCTTCAATTCTTGTATAATCTTTACACCCATTTTTTCTAGCTAATTTCTCATACTCAATATCTAATTCTACTAATGTTTCTGAGTGTTCGGAGACAAAAGCTATAGGTACTATAACCAAGTGTTTTCCTTTTTTTGAATTTTCTATTATCACATCTTCAGTCGATGGACCAATCCATTTTAAGGGCCCAACTCTGCTTTGATAACTTAAAATATAATCAATACTTGTATCGTTTATCCCTTCCATAATTTTTTTTACACCTTGTTCTACCTGCCATTGGTAAGGATCTCCTTTTTTTATATTTTTTTCTGGTAAGCCATGTGCAGAAAAAATTAATTTAAAGTTATTTAATTTTTTTATTTTTTCACTAATTAATTCTATATGAGCTTTTATAAATTTATTATCTTCCGGGTAACAACAAATGACACTTGTTTCTAAATTAAGGTTATTTTTTTTTGCAACTTCTTTCCACTCCAATATAGATGAACCAGAGGTTGCTGCTGAATATTGGGGATACAGAGGAAGCAGAACTAATTCCGACGGATCAAAATCTTTAACCAACTTCACTGTTTCTGAGGCCCTAGGGTGCCAACATCTCATGGTAATAAAAACCTTATAATTAAATGTTTTTTGACTATTATTAAGAGAATTTTCTAAACTAATAGCTTGATCTTGCGTTAACTTTAAAATAGGTGAAGAACCTCCAATTTCTTTATAAATATCCTTTGCTATAGGGGCTCTTCTTTTTGCTATAAGTTTAGCAAGAGGGTATCTTATGAATGAAGGTAAATTTAGAATTGCTGGATCATTAAAAAGATTAAATAAAAAAGGCTCAACACTCTCGATTTTATCTGGGCCACCAAGATTAAATAATATTACTGCTACTTTCATTTATAGTTTCTTACAATACTAATTAATTCTTTAACTAGATCTATTTTTGTTTCTGGCAAAATCCCATGTCCAAGATTAAATGAATATGGATGATCCTTGAATATTGCTAAATATTTTTCAACTTCTTTTTTTAGATTGTTTTTATTTGTCAATAAAATTTTAGGATCTAAGCCACCTTGAACTGGTATCTTTATATTTTTTTTTATTTCGTTTGGATCAACCTCATAATCTATATTAATCATATCTGGTTTTACTATATCACAATATTCTTTATAGTTTTTTATTCCTCTTGGAAAACAAATTACAGGAACACCTAATTTTTTTGTGTATTCGACAATATTAAAAGTAGGATTATAAATATATTCTGGAATTTTATTTTCTAATAATCCAGCCCAACTATCAAATATTTGTATAATATTTGCACCTGCATTTATTTGGTTTTTAATATGAAGTTTTATAAATTTTTCTATAATAAATAATAAATTATTTAAAAGCGAAATATCATTAAAAAAATTTTCTGGTATACCTTTTTTGGGTGACATTTTATTTATCATGTAAACAAGAATTGTCCAAGGAGCCCCCACAAAGCCAATTAGATCTTTATCTTTGAGAAGAGTATTTTGAGCTGTTAGTGAGATTGCATTATAAACTGGGTTAAGTTTATTAGTAAAATCTATTTCATTTATTTTACTGATAACATCTATATTTAAATTTCCTAATTTGGGCCCAAAACCTTTTTCAAATTTTACATCCTGATTTATAGCAAAAGGAATCATTAAAATATCAGAAAAAATTATGGCAGCGTCAAAACCAAATCTCTTAATTGGTTGTAGAGTAATTTCAGAAGATAAATTTTCATTCAAACAAAGTTTAACAAAATCTTGATTATTTTTTCTTATTTCTCGAAATTCAGGCAAATATCTTCCCGCCTGTCTCATTAACCATATAGGATTCGAGCGAGTGTCTTTATTTACAATACAGTTTTTAATTGGAGTCATATAATAATAGATAAATAATATTTGGTTATATTAGTATTATGAAATGTGAATAACGTAAATTACTGTTTTATCACACCTTGTTAAGACTTTATTAACATTAGAATTTATTATTTACTTAGCAATATATCATTTATTTAAGTAAAAATTATATACTGGCCATCTGTTAATAAAGTAATTAACACTTACTTAATGTTGTATTAATTGACTAAAAAATAAGCTTATTTTATGTTTTTAACCTAACTCTATATTTTCCTTATTTTACTAATAGTTTATAAACATTTTATACATGAAAAATACATACAACATATATCTATTATCAGATTCTACTGGTGAGACTATTGATAGAATATTTATGGCTTTAAAATCACAATTTATAAATTTTGAGTATATTTTAAATCAATTTTCTTTTACTAGAACGGAAAATCAAATTAGTAACATTTTAAATGAAGCAAAAAATAATAATAATTCTATTATTTTATACACAATAGTAAATAATAAACTTGCCAAATTTTTATTGGAACAGTCCCAAAAAAAAAAAATTCCTTGTTTTGATGTTATGGGTGATTTAATTTTAAATTTTTCTAAAATTATAAATCAAAAAGCTTCTCGCGAACCAAGCGCACAACATGTACTAGATGATGAATATTACAATCGTATAGAGGCCATTCAATTTACAATGAATCATGATGATGGAAATCAAACTGATGATATTGAAAAATCAGATATTATACTTTTAGGTGTAAGCAGAACAAGTAAAACACCTACCTCGATTTATCTTGCAAATAGAGGTTACAAAACATCAAATATACCACTAGTTAATGAAAATTCTATTCCCGCCAAACTTAAGAACAAGAACTTAAAATCTTGTATTATTGGTTTAACTACTGAGCCAGAAAGACTTTATGATATTAGAAAAAATAGACTGAATTCTTTAAGAGAAAAAGAAAACGTAGAATATGTAGATATCGATAAAATAAAAAAAGAAGTAGAAGATTCTAAAAAAGTCTTTCAAAAAAATCAATGGCCAACTATAGATATAACAAGAAAATCAGTAGAGGAAACTGCGGCATCTGTAATTAAAATTTATGAAATAAAAAATAAAAATAATGTTTAATTTAATTCTGGCATCAAAGAGCAAAGTAAGAAAAGAAATATTAAATAAAAATAATATTACTTGTATAGTTGAACCATCAAATGTTGATGAAGATATGCTCAAAGAAAGCCTTTTAAAAGAAGGAGCTAATCCTGAAGTTATTTCTAAAAATTTAGCAGAATTAAAGGCTAATAAAATAAGTCAAAAAAAAAATGGAGAAATTGTTCTTGGAGCAGACAGCGTTATTGATCTAGAAGGCGAAATAATTTCAAAACCTCTAGATAGAAAAGAAGCTTTAAATATTTTAAAAAAACTTAACGGTAAAAAGCATTACCTAATAAGTTCAGTTTGTATTTCAAAAAATGGATCAATGGTATGGAACTATACAGATAAAGCAGAATTAACTATGAAAAAAATGTCTGATGAAGAACTTAAAGAATACTTAGATAAAATAAGTGATGAAGCTTTATATGCCTATAATGTTTATCAAATTGAAGGAGAGGGCAGATCATTGTTTTCAAAAATACAAGGAGATGAAGATACAATTATGGGACTGCCTGTTAAAAAAATTAAGGAATACATAAATTCTTTATGATAAAAATGAAAAAATATTTAGTTATAGGAAATCCCATTAAACATTCTTTATCACCCAAACTTCATAACTATTGGTTAAAAGAAAACAACATTGAAGCTATATATGATAAAAAAAAACTTGATGAGAAAGATCTACAAAGCATTATTTCTGAAGTTAAAGAAGAAAAAATAAATGGTATTAATGTTACTGTTCCATTCAAAAAAGCAGTAATTCCATTCTTAGACGAATTAAGTCCAGAGGCAAAAGATACTCAATCAGTTAACACAATTTATTTTCAAAATGGAATTACAATTGGTCATAATACAGATATTGCTGGCTTTGAACTGGCAATTAAATATGCAAAATATGATATTTCAGGTAAGAAAATATTTATATTAGGTGCTGGAGGAGTGTCTCCATCAATTATTTACTCACTAAAAAAAATGAAAGCTTCAAAAATTACGATAAGCAATAGAACTAAAGAAAAAGCAGAAAATTTAAAAGGATTATTTAAAGAATTAAATATTATTGATTGGGGAACAATCCCTAGCTTTGATATGATAATTAATACTACTAGCATTGGTTTAAAAAAAGACGATTGTATTAATTTAGATTATTCTTCAATAGGCTCTAATAAGTTTTTTTATGATGTAATTTATAATCCAACAGAAACAATTTTTTTAAAAAAAGCAAAATTATTTGGAAATAAAACAGAAAACGGAAAAATGATGTTTATTTATCAGGCACATCAAGCATTTACTATTTGGCATAAATTAATGCCAATAATTGATGATGAAGTTATAAAATTAATAGAATAATGAATATTTATTAAAATTATGAGGTTAGAAGAAAAAGTTTCAATAATAACCGGTGCAGCTTCTGGTTTCGGAAAAGGAATAGCAAAAAAATTTTCCGAAGAAGGTGCTAAAGTTATATTGGCAGATATAAATAAAAAGGAATTAGAAAAAGTTGCAAAAGATTTAAAACAGGATTATTTTTGCGTAGATGTTTCAAGTTATAATAGTATGCAAAAATTATCCAATTATGCATTTAATAAATATGAAAATATAGATATTATAGTAAATAATGCTGGGATAACCCATTTACCAAAACCACTAGAAGAAGTAAGTGAAGAAGAATTTGACAAAGTTTTTTCAGTAAATTCAAAATCAGTTTATTTTTGTGGAAAATTTTTTGTTCCTCATATGAAGAGAAACAAAAAAGGATCAATTCTTAATGTTGCTTCGACAGCGGGACTTTCCCCAAGACCTAATTTAAATTGGTATAATGCATCAAAAGGGTGGATGATTACTGCAACAAAAACAATGGCAGTTGAGCTTGCTCCTTTTAATATTAGAGTCAATTCTCTTGCTCCAGTAGCTGGAGAAACACCTCTTCTTAAATCTTTTTTAGGAGAGGACACTCCAGAAAGAAGAAATGCTTTTCTATCAACTATTCCTTTGGGTAGATTTTCGTCACCTAATGATTTAGCTAATGCAGCTTGTTTTCTTTGTTCCGACGAGGCCAGCATGATAACCGGATCAATATTAGAAGTTGACGGTGGTAGGTGTATATAAACGATGATAAGAATAGGTATTTTAGGAGATATTGGATCAGGCAAGAGTTTTGTAGCGAAACAATTTTGTTGTCCAGTTTTTAATGCCGATAAAGAAGTAAATAAAATTTATCAAAAAAGTAAAATTTGTTTTAAAAATTTAAGAAAAAAATTACCAAAATTTATAAAATCTTATCCAATTAATAAAACTGAAATAAGTAGAGCCATATTATCTAATAATAAAAATATCTCTAAAATTGTTAAAATAGTTCACCCGTTAGTTAAAAAAAAAATGAATATATTTATGAAAAAGAACAATAAGAAAAAAATGGTAGTTTTGGATATTCCATTATTAATTGAAAATAAATTAAATAAAAATAAAGATATATTGATCTATGTTGAGGCAAACAAAAAGGATATTCAAATAAGATTAATTAAAAGAAAAGGTTATAATAAAAAATTAATTGAATATTTAAAAAAAATACAATGTCCTCTAATTGAGAAAAAAAGAATATCTAATTATATAGTTAAAAATAACTTTAAATCTTCTACAATTAAAAAAAAAATTGATATTATTAAAAAAAAAATTTTGAGTTAGATGAAAGAAATAGTGCTTGATACAGAAACAACGGGTCTTCTGGTTAAAGATGGGCATAGAATTGTTGAAATAGGATGTATAGAACTTGATAATTTAGTTCCAACAAAAAATATTTTTCACTGCTATCTCAATCCAGAAAGAAAAGTTTCAGAAAAAGCGTTTGAAGTTCATGGATATTCCGATGAATTTCTTTCTAATAAAAAAAAATTTTCTGATATAGCTGATATTTTTTTAGATTTTATCAAAGATAAAAAAATCGTAATTCATAATGCAGATTTTGATATTGGACATTTAAATAATGAACTTAAATTATTAGGTAGAAATGAATTAAAAAAAGATAATATTGTTGATACCTTGGAAATAGCTAGAAACAAATTTCCTGGCTCAGGAATTAGTCTTGATGCATTATGTAAGAGATTTAGAATTGATAATTCTAGAAGAGAAAAACATACAGCTTTAATTGATTGTGAATTACTTTCTAAAGTTTATATAAATTTATTAGGACAAAAAGAACCAAAACTTAATTTTCTAGATGAAGATGAAAAAACTAAAATTAATAAAGATAAAATTAAAACAGATTATTCAAAAAAAATTGTTACTTTAAGCTCTATTGAAATTCAAGAACACAATAATTTCTTGAAGAAGTATTTAAAAAAAAACAATTTTTAATTTAGTTGTTTATAATACAATTCATCAAAATCAATTTTTTTTGTAAATTTTATTCCTGGTAATCCTGAATTTTTGATTGTTTCTATAAATATTTTTTCAATTTTTGGATAAATCTCTTTTTGAACATCACATAAGAGAATTTTTTCTAGTTCCTTTTTATTTTCTATACCTTCATCAAGTTTTATAACTGTGGCGTAAATCATCTCAAAATATGCCTCTCTCTGTTTAGCCTCTTTATCTTGATAGGTAAGTTTTGTGTTTACCTCTATCATTTTATTTTTAAGTGGTTTAGAGGTTATTTCTAAATCAAGTTTAAATTTTAATATTTTTTCTTTTACAATGAGTAAAGCTTCAGGATCCTTAATTTCGACCGAAAGATCATTAATATAATCTAAAATTATTTTATATTTTTTACTCATTAATTATCGTCCATATCCTCAAATTCACCTTCAATAAAGTTTTTTTCTTTTTTGTATTTATTTTTTTTGTACTTATTAGATATAATTTTAATCAACATTTTTCTTGTAAATGGAATAACAAACAACAAACCTATTACATCTGTCGCAAAACCTGGTAGAATTAAAAGCAAAGATGCAACCGCTAAAGTTGCTCCTGATATAATTTCATAAATAGGAACTTCATTTTTAACAATTTGAGACATTGCAGATTTTAAAGTATTAAATCCTTCATATCTCACATATGCTACGCCACAAATGGCCGTAACAAAAATAAGTGAAATTGTACTAAATGCTCCAATTTGAGATCCTATTTTAATAAATAGGTAAATTTCTATAATAGGAATACCAATTATTATTAATAATAGTGTGTTCATTTGTCTTTATATTTAAATAGCAGGTTGAAATTATTCAATATAGTAAATATTATTATAATTATGAGTTATAGCTTTGAATACATAGATTTAATACTTCTTGCAATGATAGCGGGGTTTATTTTTCTAAGATTAAGAGGAATTTTGGGAAAAAAAACAGGTTTTGAGGAAGATATTAGCTCTAGTTTTCCTCATGAGGCATCCAAAACAAAGCCTGTTGTAAATATAAATGCTGACACATTTGATGATGAAGCAAAAAAAGAATTTTTAAGTGGAGCAAAAATTGCATATGAAACTATTGTTACAAGTTTTTCAGAAGGAAAAATAAAAGATATAAGATCACTACTGAATACAAAAGTATATCAACAATTTAATGATGCAATACAAGAAAGAAACTCAAAAAGTTATATTTCAGAGACAACTTTTATAGGAATAAATTCAGCTGAAATTAAAGATCACAAACAAAATAAAAATATGCTTGAGGTGACAGTAGAGTTTGTTAGTGAAATTATTTCTTGTATAAAAGATAAAAATAATAAAGTTATTTCTGGAGATTCAGACAGGATTAAAAAGGTACATGATGTTTGGAAATTTTCTAAAGACAGTAGATCTGCAAATCCAAATTGGTCTTTAATCGATACTCAGGCCTAATTGACAAACAAAATTTCAGATAAAGATAAAAGAGATTGGGAAAATTTTTTAAGAAGTACCGATAAATTGGAGACTAAAGATAAAGAAGAAATAACAAAATCCGAATTTTTAATAGGTAAATCAATAGATCTTCATGGATATTCTTTGCAAGAAGCAAATCATAAAATTTTTGAATTTATAACGGAGTGTTTTTCTCAAGGAGTAAAAAAAATAAACGTAATCACTGGCAAAGGATTAAGATCTAAAAATGTAGATGACCCTTATAAATCAAATAAACTAGGGATATTAAAATATTCTGTTCCAAATTTTATAAAAAATAACACTGAGTTGATGGACAAAATATTAAAAATAGATTTTGATTCAGTTAATAGTCCTTCAAAAGGAAGTTTTGATATTATTTTAAAATCAAAAAAAAAATGGAACTCAAAATTTTGAATATAAAATTATAAAATAAATTTTGATAAATCAGTGTCTTTTACTAATTCACCAATATTTTTCTTAATATAATTTGAATCTACAGTAATTTTTTCTCCAGCTCTATCTGTTGCAGTGAAACTAATTTCATCCAGAACTCTTTCAATAATCGTATGTAGTCGTCTTGCTCCAATATTTTCAACTGTTGAGTTTACTTCATTTGCTATATTTGCAATTGTATCAATACCATCTTCTGTAAAGTCTAAATCTACATTTTCAGTTTTTAGAAGTGCTTTATATTGTTTGATTAAACTATTATCTGGTTCTTTTAATATTCTTTTAAAATCTTCACTATTTAATGCATCAAGCTCAACTCTTATTGGTAATCTTCCTTGTAATTCTGGTAAAAGATCTGATGGTTTTGCTAACTGGAAAGCTCCAGATGCAATAAATAAAATATGATCAGTTTTAATCGGTCCGTATTTTGTGCTTACAGTAGTGCCTTCAATTAACGGAAGCAAATCTCTTTGGACACCTTCTCTAGAAACATCTCCACCAACGCGATCAGTTCTTGCGGAAATTTTATCTATTTCGTCCAAGAAAACTATTCCATTATTTTCTGTGGTATTTTTTGCAGATTTAATAATTTTATCTTGTTCAATTAATTTATCAGACTCTTCATTAATTAATATTTCATGAGATTCTTTAACGGTCATCTTTTTCTTTTTAGGTTTGTTACCCATTGATTTACCCAACATGTCTGAAATATTTATCATACCAACATTTGCTCCAGGCATACCTGGTATCTCAAATGATGGCATTTGACTTCCAGAATCAGAAATAGCTATTTCTATTTCATTATCATCTAGGTCCCCGTCTCTTAATCTTTTTCTAAAACTCTCTCTTGTAGCAACACTTGCTTTATTTCCTACTAATGCATCCAAAACTCTTTCTTCAGCTAATTTTTGTGCTTGTGCATGAACTTCTTTTCTTTTTTTGACTTTTTCCATTGCTATTGCGATTTCTAAAAGATCTCTAATAATTTGTTCAACATCTCTACCTACATATCCAACTTCTGTGAATCGAGTTGCTTCTACTTTTACAAAAGGAGCCTCTGCTAATTTTGAAAGTCTTCTTGAAATTTCTGTTTTACCAACTCCAGTCGGCCCAATCATAAGAATATTTTTTGGAAGAACTTCGTCTTTCATATCACCCGTAAGAGCTTGTCTTCTCCATCTATTTCTTAATGCTATTGCAACAGCCCTTTTTGCTTTGTTTTGACCTACAACAAATCTATCTAGTTCAGATACAATTTCTCTTGGCGAAAGAGAATTTTGAATATTTTTATTTTCACTTGAAACTTTTTCTTTTGGGAATGATGTTACGTTTGATTTTTTCATAATTTAAATTTTTTCTACGCTAATGTTTTCATTAGTAAAAACACATATTTCAGAAGCTACTTTAATAGCTTTTTTTGCAATTTGTTCAGCTGATAAATCTGTATCCATCAGAACTTTAGCAGATGCTAAAGCATAATTTCCACCAGATCCTATGCCTATCACATCTCCTTCAGGCTCTAAAACATCTCCTGTTCCTGAAATTATAAAACTTTTTTCTTTATCTCCAATCGCCATTAATGCTTCAAGTCTTCTTAAATATTTGTCTGTTCTCCAATCTTTTGCTAATTCAACAGCTGCTCTCGTCAAGTTTCCTGCATGTTTTTCCAATTTTGATTCTAGTCTTTCAAAAAGAGTTAGTGCATCTGCTGTTGATCCAGCAAAACCTGCGATCACATTTCTTTTCTCAATTTTACGAACTTTATTTGCAGTTTTTTTAATTACAGTATTGCCCATACTAACTTGTCCGTCGCTAGCAACCACTACGTCATTATTCTTTCTTACCAATACAATCGTTGTCATGACTTATAAATGGATATTAAATTTAATAGTTCAAGACCAAGTCTAGTATTATTGCTATAATCGAATAATAGATATATACCTTTTTTTAAATTATGAAGAGGAAAGCAAAAATAAGCAGAAAAACTAAAGAAACTAATATCAATGTTGATTTAAATATTGATGGAAAAGGTAAATATAAAATTGAAACTGGTATAGGTTTTTTAAACCATATGCTTGAACAATTATCCAAGCATTCATCTATGGATATAAATATCAAGGCTAAGGGTGATACCCACATAGATCTTCACCACACAACAGAAGATACAGGGATTGCTATTGGAGAATGTTTAAAAAAAGCATCTAAGAAATTTGTTGGAATCAAAAGATATGCTCATGCTCTGATACCAATGGATGAGACACTAACTAGAGTTGCCATAGATGTTTCAAATAGACCTTATTTAATTTGGAATGTAAAATTAAAAGTCGAAAAACTAGGTGAAATGGATACAGAATTATTTAAAGAATGGTTTCAAGCTTTTTCACAAGCAGCAGGAATTACAATGCACATTGAAAATATTTATGGTGATAATAGTCACCACATAATTGAATCATGCTTTAAAGGATTGGCTAGATCTTTACGTACCGCCTTAGAAATGGATCCTAGAAATAAAAATACAATACCTTCAACAAAAGGTTCTTTATAAATTTAATGAATGTCACAATTGTTGACTATAATTCAGGCAATATTAGTTCTGTTATAAATTCTTTTAAAGAAGTTGCTCAAAAAAAAGTAAATATTGAAGTTACCTCCGATTTAAAAAAAATTAAATCTAGTGATAAAATTGTATTACCTGGACAAGGATCATTTAAAAGTTGTGTAGATGCTTTAAACAGTATTAATGGTTTAGTAGACACTCTTAACGAATTTGTGAAAAACAAAAAAAAACCTCTTCTTGGAATTTGTGTTGGTTTACAAATGTTTGCCGACGTTGGTTTTGAAGAAAATGAAACTAAGGGATTAGGATGGATATCTGGTAAAGTATCTAAAATTGACAACCAAAATGGAAAATATAAACTTCCTCATATTGGCTGGAACCAAATAAATATTGTTAAAGAAAGTAAGATTTTTAAAAATATTGAGAATAAATCACACATGTATTTTGTACATAGCTATGAATTTATACCGGATGAAAAAAATGTAATATCCTCAACAACAGATTATTCTTCAAATATTGTTTGTTCTGCAGAAAAAGAAAATTTGTTTGGAACACAATTTCACCCTGAAAAGAGTGATAAAATGGGCCTGCAAATCATTGAAAATTTTATAAGTATATAATTTTAAAAAAAATGAGACGAAGTTTTATTAAATTAGTTAGTTCATCAGTATTAGTTTTTTTTTTATTACCTTATAAATTTCTTTACTCAAAAACAAAAAAAATTATAAATCAGAATCTGTCAGAAGAGCAAAAAAATATATTATTTAATGAAGGAACAGAGCAACCATTTTCAAGTCAATTATTAACTGAAAAAAGAGAAGGTTTTTATCATTGCGCTAATTGCGGAGCAAAACTTTTTAGTTCTAGTTCAAAATTTGATAGTGGAACTGGCTGGCCATCTTTTTCCAATGCACTCCCAGGAGTATTTAAGACCAAAATTGACTATTCTTTTGGGATGAAAAGAATAGAATACCATTGTGCTAATTGCGGTGCTCATCACGGACACTTATTCAATGATGGTCCTGGTAAAAATGGTAAAAGGTTTTGTAATAATGGACTATGTTTAATTTTTAAGCCTATTAATTAGAAAGTATATATGAAAATATTTCCTGCTATAGATATTAAAGACAAAAAGTGCGTTAGATTAGTTAAAGGAGACTTTGATAATAAAACTGAATACAAAATATCACCACTTGAACAAGCTGGAAAGTATAAAGATCATGGCTTTAAAAACTTACATATAGTAGATTTAGATGGTGCCTTAACAGGACAGACAGTAAACATTGATATTATTGAGGAAATCGTAAGTAAATATGATCTTAAAATTGAAATAGGTGGAGGTATTAGAAATTTTGAAAATATTCAAAAGTATTTGGATGCTGGAGTTGAGAAAGTTATTTTAGGAACTGCTGCGATAAGAGATAAAAATTTTTTAAAAGAAGCTTGCAAGAAATTTCCTGGAAATATTGCCTTAGGTTTAGATGCAAAAGATGATTATTTATCTGTCTCTGGCTGGAAAGAAAATTCTAAAATAATGACATTAGATTTTTTAACACAAGTTAACGATTATGGCGCTAGTAGATTAATCTATACAGATATAAATAGAGATGGGTTGAAGATGAGTCCAAATTTTGAAGAAACTGAAAAAGTTGCAAATTTATCAAATTGTTCTGTTATTATTTCTGGAGGCGTTTCTTCAATAGATGATATTAAAAAGGCAAAAGAATTAAATAATAAGAATATTGAAGGAATTATAGTTGGTAAAGCTATATACGATGGTGATATTAAATTAGATGAACTTGCAAAAGAAATAGATGCTTAAAAATAGAATTATACCATGCTTAGATGTAAAAAATGGAAGAGTTGTAAAAGGTATTAATTTTGTTGATCTTAAAGATGCAGGAGATCCTGTCGAGCAGGCTAAAATTTATAGCGATGGTGGTGCTGATGAAATTTGTTTTTTAGATATTACTGCTTCTAATGAAAACAGAGATACTATTTATAATGTAGTCCAAGATACATCAAAAAAATGTTTTGTACCTTTAACCGTTGGTGGTGGCGTCAGAAGCGTTGAAGATATTAGTAAATTATTAAACTATGGAGCTGATAAAGTTTCTATTAATACAGCCGCTGTTCTAAATGCAGAAGTTATAGCTGAGAGTTGCAAAAAGTATGGATCTCAATGTATTGTTGTTGCAATTGATGCAAAGAAAGATGGAGATAAATGGAAAGTTTTCACTCATGGTGGGAGAAATAAAACTGAAATAGATGTAATAGAATTTGCAAAGAAAATGGAAGATAGTGGAGCTGGAGAACTATTAGTTACTTCTATGGATAGAGATGGAACTCAAATTGGCTATGATATTGATTTAATTTCCAAGATAACTTCAAAAGTCAACATACCAGTTATAGCATCGGGTGGTGTAGGAAATTTAGATCATTTAGTTGATGGTATTAAATTAGGAAATGCTAGCGCTGTTTTAGCGGCATCTATATTTCATTATGGCAAATATTCTATAAAAGAGGCTAAGGAATATTTGGACTCAAAAGGAATACCTGTTAGAATTTAATATGTTAAATACTCTAGAAAGTTTGTTTAAACTTGCAAGGGAAAGAAAAAAAACTCCTGTAGAAGGATCATATACAAATAAATTACTTAGCGATAAATTGCTAAGTAAAAAAAAAGTTTTAGAGGAAATAAATGAACTAATCGATTCAGTAGAAAATGATTCAAATAAAATTCATGAAGCTGCAGATGTTTTTTATCATTTAATAATGTATCTTGAAGCTAATGAAATAAAAATTGAAGATATAATGAAAGAATTAAACAAGAGAAAAAAATGAGTTATGACGATAATAATATCTTTGCAAAAATCTTAAGAGGAGAAATTCCTTGTAAAAAAATTTATGAGGATGATTTTGTATTATCATTTCATGATATTAGTCCTCAAAAAAAAATTCATGCGCTAGTAATTCCAAAAGGTAAATATATTGACCTTGATGATTTTAGCCAAAATGCATCATCTGAAGAGATGGTTGGATTATTAAAAGGAATTAATATTGTTGCCAAAAAACTTGGAATTTCAGTTGATACTGGAAAAGGATATAGAGTGTTAGCAAATATAAGTGAAGATGGTGGTCAAGAAGTGCCTCACTTACATTTCCATCTATTTGGTGGTGAAAAAATTGGTAAAATGGTTTTGTGATTGTTAAAGTAGATAGAAATTATTTAGAAATAAATTCTATTAAAGATTTAAAATCCTCAAAAAAACCAAACGACAACTGTAATTTATCGTTAATTGAACCTCCTGACTTTCAATTAAATAAGTTTTTTTATAAACAAATTGGGAAAGAATATAGATGGATCGATCGATTAGTTTGGGATGATAGTAAATGGATTAATTATGTCGAAGATCCAAAAGTAAAAACTTACATTCTAAAAGAAAATGTAAATCTAGTTGGTTATTTTGAAACAATCATTGATTTTAAGAAAAAAAATTGTGAAATAGCGTACTTTGGAATTCTAAATGAATATTTTGGTAAAAAATATGGAGGCTACTTACTCTCAGAAGCTATATCTAAATCTTTTATTAATGGTGTAGATAAAATTTGGGTTCACACATGTTCTTTAGATCATAAAAATGCTTTAAAAAATTATCAATCAAGAGGAATGAAAATTTTTAAGTCTGAAATAATAAATATTGATATTAATTAATATAATTTCGAATTATGAAAATTTTGTTATCAACAGGTATATTTTTTTTTATATCTGAAATAAAAGTTTGTACTTTATTTTGGTAAACATCTTTAGTTTCCCATCCAATTAAATCTAAATTTTTTTTATCAAAAAAAATTTTAGTAGAAATGCTTTCAACATTAATATTAAATACATAATAAAAGGGATAATCTAGGTCTTCCTTAAGTTCATATATTTTTGAGATAATAAATTTTTTATCCAATATTAAATTAAGAGGTGTCTTTTTTAATGAGTATCTTAAATAATTATTAATTTTATCTGATTTAATTACTAAAGATTTACCATTTGAAACTAAAATTTTATTATAAATATCATCATAGGAACAAAAAATTTTTTTGGGATATAAAATTATACATTCTCCTTTTTCAATTTTATTATTATCTATTTTTTGAGTAAATTTAAATTTTAATGTATTTATTTTTTTGAAATTATTCGCTATCTCTTTGTTTGTTGAAGCGTTTGCAGTAATAACATTAAACAAAATAAAAAAAAAAATAATATTTTTTATCACTTAAGCACTTCTCTTTTGCCAACATGATTGGCTGCGCTCACTTCTCCATTGGCTTCCATTTGATCAATTATTCTTGCAGCTCTATTATATCCAATTTGTAATTTTCTTTGTAAAAAAGATGTAGACGCTTTTTTTTCTGTTTTTATTATTTCTAATGCAGAATGATATAATTCATCTAAATTTTCATTGTCGTTATTTTCAGATTTATAATACTTTTCATCTGTATAATTTAATATTTCATCAATATATTCTGGTTCTTTCTGATTTCTTAAAAAATTATTTATTTTATCTATTTCGGTTTCTGAAACGAAAGGTGCATGTATTCTAACTATTTTATTTGCTGATGACATAAAAAGCATATCTCCTTTCCCAAGAAGTTGTTCAGCTCCTTGTTCACCTAAAATTGTTCTACTGTCTATTTTGGATGTCACTTGAAATGATATTCTAGTTGGAAAGTTTGCCTTTATTGTTCCCGTTATTACATCTACACTTGGTCTTTGCGTAGCCATTATTATATGAATACCAGCCGCCCTTGCCATTTGAGATAATTTTTGTATATAATTCTCAATCTCCTTACCTGCAACCAACATTAAGTCCGACATTTCGTCTACTATTACTACTATATAAGGCATAGAAAGTTTATGTTTTTGATTATATCCGTCGATATTTCTCACACCTTCTTTAGTCATAAGTTTATATCTGCTCTCCATTTCTTTTACGACCCAGCCTAAAACAGATGCGGCTTTTTTTGCCTCAGTAATAACTGGGCATAATAAGTGTGGTATTCCTTCGTATGTTGATAGTTCTAACATTTTTGGATCAATTAAAATAAATTTACATTTATCTGGAGAATGTTTGTAAAGAAGAGATAAAATAATCGTATTTATGCATACTGATTTTCCTGAGCCAGTTGTTCCAGCAATTAATAGATGTGGCATTGAACCTAAATCACCAGTAATGGGTTGTCCAGATATATTTTTTCCTAAAGCAATTGGTAGCTTGATTTCTCTATTTGAAAAACTAGAACTAGAAATTATTTCACTAAGATAAACATTTTCTCTTGAGAGTTTTGGAAGTTCAATACCAATGGTATTACTACCAGGTATAGTTGCGATTCTTGCAGATTCAGAACTTGTGTTTCTTGCTATGTCTTCTGACAAATTAATTATCTTTGAAACTTTGACTCCAGGAGCAGGTTCAAATTCATTTAGAGTAACAACAGGTCCGTGGCTTATTTTTTTAATTTTACCTTCAACACCAAAATCTAAAAGAATTTTTTCTAAACTTTTTTCGTCGATTACATCTTCGTTATTAATTCTTTCTTTTTTTGTAGGTTTTATAAGAAAATCTAATGAAGGTAACTTAAATTTATAAATTTTATTGTTAGAGTGTGCAGATTTGACATCAAATGAAAAATTTTCTTGTATTCTTGTATCTTTAATCTTTTCCTCAGCAGAATAGATTTTTTCTTCAGTATTAACCGAACCTTTGCTGGCTGAATAAAATAAACTTAGAATCCTTTTAAAAATTTGAATTAAAAATTTTAATTTGAAATTAATACTCTTTAAAAATAAAATAAAAATTACAAAAATTATTAAGTAATAACTAATTGATTGATTAAGATTAATTAAATTTATTATAAGACTCTCTTCAAATAAATTACCAATAAAACCATTATTGCCATTTATTGTTAACCAAAAGCTTTCTTTATGAAAAACTGTAAAAAATAAACTTCCTAATAATGTGTATAGAATTATAAAAAAAAAATTTTCTATAATTATAAGAAATGATTTTTCTATTAAAATATATATTCCAGTAAAAAAAATCGTAATTGGAATTAACAAAGCTATCAATCCAACTGATTGATAAAATAAATCAGAAGTATAACTTCCTCTTGCACCTAGCAAGTTTTTAATTTCCACAGATTCTGCAAATATAAAATTAGGATCTTCTGGCGAGTAAGTTATTAAAGATACAAGCAATAATGCAGAAATCATTATTAAAAATAGACCAGCTAACTCCGCAAAACGATTAAATGCAAAATTAGTAAATTTATCTAATAAAGTTTTAATGTTCATAAAATTTGAACCACGATTTGTCACTTTGTATCATTTAATTTTTGCTGTTAAAATTAAATAATATGAAAATTGCATTAATTGGAAAAACTTTAACAAGTCTTGTTTTGGCTTATGTTTTAGCAAATAAAAAAATATCTATAGAAATAATATCAAAAAATGAAATAAAACCATATATTTCATCTAGAACTTTAGCTATTTCAAAAAATAATTTTGAATTTTTAAATAAAATTCTTAATAAAAAAATAAAGTCTTGGAAAGCTTCTAAAATTAAAATTTATAATGAAAAATTTGATGATGGTAGTTTAGTTGAATTTGAAAATGAAAAAATAGAACTTTTTAATTTGGTTAAATATACTGATCTATATAATATATTTAAAAATGAAATTTCTAAAAATACATTTATTAAAGTAAGACAAAAAATATCAAATGATAGTAGCTTAATAATTAACACTGACGCAAATAGTCATTTATCTAAAAAGTATTTTTTTAAAAAAATAAATAAAAATTATAAAAGCTTTGCTTACACTGGAATAATTGAGCATAAAAAAATTAAAAATTTATCTGCTTATCAAATATTTACAAAATCAGGTCCCTTGGCTTATTTGCCAATCTCAAATAATAAAACGTCAATTGTTTATTCTTATAACGGTAAAAAAAATTTAAATTCTCAAGAAATTAAAAAAATTTTAAATAAATATAATATGAAATATCAAATTACTAAAATTTACGATATCGAGAAATATAAAATTAAATTTTCTATTTTAAGAAACTATTTTTATAAAAATATATTAGCATTCGGAGATGTTTTGCATAAAGTTCACCCTTTGGCAGGCCAAGGTTTTAATATGACTATTAGGGATATAATAACTTTATCAGCGATTATTGATTCAAAAATTGATCTTGGCTTAGATGTTGATGCTTCTGTATCGTCAGAATTTGAAAAAAAATTAAAACATACAAATTATATATTTTCTTCTGGAATAGATTTTATTTATGAATTTTTTATGCTTGATAATAAAGTAAACAATTATTTATCTAAACCTATTTTTAAATTTTTAAATTATTCAAATATTTTAAAGAAAAAATCTATTCTTTTTGCAGACAAAGGTCTTTCAAAGATTTATTGAAGAGTTGTATTATTAAAATTATCCAAAGAGTATGTTTCTAAAATATTTTCTAATTTCTCTTTTCTTAAGCTAAAATTTTTTGTTTCTAATAAAATTTGTTTTTCTTCCAAAGTAAACGGCGAAGCCATTGATAGAGTATTTAATGTTTGGATTGGATTTTGATTTTCTATATCCTTCCAATTAATTATGTAGCCTTGTTTTTTAAATAGTTTTTTTAATTTTATAAAAATTGACTTAAGCTCTGTTACTTTTGAATCATCTTTTTTTGAAGATAGATCAAATTCAAAGTTATCGTAAGTTACCTCACATTTACGGTATAATTTTTCAGTACTAAGTTCCTTCAATACTTTAAATCTACACAAACCATTTAATATGACTAAATACCTTCCGTCCCTCGTTTCATTGAAACTCGTTATTTTTCCTATACAGCCTATTTCATAAAGATTTGGTTTTTTTATTTCTCCAGTTTTTTTTGGTTGTATCATACCAATTATTCTATTGCTTTTCATGCAATCATCTATCATTTGAACGTATCTAGGTTCAAAAATATTTAGAGGGACTGTAGTTTTTGGAAAAATTATAAAATTCGATAAAGGAAATACTGGTATTGTTTTTGGTAATTGTTCTTTTTTCATAAATTATAAGATAATAACTATTTGAAATTTAACAATATTAAATATCACTATGAAACTTGAAAATGGTATTAATTTATTTAGAGCAAAAAATTTCAACGATGCAATTAATGTATTTTTAAAACTTGAGGACAAAAATAGCGAAAATTGTGAAATAAATTTTTATCTAGGACTATGTTACTTCGAATTAAATAGTTTTAATAAAAGTATTAAACATTTAAAAAAAAGTATAAAAATTAAACCAGATTATTATAGAGCACTTTATAATTTAGCTTTAGTCTACCAAACACTTGGTAAAATTAATTTAGCAAAAAAACTTTATTTAAAATTACTTAGACAAAATAAATATTTTATTAGACCTTATATTGGATTGTATAATTTAAATCCAAAATTAATATTGGAAGAATATTATCCTATTATCTCTCAAATTTCAAAAAATCAAAACTCATCTGATTTTGAAAAGAGTTTATCAGAATTTATGCTTTCTAAAATTGAAAAAAAAAAAAGGAATTACACAACTGAGATAAAATATTTAAAAAATTATCACTCTTTGTGTTTTAATTCAAATCTCGAACTTAATTCTCAGTCAGAATTCTACTATGATAAAATTATAAGTAGATTTTATAACAAAATCCAATTTAATAATTTTTCTGATAAAAATAATTTTTCAAGTATCAAGCCAATATTCATTATAGGTTTGCCTAGAAGTGGATCTAGTTTAATAGAAGCTATATTAACTTCATCAGAAAACAAATTAAAAACATGTGGCGAGTCTAATATTTTTAATATGTGTATTGTCGAAAATATTAAAGAAAAAATTTTCTCTCAAAATTTTAATATAAACGAAGAAACATTATATATTGATCATTTAAAAATGTTTGAAAATATTAAAAAAAAATATAAATCCCTAAATATTTTAGAAAACGATTTTTTCCTTGATAAATCATTAGAAAATTTCTTTAATATTGAAGTAATTTTAAAAATTATACCTAATGCTAAATTTATTCATTCTTTTAGAAATTATAATGATGCAATTATTTCTATATATCAGTCTTCCCTTCACGAATTATCCTGGTCGCATAAAATAAGCAGTTTAACAAAATACGTTGATAATTATCTAAAAATAATAAATTTTTTTAAACAAAAATATAAAAATAAAATTCTAGATGTGAAATTAGAAGATTTAACTAAATCTCAAGAATCTGTTTTTAAAAATATATTTAATTTTTGTTCACTTAAATGGGATAAAAAGTTTTTAGATTTAAAAATGAGAAAAAATTCATTTGTAAAGACTTTAAGTGGAGTGCAAGTTAGAAAAAAAATTAGCAAATATGATTTAAAAAAATATCAACCTTATTATTATTTGCTAAAAGATTATAAAAATAAATATAAATGGTTGAATTTCTAATTTTTTAAAAGCCTATCTTAATATGATTTAAAAAAGTTTTGTATTGGATCTCTCTATCTCTATAAGGAACAGTAATTAATAATTTTTTATTTAAATTTTGTATCTTTTTACTAAGAAGATTAGTCATATTTTTATTATATAAACTTTTTTTTTAAAGTATTCAATTTTGACAATTTTATTATTGCTTGCAATAAAAAAACCTCTATCTATAATAACTTTTAAACAAGCGGGCATAGCTCAGTGGTAGAGCGTCTCGTTGCCAACGAGAAGGTCGTGGGTTCAAGTCCCATTGCCCGCTCCAAAATAGAACCACATTACTTATGATTATTTGGATCTCGTCATACCCAAAAAGTGGAAATACTTATATAAGATCATTTTTAGCAGCTTATTATTATTCAAATAATGGAAAATTTCAATTCGACGATTTACTAAAAATGGAACAATTTCCAAATTTGAAATATTCAAAATTCAAAACAAAAAGTATGGAAGAAACTAGTAAAAATTGGATTTATAATCAAAGATCTTTTTTTGATAAAGAAAAATTAAATTTTGTTAAAACTCATAATACTTTAGTTGAGCACAAAGGTAATAAGTTTACAACAAAAAATGAAACACTTGCTGCAATTTATATAGTTAGAGATCCTAGAAATTTAATTACTTCTTTTGTAAATCATTACTCATTAACTTATGAGCAGGCCATTAATTTTATGACTGATGAAAATAGTTCTTTAATTGAAAAAACTGCAGACGGTGATCATAGTAGTTTTACCTATATAAACACCTGGTCTAATCATTATAAATCATGGAAAAATAATAAAGAATTTAAAAC